>CAJFTW010000014.1 GCA_904420025.1 Candidatus Pseudolachnospira avium
CTCCGTAGTGTCCCGGGCAGATTTACGGAGAAAAGAACAAAAGGCCCGAGAACTCCGTAGTGTCCCGGGCAGATTTACGGAGAAAAAGAATAAAAGATCCAGGATCTCCGTAATTGCGAGATGAAACTTACGGAGAAAAATGTCAAAGTATCGAAAGTCTACGTAATCAGGCAATCTGTCTTACGGAGAAAATGGTCAAAAGGCCCGAAATCTCCGTGATGGGGAGATTCGGCTTACGGAGAAAATGATCTAAAGTTAAAAATATCCGTAATCGGCGAACTGATTTCAAAATAAAAAGAAATTCAAGAGAGAAAAGGAGGAAGGTGGTATGGCGAGCCTCAAGGAAATGTTGTTGGCAGAGCAGAAAAAATTGGAAAATTATTTGCAAAAGTCCCTTCAACAGCTGCAAGATGCCCCGATGGGGACCTTGCGGGTGTCCTACAGCAACCAATGCGCCCAATACTATCATGTGATCCCGGGTGGGAAGAAAAATGGTACATATATTCCCAGGGAAAAGGAAGAACTGGTCCGCAGGCTGGCGCAAAAAGGCTATGATGAAAAGTTTGTCCAACTAGCTGAAAGAAGATTGGCGCAAATTCGGAGAATTACGAAGGACTATGAGGATGACGAGATCGAAAGGCTTTTTTCGCGGGAGTGCAGAGGAAAACAAAAGTGGATTTGTCCGGTGGAACAAACCTGGGCACAGCAGCTGGCACAGTGGAGAGCGGAGGTGTATCAGCCCAAAGCGTTTCGGGAGGATCTGACGGAAATCCGGACAGAGCAGGGCGAGCGGGTGCGCTCCAAATCGGAAAAAATTCTGGCGGATTATTTTTTTCGCAAGAGAATTGCCTATAAATATGAACATCCCTTATATCTGAACGGATTGGGCACCGTCCATCCGGATTTTACCTTTCTATCCAGAAAGACAAGGCAGGAAATCTACTGGGAACACCACGGAAAAATGGATGATCCGGCATACGCAAAGAGCGCGGTAAGAAAAATACAGGCCTATGAAGAAAATGAAATTTATCCAGGGGAACGGCTGATTCTTACCTTTGAAACAGAAAAAACAGGCCTCAACATGCATCTGGTGGAGACTCTGGCCGCACGCTATCTGCTGTAATCCGGTTGCGTTGCCTTAAGACGGGAGAGCAGGAGTGAGGGTAAGAAAAGCCCCCGGCGCGGGAATCTTGGTTCCCGAACCAGGGGCTTTTCAACAGAATCGGTTTTTCCATACCGGGGGCTTCCCCACTGTGGAGAGGCGCTTAATCCAGCTCCAAGGCCCCGGTATACAGCTGATAGTAGGTCCCTTTCTGGGCCAGCAGATCCTCATGGGTACCTCTCTCTATAATCCGGCCGTGATCCAGAACCATGATGGCATTGGAGTTCTGGATGGTGGAAAGCCGATGGGCGATTACAAATACGGTGCGGCCCTTCATCAGCGCATCCATACCCCGCTGGACAATGGCCTCGGTGCGGGTGTCGATAGAGCTGGTGGCCTCATCCAGGATCATAACCGGCGGGTCTGCCACCGCTGCCCGGGCAATAGAAAGCAGCTGCCGCTGCCCCTGGGAGAGGCTGGCACCGTTGCCGGTCAGAGGCGTATTGTAGCCCTCTGGCAGCCGGGTGATAAAGTCATGGGCACCGGCTAACTTGGCGGCAGAAATGCAATCCTCATCCGTGGCATCCAGCCGGCCATAGCGGATGTTTTCCATTACCGTGCCTGTAAACAGGTTGGTGTCCTGCAGAACAATACCCAGGCTGCGGCGGAGATCGGATTTTTTGATGTCATTAATGCTGATGCCGTCATACAGGATCTTGCCGTCAGCAATATCATAAAAACGGTTGATCAGGTTGGTGATGGTAGTCTTGCCGGCTCCCGTGGAACCCACAAAGGCGATTTTCTGGCCAGGTTTGGCGTACAGGGTAATATCGTGGAGCACCACCTTGTTGGGCACATAGGCAAAGTCCACATGGTTGAAGCGGACATCGCCGGTGAGCAAGGTGTAGGTGTTGGTGCCGTCTGCCTGAGGGACTTTCCAGGCCCAGCTCTGTGTGCGCTCTGCGCACTCGGTCAGCTGGCCGTTTTCATCTTTTTTCACATTGACCAAGGTTACATTGCCTTCATCGGTTTCCGGATACTCGTCAATGAGGTCAAAGATCCGCTTAGCACCGGCTAGGCCCATGATGACCGAGTTCAGCTGGTTCGACACCTGGCTGACACTGCCGGAAAACTGTTTGGTCATGTTCAGAAACGGCACCAGGATGCTGATGCTGAAAGGCAGTCCGGACAGGCTCAGGTTGGGAGCGCCTACCAGCAGAAGGAAGCCGCCCAACAGGGCTACCACCACATACAGTACGTTGCCAATGTTCAGCAGGATCGGCATCAGCATGTTGGCGTTGCGGTTGGCAATACGCGCATCGGAGAACAGCTGGTCATTGACCTTATCAAAGCCATTTTTGGTTGCCTCCTCGTGGCAGAACACTTTGATAACCTTCTGGCCGTTCATCATTTCTTCCACAAAGCCTTCCGTCTGTGCCAGGGATTGCTGCTGCCGCAAGAAATACTTGGAGGACCGGCCCCCCACCCGCTTGACCACAAAGACCATGATCACCACGCCGGCAATAACGGTCAAGGCCAGCCAAAGGCTGTAATACAGCATAATTCCCAGCACTGTCAACACGGTTACCGTGGATATAATCAGGTTAGGGAAGCTCTGCGATATCATCTGCCGCAAGGTATCAATATCGTTGGTATAGTAACTCATCACGTTTCCGTGATCATGGGTGTCAAAATATTTAATCGGAAGATTCTGCATCCCGTTAAACATTTTCTGACGTAGCTTGGACAGGGAGCCTTGGGTAATGATGGCCATCAGCTGGCCGAAGGCAAAACCAGCCGCCAGGCTGATGACGTAGAACACGCAAAGCAGCCCAACCAGGCTCAGAATTCTTCCGGAGGCGGCGGACCAGTCGCCGCTCTGCCAGCTTTGCTCCACTACCGCAATTACGTTCTGCATGAAGGCGGAGGGGAGAGAGCTGACGATGGCATTCAATACAATACATACAATGGCTACCGGCAGCATCACCGGATAAAATTCAAACAGGGTACGAATCAGGCGGCCCATTACTCCTTTCCTGGACCCTGTGGTTTGCTTTTTATTCGACATCTTGATCACCTGCCTTATTCTGGGAAGTGTAAACCTCGCGGTAAATCTCATTGGTCTTCAACAGCTCCTCATGGGTGCCAATGGCATTGATGGAGCCATTTTCCATAATGATAATCCGATCCGCATCCTGCACAGAAGAAACACGCTGGGCAATAATCAGTTTAGTTGTTTCTGGGATGAACTTCCGGAATGCCTGGCGGATCAGAGCGTCTGTCCGGGTATCCACAGCGCTGGTAGAATCATCCAAAATCAGGATTTTGGGCTTTTTCAACAGAGCCCGGGCAATGCAGAGCCGCTGCTTCTGACCGCCGGATACGTTGGTGCCTCCCTGCTCAATATAGGTGTCATAGCCATCCGGGAACTGCTGGATGAATTCATCCGCCTGTGCCAGCCGGCAGGCCTCCACCAGCTCCTCGTCTGTGGCATTGGGGTTGCCCCAGCGCAGGTTTTCCTTGATGGTTCCGGAGAACAGTTCATTCTTTTGCAGCACTACGGCTACCTGGTTCCGGAGCACTTCCATGTCATAATCACGGACGTCCACACCGCCCACCTTTACGGAACCCTCGGTGGCATCGTACAGCCGGGGGATCAGTTGGATCAAAGAGGACTTGGAGGAACCGGTTCCGCCAAGTATGCCAATGATTTCACCGGATTTGATGTGCAGGTCAATGTTGGACAGCGCCATCCGCTCCGCCTTCTGGGAGTATTTGAAGCTCACATGGTTAAAGTCAATGGAACCATCCTTGACCTCCATCACCGGGTTGGCCGGGTTCTGCAGGGAACTCTCCTCGCTGAGCACCTCGGTGATACGTTCCGCAGATTCGGCAGCCATGGTGATCATAACAAAAATCATGGACAGCATCATCAGGCTCATGAGAATCTGGAAGCTGTAGGTGAGCAGGGAAGACATCTGGCCCACATCCAGATCCAGTCCACGGGAGCTGATGACCGTGTAGGAACCGAAGGTCATCACAAAAATCATGACAATGTAGACGCAGAATTGCATCAGCGGGTTGTTGATGGCCAGGATCCGTTCTGCCCGGGTAAAGTCCGCCTGTACATTTTGAGCGGCTGTACCAAATTTCTTCTTTTCATAGTCCTCCCGCACGTAGGCCTTCACCACCCGCATGCTGCGGATGTTTTCCTGCACAGAGCTGTTCAAAGCATCATATTTCCGGAATACCCTGCGGAAAATAGGCATGGTTTTGCGGGTGACCAGAATTAGCCCAGTTCCCAGAATGGGGATGGTAACCAAGTAGATCAGAGCCATCCTCCCGCCCATAATAAAGCCCATAATGAAGGAGAAGATCAGCATCAGCGGCGAACGGATGGCCCCCCGGATGATCATCATGTAGGCCAGCTGGACGTTGGTCACGTCTGTGGTCAGACGGGTTACCAGGCTGGAAACAGAGAATTTATCAATGTTTTGGAAGGAGTAGCCCTGAATTTTATAGAACATATCCTTCCGCAGGTTGCGGGCAAAGCCGCAGCTGGCTGTGGCGCAGGTGGAGCCGGCTGTGGCGCCGAAAAACAGGGAAAGCAGCGCCATCAGCAGCAGCGCGGCGCCGTACTGGGCAATCTCACCCAGAGAGCAGCCCGCCTTAATGTCGTTGACCAGGTTGGCCAGCACGAAGGGGATAATACACTCCATGATTACCTCGCCGGTAACCAGGATCGGGGTGAGAATGGATGGCTTTTTGTATTCCCGAATACTTTTCATTAATACCTTAACCATCGTTTGGGTTTTCCTTTCTTCACTTTTTTCGATATACTTTTTGTTATGGGACGAACAAAACAAAAATGTCTATACCGCATCCAGGTTTTCAGACATTTTGGCGGCAATTTCTTTGAACAGCTGCAGCTGTCCGGGGGAGATATCCCGGGTCATGGCCTGCTCCGTTTCTAAGATACAGGCATGTACCTGGGCGTTCATTTGTTCCGCCTTTTCAGTGGGAACCAGGCTTTTCAGCCGGGCGTCATACGGGACGCTGTTCCGCAGGATCACGCCGTTCCGCTCCAGAATCTGCAGAATACCGGTAGCGGTAGAGCGGCTCAGCTCAAAAGCTTCCTCCACGTCCCTCTGAAACACAGGGCCCTCAGGGGCATGCTTCAGGATGTAGAACAAAATGCGGCTTTGTACAGCGGTGATTCCCAGATCCGCCAGAGTGGAATTCAGCCGCTTTTTGACTTTGTGAGACAGCAGATTGATCCATCCCCCGCAGTCAAATTCCATAGGATCTATCAACTCCTTTCCTCTGCCTGCTGTGCTCCCTCCTGCATCCAATGGTATCCCAGATGGTTTACAATGGCGCAATTTATGCTGCAGGAATCACGGCTGATTTCTGCACCATTAAAAGTTCGCACACTAACAATAAAATATAGTATCGCTTTTGCGGGCGTTTGTCAATATGATATTGTGAACAATATGTGAAATTTAGGAAAAGACAGCAGAAAAGAATTCCGGCACCGTGGACAGATGGGGAAAAAATATGTTATGATACGGAGCAGGATTAGAGAAGGGAGGCAGGCTATGGCAGTGGACATGAAAGAGTTGATTGCGGATGCCGCAAAAAAACTCTTGATTCAGAAACACATCCGAAAATTGACGGTGAAGGATATTGTGGAGGAATGCCATATTACCCGGCAGGCTTTCTACTATCATTTTGAAGATATACCGGACCTGCTCCGATGGAGCCTGGAACGCCAATCCCAGAAAATCCTGGAAGCGTGCTTGGCGCAGGAGGACACGGAGGAGGCTCTCAGTTATTTTTTCCGGGTGGCAGTCAGCGCCCGGCCTTATGTGGAGCAAGGGCTCCACTCCAACTACGGGGAAGAGCTGGAGAAGATGCTGGCCCAGCTGATTACCTCTTTTTTTGAACAGGTGATGGAACAAAAGCATCTGTTTGAAAATTACAGTCATGGTGACCGGAAGCTGATTATGCGCTACCATATAGGGGCCATTATGGGGCTCCTGCGGAAGTGGACGGAGGAGGATACGCAAAATCTGGAACAGATTGCGCACCTGGTGCGGCGACTGGTCAACGGCGAGATCCATTCAGCGTCCGGAGAATTAAACAGGATGGCCGGAGTGTAAAATGTTTTTACACTCCGGCTTTTTTGTCTATACACAGTAAAAAAGCTGACTATTGTGAAGGAGAAACAGGGACACTATACTATAGGCAGAAAACGGAAATACCTTCGGGGTATAGCCGATGCCGGAAAGCATGCGGCAGGAAAGGAGCGATGAAAATGGCACACGAGATTCTCTCCGCAAAGCTCTGTGAGCTGGATCGAAAGACCGGGAGGCTGCACAGCCGGATTCAGCTCAGTGAGACAGGCAGCTGGGAGGAAATCCAACGGGAAGTAGCTTCCATGCGGCGGGAATGTGAGGAAGAGCGCATCTCTCTCCAGAACCGGATGCGTTTCAGCCGGTTTCGGCCAGCCGCCAGGATTGCCGGTGCCTTTGACGAAATTGTGGAAATCCTGGAGCGGACCGGAAAGGAAATCCGGCAGAGCTCGGAAACTGGGCAGAATCAGGAAATGCTGCCGGAGGAAAAGATCCTGCTGGCAGAGTATATGCTGGATTTTGCTTTGCAGGCGGCTGACCAAGCCCTGCTGACTTCCCTGGAAGCTATTGCGGGGCAAATGATAGAACCAAACCAAGAGGAGGCGAAGACCCAATGAAAGAAGTAAAATCCCCCAAAAAGCCTTTGATTTACTATTACGGAATTGTACTGCTGGTATTGCTGCTGTTCAACCTGTTTGTATCACCCTTGCTGATGCAGCAGGAGGTGACGGAGGTAAACTACAATACCTTCATGCAGATGATTGAGGAAAAGAATATTGGCCAAGTACAGATTGAAGGTTCCCAGATAATTTTTACGGACAAGGATAATAGCACCATCTATGAGACCGTGGCCCTGAATGACCCGGACCTGACCCAGCGGCTGTACGAATCAGGGGCCCAGTTCGGTGGTGTGGAGGAACAGACTCTTTCACCGCTGCTAAGTATGCTTATTACAGTAGTGCTGCCTTTGGTGATTTTTATTGGTCTGGGCCAATATATGAGCAAAAAGCTGATGGAACAGATGGGCGGCAAAAACTCCATGGCCTTTGGAATGGGCAAGAGCAAGGCCAAGATCTACGTACCCTCCAGCGAAGGCATCCGGTTTGATGATGTGGCCGGGGAGGACGAAGCCAAGGAGAGCCTGGCGGAGATTGTGGATTATCTGCACAATCCCAAAAAGTACACGGATGTGGGTGCGTCCATGCCAAAAGGCGTGCTTCTGGTAGGCCCTCCCGGAACCGGCAAAACCATGCTGGCCAAGGCGGTGGCCGGTGAGGCTGGAGTACCCTTCTTCTCCATGTCTGGCTCCGAGTTTGTGGAAATGTTTGTGGGCATGGGCGCCTCCAAGGTCCGTGACCTGTTTCAGCAGGCCAAGGAAAAGGCACCGTGTATTGTGTTTATCGATGAGATTGATGCCATAGGCAAAAAGAGGGACGGCAATCTGGGCGGCAACGATGAGCGGGAGCAGACGCTGAATCAGCTGCTGACGGAAATGGACGGCTTTGAGGGCAACAACGGCGTCATTATCCTGGCGGCCACCAACCGGCCGGAATCCCTGGATCCTGCCCTGACACGTCCGGGAAGGTTTGACCGCCGGGTGCCGGTGGAGCTGCCGGATCTCCAGGGCCGGGAGGCTATCTTGAAGGTCCATGCCAAAAAGATCCGAACCTCCGATGATGTGGACTTCCACACCATTGCACGGATGGCCGCAGGCGCTTCCGGAGCCGAGCTGGCCAATATTATCAATGAGGCCGCCCTGCGGGCCGTCCGCTCCGGCCGTTCCGTGGTTACAGAGGCGGATCTGGAAGAGAGCGTGGAAGTGATTATCGCCGGCTACCAGAAAAAGAACGCAGTGCTCTCGGATAAGGAGAAGCGGGTGGTGGCCTACCATGAGATCGGCCATGCCCTGGTGGCGGCCCTTCAGAGCCATTCCGCCCCGGTGCAGAAAATTACCATTATCCCCCGGACCTCTGGTGCCCTGGGCTATACCATGCAGGTGGAGCAGGGGGACAAATACCTGATGACCAAGGAGGAGATTGAAAACCGGATCGCCACCCTCACTGGCGGCCGGGCTGCCGAGGAAGTGGTGTTCCAGGAAATCACCACCGGCGCTTCCAATGACATTGAGCAGGCTACCAAGCTGGCCCGGGCCATGATTACCCGGTATGGCATGAGCGAAGAATTCGACATGGTGGCTATGGAGACGGTAAATAACCAGTATCTGGGCGGAGATACCTCCTTGAGCTGTTCGACGGAGACCCAGAAGGCCATTGACCGGAAAGTGGTGGAGCTGGTAAAGGCCCAGCACGCCAAAGCCCGGAAGATTCTGGAGGACAATCGCTCCAAGCTGGATGAGCTGGCACAGTTCCTCTATGAGAAAGAAACCATTACCGGTGATGAATTTATGGAGATTTTAAATAAGTAAGGAGGGAACTGCAGCCATGAAAAGACGTTCCGGATTGGGTTGGATCGGATTGCTTGTTGGGATTTTGTTGGTGGCGCTGGGCATTTTTACCTTTATCCGCCCGGGCGCGGCTTTAACAGGGCTCGTGTTTTTATATGGCTCCCTGGCTGTCTGTACCGGAATTGGTGATTTGATATTTTATGTTAAAACAGAGCGGCACACGGGATTTGGGCCCACGATTTCCCTCGTCTCTGGTATCCTGAGCCTGTTGGCCGGCCTGATGCTGCTGCTGCATCCCGGAGCCGGGCGGTGGGCTATGAGCCTGCTGTTCCCTCTCTGGTTTATTGCCCACTGTATCTCCCAATTTTCACATCTTCCTATGATACGGATGGTAGCGGGGAATGCCTACTATTACATTTCCTTGATTTTGAACATACTGGGGCTGGTTTTGGGCTTTATCCTGCTGCTGTCCCCTGCGGCGGCCCTATTCTCCCTGAATCTGATTATTGGCTTCTATCTGATCATTTTGGGGCTGGACACTATTATACTGGCCTTCAGCCATCTGGGAGATCGGTGGTAAAAAGGGCTCTTTTCAAAAAGTCCCCCTTTCTTCGGAGAGAGGGGCTTTTTTGCGGCGGAGGGCGGGATTGGGTATTGACTTAAAGTACGCTTGAAGGCGTATAATGAACAGCAGACGGAAGGGGGGCTGTTCCCGTATTCCGGTACAAAATTATTTCAAAAAGGAGAAAAACCGATGATTTACAAATCGTTCCAGAATCAGAAGCTTTCCGCCCTGGGGCTGGGCACCATGCGCCTACCGGTGCTGGAGGGGGATGACGCCCGGGTAGATGAGGCACAGGCAGAGCAGATGTTTGACTATGCCATGGCCCAGGGGGTTAACTACTATGATACTGCCTGGGGGTACCACGGGGGCAATTCGGAGCTGGTGACCGGCAGATGCCTGGCCAAGTATCCCCGGGAAAGCTTTTACTTGGCGGACAAGTTCCCCGGCTATGACCTTTCCAACATGGACAAGGTGGAGCAGATTTTTGAGGAACAGCTGAAGAAATGCCAGGTAGGGTATTTTGACTTTTACCTGTTCCACAACGTCTGTGAGATGAACATAGACGCCTACCTGGATCCCAAGTATGGTATCCATGACTATCTGATGAAGCAAAAGCAGAATGGCCGCATCCGGCATCTGGGCTTCTCCGCCCACGGCAGCGTGGCGGTGATGAAGCGGTTCCTGGAGGCCTACGGCAAGGACATGGAATTCTGCCAGATCCAGCTGAACTATCTGGACTGGGAATTCCAGGATGCCAAGGGCAAGGTGGAGCTGCTGCAGGAGTACGGGATCCCGGTGTGGGTTATGGAGCCGCTCCGGGGCGGGCGGCTGGCCAGCCTGAGCGAGGAGGAGCAGACTGTGCTGAAAAAGCTGCGCCCGGAGGAGGAGATCCCCGCCTGGGCCTTCCGGTTCCTCCAGTCCATCCCCAGCGTGACCGTGGTCCTCTCCGGCATGTCCAACATGGAACAGACCAAGGCCAACATCCACACCTTTGAGGAGGAGAAGCCGCTGAATGAGGAGGAAATGAAGGGTCTGCTGAACCTGGCCGGGGAGATGACCCAAAAGACCTCCCTGCCCTGTACGGCCTGCCATTACTGCGTCAGCCATTGCCCTCAGGGGCTGGATATCCCGGGGCTGCTGGCCCTGTACAATGAGCACTGCTTCACCGGCGGCGGCTTCATTGCCCCCATGGCCCTGCAGGCGGTGCCGGAGGCGAAGCAGCCCAGCGCTTGCCTTGGCTGCCGCAGCTGTGAGGCTGTATGTCCTCAGCAGATCAAGATTTCGGAAGCCATGGCGGACTTTGCGGAGAAGCTGAAGGGCTGAGAACCGTATAAAATGCCGCCCCGTATGCTGCTCCCACCGCGAGTCCGCTGTTTATAAAAATTCAAAAATTTTTCTTAATACCCCTTGCAAATACCTGCAGGGGGTATTATAATGGGTAGCGTAGATACCAGTGGGGGGTATTTGAAACGGAGAGTTGCCATGGAAAAAGACAAAATGATACCGGAACAGGAAACTGCACAGAATAGCATTGCCGGAGAATGTGGACCGGCAGATGGAGGAGCAGCGTGCTGCTGCCACCATAAGAATACGCCCCGGGATCCTAAGGAGCTGCGCCAGCTGCAGAACCGGCTGAAGCGGATGATGGGCCAGCTGGGAGGCATCAGTAAAATGCTGGAGGACAACCGCTACTGCGGGGATATCCTGATCCAGGTGGCGGCGGTGGAAAGCGCCCTCCAGGCCTTTGGCTACCTGGTGCTCCAGGACCATCTGGAGACCTGCGTGGTGGAGGAGATCCAGAAGGGGAACACCCAGGTGGTGGATGAAGCGCTGGAGCTGATCAAGAAGTTGAAATAGATAAAAGAAAGGGGGAATTGCGGTGAAAACCGAGAAATATCAGGTGACGGGCATGACCTGCGCGGCCTGCCAGGCCAATGTGACCCGCTGCGTGCAGAAGCTGCCGGGGGTGGAGGATGTGAACGTCAGCCTGCTGGCCAATCAGATGACCGTTTCTTATGATGAGAATCAGGTGAACCCGGAGACCATCGTCCAGGCGGTGGAGCATATTGGCTACGGTGCCTCTTCCTTGGAAGCGGTTCAGGCTCAGGAAAAGGGCGGCGGCTTCCGCAGTGAGTGGCAGAGCCGCCAAGCCCAGGCGGAGGAGAATCAGCAGGGGATGAAGCGCCGGCTGATCACCTCCATTGCCCTGCTGGTCCCGCTGATGTACATTGCCATGGGCAGCATGGTCGGCCTGCCGGTGCCGGGGGTTTTGGTGGGAATGGAAAACTCCCTGGTGTCCGCCCTGGCCCAGCTGGTGCTGACGGTGCCCATCCTCTTTATCAACCGCCACTTTTACCAGAACGGCCTGAAGGCCCTGGCCCACCGGGCCCCAAACATGGATTCTCTGGTGGCCATCGGCTCCGGCGCATCCCTGGTCTACGGGCTCTTTGCCATGTTCCGGATGGCCTACGGCTTTGGCCACGGGGATATGGCGGTGGTCCACGAGTACGCACACTCCCTGTACTTTGAGTCCTCGGCTATGATCCTGACCTTGGTCACCGTGGGCAAGTACCTGGAGGCCCGGTCCAAGGCCAAAACCTCGGATGCCCTGGGTAAGCTGGTGGACCTGGCGCCCAAGACGGCAGTGGTTATCCGGAACGGCGCGGAGGTAACCATCCCCGCCGAGCAGGTGGTGGCCGGGGACGTGGTGGTCATCCGCCCGGGAGAGGGAATCCCGGTGGACGGGGAGGTGCTGGAGGGCCACGGCTACGTGGACCAGGCGGCCATTACGGGGGAGAGCATTCCGGTAGAAAAGCAGCCGGGGGATACGGTGATCTCCGCCACCATCAACAAGAACGGCACCTTCCGTTTCCGGGCCTCCAAGGTGGGGGAGGACACCACCTTGTCCCAGATCATCCGGCTGGTGGATGAGGCCAGCAACTCCAAGGCCCCCATTGCCCGGCTGGCGGATAAGGTCAGCGGCGTCTTTGTGCCGGTGGTGATCTGCATTGCCCTGGCCACGGCGGCGGTGTGGCTGCTGGCGGGCCAGACCTTTGAGTTTGCCCTGTCCAACGCCATTGCGGTGCTGGTGATCTCCTGCCCCTGTGCCCTGGGGCTGGCGACGCCGGTGGCCATTATGGTGGGGACCGGCAAGGCGGCAGAGATGGGGATTCTCATCAAGTCCGCCGAGAGCCTGGAAAACCTCCACAACGTGGACACCATTGTGCTGGATAAGACTGGAACCATCACCTCCGGCCGCCCTTCGGTGACAGACGTGGTGGTGCTGGACGGTTCCCTGTCGGAGGCTGCCTTCCTGACGGAAGCAGCGGCGGTGGAGGCCGGCAGCGAGCACCCGCTGGCCCTGGCAGTGGTGGAAAAAGCCAAGGCAGAGAAGCTGGAGCTCCCTCAGGCACAGGCCTTTGAGGCGGCAGCAGGCCGGGGCGTACGGGCCACCGTGGGAGGCCGTTCGTACCTGGCTGGAAATCTGGCTTATATGGAAGAAAATCAGCTGCTGGACCAGGAGACGGCCGGAATGGCCCGGGAGCAGGTGGAGCGGCTGGCAGGGGAGGGCAAGACGCCGCTGCTTTTTGCCCGGGACGGCAGGCTGATGGGCATTATTGCCGTGGCGGACACCATCCGGGAGTCCAGCCGGGCGGCTATCCAGCGGTTTGGTGAGATGGGCCTCCATGTGGTCATGCTCACCGGGGACAACCGGGTGACCGCCGAAGCCATCCGGAAAGAGCTGGGCATTGAAAAGGCCATCTCGGATGTGCTGCCCACGGAGAAGGAGGCTAACATCCGGGCCCTCCAGGAGCAGGGCCACAAAGTGGCTATGGTGGGGGACGGCATCAACGACGCCCCAGCCCTGACCCGGGCGGATATTGGCATTGCCATCGGCGCTGGAACGGATATTGCCATTGAGTCGGCGGACGTGGTGCTGATGAAGGATTCCCTGGGGGATGTGGCAAACGCCATTGAGCTGAGCCGGGCCGTAGTCCGGAACATTCATATGAACCTGTTCTGGGCCTTTTTCTACAATGTGCTGGGCATTCCCCTGGCCGCCGGTGTCCTGTACCCGGCATTCCAGATCCGGCTGAGCCCTATGATCGGCTCCGCCGCCATGAGCCTGAGCTCCGTTTGTGTGGTGACCAACGCCCTGCGGCTGCGCTTCTTTAAAGCGAAAGGCAAGCCGGAGGCTTTGGATAGAAAAGAGGAACCTGTAGGTACAGCCAACACAGGGGACGCCGGGGAGAATCCGGCGGAACCGGAAGAAAGTGAGGAGACCATGAAGAAAGTACTGAAAGTAGACGGAATGATGTGCCAGCACTGCCAGGCCCATGTGCAGAAGGCTCTGGCAGCCGTGGACGGCGTCAGCGAAGCGGTGGTGGACCTGGAGAAGAAGGAGGCAACCGTAACCCTGTCCAAGGACGTGGCAGACCAGGTGCTGATGGACGCAGTGACTGAGGCGGGGTATACGCCGGTGAGCTGCGCGGCGGTGTAAGAAGGCGTAAAAGAGGATTATTGAGTAGTCTGGGGACGGCATGGCGCCGTCCCCGTTTCCATTTACGATGTTCCCTTCCCCAATCCTACAGGATGGTTCTAGCTTTGTAATATTCCCGCACGCTTTCGATAAACTGAATAATCTGTGTATTCTCATGGTTGGCGCGGACAATGAATCCCATATCCCGCCAGAGCGTTTTGTGGTTAAGGGGGACAATGGCAAATTGGCTGTCACCCCAGTCCATATAGTCAAAGCTAGCGCACAGCTGGATCCGGTCCGTGGTGAGCAGGGAGTTTGTAAGTACGCCAATGTCCTGGGATTCAAATTCAAAATTGGGGTAAAAGCCTTCGCTGATGCAGGCGTCAATCAAATTCAGCATAATTTGGGTGAAGGGAGGGCTGATATTCTGCGGGACTTCCCGAATATCCTGCAAGGTAAGAAGCTCCTTTTGGGCCAGCGGGTGATTTTTATTCATCATGAACATCAGGGGCTCGCTGATGATACGGAAATACCGAAGGCCGCTGAGATCTGCCGGCAGATTGCACAGGGCCAGATCTGCTTTCCCTGCTCGCACCTGCTCCAGGCAAATGTCCAGCCCCTGGGCCACAGAAATGGTCAGGTTATATTTTACGCTCAGCTCCTTGGGGACTGCGTATTGAAATACAGGATGCTCGTAGATCACGGTCAGGTGGGAACGGTTCTTTTCAATCAGCCGGTCAATCATTCCCATGCAGCTGTCATAATACTGGATCAGCGACAGGGAAATACTGAACAGCTTGCTGCCAAAGCTGGTCAGCTGCAGGCCATTTTGTGTCTGTATAAACAGCTCGTCACAGACCTCCGCTTGCAGCAGCCTCATGGCTTTGCTTAGGGCCTGTTGGGTCATAAAGAGTTCTGCTGCCGCCTTTGTCATATTCCGATGCTTTGCTACACAGACGAACTGCTTTAACTGATGGATGTTCATAAAGCCCCTCCTCAGCGGAATTGCGGCAGTTGATTGTGGCAATTCCGTAGATTCGCTGATAGTGTACCATGGATTGCTTAAAGTTTCAATAATAATCCGTTGTATTCAATTGGAATAAGAAAGTTGTGCCCCACAACAGTGAGTTTTCACAGTGAATTCCAACCTGTTTGCCACGCTTGCGTTTATATAGTATGGTAAATTCATAGGCGTGGTGAGATGCGTCATGTAAGAATATGGAAGCTATGGGAAAAGGAGGAGATGAGATTTATGGCAAAAATCACACCGAAGGATAACTTTTTGAAAATCGTGCGCGGCGGGCATCCGGAGTATGTCCCTTATTTTACCATGATGGGGGAGGGCTATCTGGGTGAGGTGGCGGATGTGATATTGAATCCAGGGGTGTTCGGTGAAACCCACATGATGGACGGCGGCCATGACATGTGGGGAGTGCCCTATAAGGCCACCGAGGGCACCGCCAACGCCACCATGCCCGATACCAGGGTCACCATCCTCCCGGACATTGAGGATTGGAGGAAGGTAGTCCGGTATCCCCAGGTTCCCAAGCCGGAGGAGATTGACTGGGAGAAGCAGTATCAGAAGGACTTGCGGGATTTCCATGTGGACCGCACCCAGTCCGCCGTCAAAACCACCCCATCCTTCTCGCCCTTCCAGCAGCTGATCAATATGATGGGGTTCACAGAGGGGCTGATGGCCCTCTACACAGATCCGGAGGAGGTTTCCAGTATGCTTCACTATATGGTAGACTTCCTGGAGCCCTATTTTAACAAGTACATTGATGTCTATAAGCCGGATCTCTGGTATCTGGTAGACGATTCCTGCGCCAAGGAGGCCCCTTTTTTCTCCCCGGAAACCTACCGGCAGATCTTTAAGCCCATCTATGAGCGGCTGGCAAAACCGGCCAACGACCGGGAAATCCCCATTATCTTCCATATCTGCGGACGGTTTGAACCGTTCCTGGATGACATGATGGATTTTGGAGTGACGATTGTGGAGCCCACCCAGGAGACCAATGATATTCTGGCAATGAAGGAGAAGTACAAAGGCCGCCTGGGAATTATCGGCGGCTGGGACTGGGGCAACCGGATCCCCCCCAACTATCCGGAGTATGACGAGGAGGCATTGCGCCAGGGGGTCCGCGACACCATAGACAAATATGCCCCCGGCGGCGGCTACGGCTTCTTCAGCTGGCCCATCAGCTATGATAATGACCCGGTCCTCCCGGAGATCAAGCGGATTATCCGGGATGAGGCACACTGGTATGGCCGCAAGGTTTATGGTTATAAAGACTGACATACACCTGTCCCTTTATACACGGAGCCAATAAGAGAGGAGGCGCATCCCAGTGTCAAAAAACGAAAAGAAAAGCGCGCTGCTTTCCATGACGCTTGTTGCCGTCATGTCTGTGTTTTTCCTGACTGCTGGCGGCAATGCAGTTAATTCGGTTTTGCAAAAACTGATTGAGGCATTCCCACATGCGAATGCGGCGACTATACGCCTGGTCTCCACGCTCCCGAACCTGATGAGTATGCTGGTAGGGTTCTATGTGGGCTCGGCGGTGGGAAAACGCATCAAATACAAGACAGTCTTTGAAGTAGGCATTATTGCCTTTGTGGTGGGCGGCGTAGGGCCGGCGTTTCTACGCAGCAGCCTGGCCATTATCCTGGTATTCCGGGGTATTTTTGGAGTGGCTCTGGGCTGCTTCAGCTGCAGCAATGCTTATTTGCTGACTACAGTGGAACGCGCCCAGCAGGCCCGTGTCATTGGCTGGAGCCAGATGTTTTCTAACCTGGGAGGCGCCATTCTCCAGATGTGCAGCGGAGCGTTGGCGGACATCAACTGGCCGATGGCTTTCTACCCCTATTTTATCGGTATCCTCTCGCTGGTCCTGGTTGCCGCTTTCTTGAAAGAACCTTCTGCTCTGGGCGGTGGATCCCATGGGGATCAGGCGGCCGTGGAGAAGCATGGGGCCAAAGGGAAGCTTAATCCTAAAGTAGGCATCTTTGTGCTCATCCAGTTTCTGGTGATGATCACTGCCATGCCGGTTATGTCCGGTATGGCCACCATTGTGGATGGGCGCGGCTTGGGAAGCGCAACGGTGGTGGCCACCATCCTGACGGTCTGTCAGGTGGGAGGCATTATTGTAGGAGCGATCTTCGGAAAGTTTGTGGCAATCTGTAAGCGCTTTACCATGCCGGTAGCCCTGTTTGTTCAGGGACTGGGAATCTTTCTGATCCTGATTGGCCAGAATGCGGTTGTCATTGCCGTTGGCGCTACCGTAAGCGGCATGGGCACGATCTTGGTCGGTGCTCTCAATTCCACTTATGCGGGCCAGAGCACCAGTAAGGACACTATCCCCATGGCCACGGTTTTGATTATGATTTCCGGTCAGGTGGCGATTTTCCTGTCCAGCTACTTTATTGAGCTATGCAGCAAGATCTGCGGAAATATGTACAGCATTGATGTGGAGGCGGCATATTTTGTAGGCTCTATCATGTATGTGGTTCTGATTGTACTCACCGTTATCTTCAACGTGAACCCCAAGGCGTCCGGCAGCGAAGAAGCCAAAGCGTAATGTCTGGGCGGTGAACTGTATTGCAGAGGGCAGCAGTCCGGTGCCTCTTGTGCTGGGCTGCCCTGCCCGCTTGGTTGTAAAGTTTTTTGGGAGATTTTGATATGAATTTTTTGATTATAGGAGGTTTTCTTGGCTCCGGAAAAACTAGTTTCATCTTGGAGCTGGCAAAATATATGGTGGAATACAGGGGCATCCAGAAGGTTGCCATTTTGGAAAATGAAATTGGGGAAGTCGGTGTGGATGATAAAGTCCTCCGGGGATCCGGCTATCAGGTGAAGGGCATGTTTTCCGGATGCGTCTGCTGTACCATGGCAGGGGAACTTCCCATCAATGTGCGCAGGCTCCAGAAGGATTATGACCCGGACTGGATACTTATGGAAGCCACGGGCGTGGCCTTTCCGGACAGTATCAAACAAAATCTGTTGAAAACATTGGGCATTCGGGCACAGATCGTATGCATTGCAGATGCCCAGCGGTGGCAGAAATTGGTTAAGCCGTTGGGGCATCTGCTGCCGCTTCAGCTGAAGGACGCAGATTTGGTATTGCTCAACAAAGCAGATTTAGTGGGCAGGGAGGAACTGGAAGCGGCCAGGGAAAGCATCCGGTCTATTAACGGCCAGACATCCATTGTCTGCGCCAGCGCAAAAGAGGGGATTCCCCAACGGGTATTGGACCAAATTATAGAAAAGAAGGAGGGGTGACATTGGAAGAATCCAAACAGCAGGAATGCGGCTGCAGCCAAGGCCACGATCACGGCCACCATCACGGCCACCATTACGATCACGGCCACTCCCACGAGCGCAGCCATTCCCATGGAGGTATCCACATTGCCCATCATGAGGATGCATTGATCGGAAGCGTACAGGGGAATATGCCCGGTACAGACTTCCTGAAAGCCCAGGAGGCCCTGACGGAACAGATCCATCAGCTGGGCCAGCAGATCCGCGGCCAAGGAGGAATTATTGGGCATATAAAGTTTATCCTCAGCAGCCCAGAACATTGCTGCCAAATTTCTTTGACGGATACAACGGATAGTACGCGGTACTTTGATATGGATTTCTGCCGTGTAGAAGGTGTTGCCATTGTCTTTGGCATAGAGGATGAGACGCTGGAAGTAATCCTCCGGGAAACATTTGACGCTATTCTGGAGGTTACGGAAGAGTGAGTAAAATAAAATAGCCTCAGGTGAGATAAGAAAATCGCCTGAGGCTGTCGTCCCTTTAACTGTTCTTCAGCAGAATGCTCTCCACCACGTCTGCCACGTCCTCACAGGCATCGGCGCATTTTTCCAGGTAGATGTAAACCTCCCGCCAGGTGATCATCTGGACCGGGTTGTCCTTCTCTCCGTGGAGGTCGTACATGCTGGAGATGAACTGAGCATCCGCTTCTTCCTCCAGGGTGTTGATCCGGATGATGTGCTCCTGCAGCTTTTTGGAGCGGCGGAAATCTGCAAACTCCTTCATCAGATCCCGGACGGACTCACAGCAGCGGATGATAATACGGATCATGTTCAGGGCATCCGGACGGATGGACTCAATGTGGTTGAAGTAGATGCGGAACAGCACGTCCTCCACCTTGTCGGTGATCTCATCAATATTCTGGCTCAGATCCATAATGTCCTCCCGTTCAATGGGAGTGATGAAGGCCCGGGACAGGGTGCTGAGCAGCTCGTGCTTTTTGCTGTCCGCAGCGTGCTCCAGCTCATGCATTTCCGTGATTCGATCCGGCAGCTTCTGCGCGTCAAAGTTCTGCATGACCTGCTCCAGCAGGTGGGCTGCCTGGCAGGCATAGTCGGCGCAGGCTGTGAAATTTTCAAAATAAAAGGCATCTTGTTTTTTGGACATAATTGGCGTCTCCTTTTTCTGGCCCGGTACGGCGGGCAGCGTTCTTATAATTCCTTAAAATAATGTTGGGGTGAAAAGAAACCAGACGGATTGTTCCGCGCTTTGCCCTCTCACGTCTTCGCTCCGCTTTGACCCTGGTATCCTAAAATATGGCCATAAACAGCTTGGCCATCACAAAGCTGATGAGGCCGCAGCCCGGGAAGGTGAACACCCAGGTGAGCATCATTTCCTTGACTACGCCGAAATTCAGGGCGGACAGGCGCTTCACGGCGCCCACGCCCATGATGGCGCTGGTCTTGGTGTGGGTGGTGGAAACGGGAATGCCGAACAGGGTGGAGAGAAGCAGGCAGAAGGCCGCTGCCAGATCTGCGGAAAAGCCCTGGTATTTCTCCAGCTTGACCATATCCATTCCCACGGATTTGATGATCTTTTCACCGCCCACGCTGGTGCCGGCTCCCATGATGGTGCTGCACAGCAGCATCAGCCACACCGGGATCAGCATGCCGGCGGTGGATTCCTGCCCATGGCTGAGGGCGATTCCCAGAAAAAGGACGCCTATGAATTTCTGGCCGTCCTGGGCCCCGTGCATAAAGCTCATGGCTGCCGCGGCAAAAATCTGGGCGCCGCCGAAGAAGCGGTTGGTTTTCTGGCGGTTCATGTTCTGGCAGATCAGGGTGACCAGCTTACAGAGCACCCAGCCGGAGGCAAAGCCCAGCAGAAGGCTCAGCACCAGGCCGTATAGCACCTTCGCCCACTCGGCGCCGTTGATGCCGCCAATACCGCCCTGCAGCGCAATGGCGGCGCCGGAAAGGCCGGCAATGAGGCTGTGGCTTTCGCTGGTGGGGATGCCAAAATAGGAAGCGCCTACGCTGTAGACTACAATGGAAAAGAGGGCAGCGCACAAGGCGATCAGCGCCTCATGGGTGTCTCCGCCCAAGTCTACCATGTTGCTGATGGTAGAGGCCACCGAGCTGTTGATCTGGGTCATGACAAATACTCCCAGGAAGTTGAATGCAGCGCTCATCCATATGGCGCTGCGCACCCGCATACAATGGGTGGTAATGCAGGTGGCAATGGCATTGGGGGCATCCGTCCAGCCGTTGACAAAGATGACTCCCAGGGTGAGAAGTGTGGTGATGAGAAGCATGGGATTTCCCGTGATCCCATCCAGAAACGTTGAGAAAGATACCTCCATAAAAAAGTTTCTCCCAATTCGTAAAAAATTCCTGTGAATCCTGTTGAGATTGCACAGGTACAAGCGATACAAGTCTAGTATAAGGGATAGGAGGAAAACGGTCAACTGAAATTCACAAGAATTTAACATGGAATTCACATAGAATTCACATAGAATTTACAAGAAACGCCGCTGCCTTTGGAGACAACGGCGCTTTCCCGCCTATTTTCGGGAAAAAAACCCTTTCTTTTGATAGGGCGCGCTGGCGAGGGAGCGGACCGTGTAGCCGGTGGCGTTAATTACCTCCCGGAGCTTTTGGGTATCCAGCTCCTGCTCGGAGACAATGACAGTTTCCCCCTTCCCGTGGGAGGACTGGACTTTCTTGACCGGAAAGGCCTTCCGCACCGCGTCGTTTATGTGGGCTTCACACATGCCGCACTGCATGCCTTCCACCTGAAGTGTGTACTGGATCATCGCTTTTCACCTCCTTCCGCTGCCGGTAGCATAACGCGGATTGCCCGGGAAAATCAAGGGAAAAGCTGAAGATGAAAAAAATGCTCAACAAGAAAAGAATGGAAAAAAAGGCTTGACCCCAGGGGAAAGGTATTGTAGAATGCAGTTAGTTAGATTTAACTAACCAATACTGTTTTACTGGTATATCGGATGGTGCAAAACCGGAAAGGAAGCGCGTATGAGTGTCGTGATTGTAGGCGGAAATGAGCGGATGGCGGGACAGTATGAGAGTATATGCCGGGAACATGGCTGCAAGGCCAAGGTTTTTACCAAGGAGAGCGGATCCCTGAAAAAGAAGATGGGCAGCCCGGACCTGCTGATCCTTTTTATCAGCACGGTTTCCCATAAGATGGTGCTGAGCGTTACCCAGGAGGCCAAGAAAAACCAGATTCCCGTGGCCCGGGTCCTTACCAGCAGCGCCACAGCCCTCCGGGCAGCCCTGTCCGACCATATTCAGCAGATCGGGAAAGGAGGCGCTGTGGGATGAAGCAGCATCGGTTTTGGGCCTGGGCCTGCGTGCTATGTCTGGCTATGCTTTTCTATACCGGGTATCAGCACAAATGAGATTTGGAGGCAGCGGAGGAAGAAAACCTCCGCTGTTTTCCGCTTCTGTAAAAAAATCTCTCTCAAATACGAAGTTTGTATTGACAAAAGAAAGGGATGTGCCGGAGGAGAAAAGGTGTAGACTGAATTCAAAGCGTAATATCCAGATTTTTTATACATAGTCCTTGACTTTCCTTGCTGTTTTTAGTAAATTTATTGCATAAGATCCGTATAAAAAGAACCTTAATCGACAAAAAGAAAAGGGGGAACAGACAATGGTTGATTATGAAAAACGGTATGCGGAAAGAAAGCTGCGTGTGGAGACGGCGGTGGAGAACAAGCAGCCGGATCGGGTGCCCAATGTTTTGCTTGTCGGTACCTACCCCATTCATAAGGCTGGGATTACTGCGGCGGAGAGCATGGTGGACCATGAAAGGGCCTGCCAGGCTATGTTGGATTTCTATACGCAATACTCTTATACGGATACGGGGATGGTCAGCAACTTTACCCCTGCGGCCAAAACGCTGGAGGCGCTGGACGTAAAAACCGCCCGCTGGCCGGGGGACCCGAAGGGCCTGGACGTCAATAACACGTATCAGTTTGTTGAATTCCCCACCCTTCTGGATGATGAATACGATGAATTCTTCGACCACCCGGCGGAATTTTGGCTGACCAAGCATCTTCCCAGAACCATTGGGCTTCTGGAGGGGGCTGCGGATTTGGACTATGTGGATTTGATTTGCGGCGGCTCACAGCATATGCTGGCTTCTCCGGCCAATATTCCCATTTACAAGCGTCTTTTGGAAGCGGCTGAGGAAAATCAGAAGATGATGGCGGTGATTGGGGAATACACCCAGAAGCTGCGGGCTTTGGGATACTACGACATTTCCGGAGGCGGTTCTGCCACGGCTTTTGATATGCTGGGGGATACGCTGCGGGGGACCTTTGGAATGATGCCGGATCTGCTTTTGGAGAGGGACAATGTAATACGCGCTCTGGAGATTTTTGTGAAGCTCCATATTAAGAACAGCCTGAATTTCTGCAAAAATACCGGCTCCCGCTATGCGTGGGTCATGCTGCACAAGGGCTTTGATAACTTTATCAGTGATCAGGACTATGCGGAGCTCTATTGGCCTTATCTGCGCCAGTGGATTGAGGCACTGGTGGACAATGGTATTACGCCGGTTGTCTATACGGAGGGCTCCTACACAAGCCGCCTCAAGTATCTGAAGGAGGTCCCGAAAAACAAAGTGGTTTACCACTTTGAGGAGGTAGATCTGCGGCAGGCGAAAAAGGAGCTGGGAGATGTTGCCTGCTTGATGGGCGGTTTCCCTGCCTATACGGTTACATATGGAACACCCAAGGAAATTGATGAAAAAGTGAAGGAAACTCTGGACATTATGGCTCCGGGAGGCGGGTATTTGTTTACTACCGGCTATTCGCTGGAGGATTGCCCGCAGGAAAATATGGAGGCGTTGCTGGAAGCGGTCGATAAGTATGGAAAATATTGATTTTTGAGGCACCTCCGGGATTGGTTTTCGGGATACATATTGACAAAAAAAACAGATGCGATAAAATAGTATCGGGTGATACAGTTGCATATACAACTGTATCGCCTGATACTATTTTAACATTCCCGTACAAGGAGGACCTGGCCCATGGCAGACACCAGACAAGAGCAGCAGGATTTGAAAACCACCCGGATGATGGAGGAGCCCATTGCCAAGATCATCCCTAAGATGGCGGTTCCCACCATTGTCTCTTTTTTGATCACGTCCATCTACAACCTGGCGGACACCTATTTTGTCAGCTCCCTGGGAACCAACGCCACGGCGGCGGTGAGCGTCAATGCCTCTCTGGACCAGATTATTATGATGGCCGGCTCTATGCTGGCCGTGGGTGCCAACAGCTATATAGCCCGTCTTTTGGGGGCCGGGAAAAAGGATAAGGCCAGCCGGGTGCTGTCCACCGCTTTTTTCATTGCCTTTGGCCTGGGCCTGGTGGTGCTGATTCTGGGCGTCAGCTTTATGCATCCGCTGGTGCGGCTGCTGGGGGCTACGGATACCTGTGAGCAGTATTCCATTGATTACGCCACGTATGTGCTGCTGGCGGCTCCTTTTATGGCGGCCAGCTTCGTGATGAACCAGTGCCTCCGGGCGGAGGGCAGCGCCCTGCTCTCCATGATCGGCATGGGATTTGGCGGTGTACTCAACTGTATTTTGGATCCCATCTTTATCTTTGACTGGGGCCTGGGCATGGGGGTGGCAGGCGCCTCCCTGGCTACAGCCCTCTCCAAGCTGGTCAGTTTTTCCATTTTGATCTTCCCGTACCTGACCCGCCGCAGTGTGCTGCGCATTTCCCTGAAGCGGTTCCAGGCCAACCGGGAAAATATTTATCAGATTGTCAGCGTCGGTTCCTCGTCCATGTTCCGCTCCGGCCTTTCGGTGGTCTCCGCCATTGTGCTCAACAACATTGCGGGCAACATTTCGGACGCGGTGCTGGCCGGCATTGGTGTTTCCACCAAGATTATGATGTTCCCCTTCAGCGTGATCCTGGGCTTTGGCGCCGGCTTCCAGCCGGTGGCGGGCTACAACTGGGGGGCCAAGCGGTTTGACCGGGTGCGGGAGAGCTATCGGTTTGCCAGCTGGGCAGCCTTGATCGGGGCTTCGGCCATGGGATTGCTTATGGGGGTGTTTGCTCCCCAGGTCATTCGTATGTTTTCTGAGTCGGATCTGGAGGTACAGTCCATCGGCGCCCTCTGTATCCGGCTCCAGTGCCTGGCCCTGCCCATCCACGGCTGGGTGGCGGTGGTGAACATGTTCTGCGCCGGCCTGGGGTATGTCAAGGGGGCCCTGGTGCTGTCCACCGCCCGGCAGGGCAGCTGCTTCCTGCCCATTGTGCTGCCCATGGCCCTGCTCTGGGGCTCCACCGGCGTGGCGTCGGTGCAGGCGGTGGCGGATGTGCTGACCCTGGCCCTGGCCCTGCCTATTATCCGCCGGGTGCTGCGGATGGTGCGGAAAAAGGAGGAAGAATACGCCTGGGAGATGCAGGGGATGCCGGCAGGGCAGCCGGTGCCGGAGCGGCAGGCAGGAGGGAAGTGACATGGCAGATCAGGTATTGTCCAGCCTGCTGCGCATCAACCGGCAGCGGATGCGGCTGTTTAAGCGGGCGCTGGCCCCCTACGGCTATGTGGGGGTTATGCACCTGATCCTCTTTCATATCCGGCGGAACCCAGGGGCCAGCCAGGAGGAGATTGCCGGCCATTTCTCATTAGATAAGACCAGTGTGGCCCGGGACGCCCGGAGGCTGGAGGAGATGGGCCATATCCGGCGGCAGCCGGACCCGGACAACCGGCGGCAGTACCAGCTGTACCTGACGGAGGCCGGCGAGGCCATGCTGCCGGTCCTGGACGGCCTGCACGATGATTTTGCGGCCCGGATTTCCGCCGGCATCTCCCGGGAGGACTGGAAAACCCTGACCCGGCTGCTGCAGCGGGTGGAGGACAACTGTTTTGCGGAGGAGCCGGAAAAAGAGCATGCCTGTGGGAATGATTCGCTGAAAAAAGAGAAAGAATAGAAGGGAGGAAGGAGCTACAGAGAGGAGTTTTCCATGGGTAAATTTTCCATAGCCGGGGCGGACGCCCTGGAAATTTTGGACAGCAGAGGCAATCCCACCGTAAAAGCAAGGGTGGTTTTGGAGGGAGGCGCCGCGGGGGAAGCCGCGGTGCCTTCCGGCGCTTCCACGGGAATCCATGAGGCCCGGGAGCTGCGGGATGGGGAGTTGTCCCGCTTTGGGGGAAAGGGCGTCCGCCGGGCGGTGGAACATGTCCGCACGGTGCTGGCGGAGGCAGTGAAGGGGCTGGATGCCCGGGAGCAGGGAGCGGTGGACGAGGCGCTGGAGGCAGCGGATGGCACGGAAGCGCTGGAGCGGCTGGGCGCCAACGCAGTATTGGCAGTTTCCATGGCAGCCGCCCGGGCGGCTGCGGCCCAGGCATCCCTTCCCCTGTATCGGTTTTTGGGCGGCCCGGAGGCCCGGCAGCTGCCGGTTCCTCTGATGAACATTGTCAACGGCGGCGCCCACGCGGCCAACAACCTGGATATTCAGGAGTTTATGATCCTGCCCCACGGGGCGCCCTCCTTTGGGGAGGGGCTTCGGTGGTGCTGTGAGATTTACCACACCCTGGGGCGCACGCTCCGGGAACGGGGCCTGGCCGTTGGGGTGGGGGATGAAGGGGGCTATGCCCCGGACCTGGACTCGGACCGGCAGGCCCTGGAGCGGATCCTGGAGGCGGTGGAAGCCGCCGGATATGTGCCGGGAAAGCAGGTCTCCCTGGCCCTGGACGCAGCGGTGAGCCAGTGGTATCTGGGGGAAGGGCGGTACCGGACGCCAAAGGGCGGACGGGAATACACCTTCCGGCAGCTGGCGGACTGGTGGGAGGAGCTGGCCGGGGCGTACCCGCTGCTTTCCCTGGAGGATGGCATGGGGGAGGATGACTGGGAGGGATGGCGGTATCTGACGAAGCGCCTGGGAAGCCGCCTGCAGCTGGTGGGGGATGACCTATTTGTAACCAGCCCCGTCCGGCTGCAGCGGGGCATGGAGGAAGCCGCCGCCAACGCCGTCTTGATCAAGCCCAACCAAATCGGCACCCTGAGCCGTGCCCGGCAGGCGGTGGAGCTGGCCCAGAATACCGGCTGGAATGCGGTGCTGTCCCACCGCAGCGGGGAGACGGAGGATGCCACGTTGGCAGACCTGGCGGTAGCCTGGAGCTGCGGCCAGCTGAAGGCCGGGGCCCCCTGCCGGGGCGAGCGGACCGCTAAGTACAACCGGCTGCTGGAGATCCAGCGGAAGCTGGGAGAGCAGGCCGCCTACACCAGGATCCGGAATGGCTGAAGCACTGCGCCCAGCAGCCGCCAGAGCAGCTCCTTGCCAAAGCCGGCTTCCTCCAGCGTCAGGTGCCCGGGTTTCTGGTAGCTGCCGTCTGCGGTGACCAGCCAGGCGTCATCCATCATGGAAGTTAGGTGGCCCTCCAGCTGCCGGCCCAGTTCCACGCTGTCCACTGCCACCATCAGCTCCGTGTCCACGTAGGTGCTCCGCAGATCCAGGTTGTAGGAGCCGATGATGCTGAGGCGGCTGTCAATAAGAATAGACTTGCCGTGGGAGGAGGTGCCGCCGGCGTACTCATAGACGGTGACGCCGGTGTCCCAAATCCCGCCCCGGCGCCAGGTGTAATCGGAGGAGGCCACCACATTGTCCCCGTTTTCCCGGGCGTTGAGCAGCAGCCGGCAGTCCAGGCCGCTCTGGGCCAGACGCCGGAGCCCGTCCAGCATCTCCTGGGAGCAGACCGCATAGGGGGTCTGGAAGATGACCCGCTCCTGGGCGCTCTCCATCAGCTGCTGCAGCTGGAACCAGACCACCGGGGCCTTGCCCCCAATGCCGGTATCCCCGGAGATCAGGGTGACCCGGTTAGTGGGGACAGTGGCATCCATCCAGTGATTGTCCGCGGCAAACAGCTCCGGCCGGGATGCCCGTAGGGAGGCACCGTGCTCCTCCAGCCGCTGCCGTTCCTGCTGGTTTTCCTCCTCCCGGCCCCGGGCGGGAAAGGCGGTGCAGGCTTCGCTGCTCCAGATCCTCTCAAAATAGCCGGTGACCTGGTGGAGGGAGCTGCCGGAGGAGGCCGCCTGGCCGTGGGCGGTGTTGTAGATCAGCACTTCCCGGTCCAGGCTTTTGCCCTCGGTGGGATAGTCCCCCAGAAAATAGTCAAAGGTGTTGCGGCCGCCCAGAATGTAGGCCATGTCGTCCGCCACTACATACTTGTCGTGCATCCGGCCGTGCCAGGTCCAGGGCAGCAGCAGGTTGGGCCGGTTGTAGAGGCGGATTTCAATGTTGGGGTGGGAGGCCAGCAGGTCAAAGGGCTGCTTTCCCTCCATCCGGAGCCGGCCGCTGATGCCGTCCACCAGAATCCGCACGGAAACGCCCCGGTCCGCCGCCTCCAAAATAACGGCGGCCAGGTCGTCCATGCTGTTTCCCGGGCGCAGGTCAAAGGTGGTGAGGATCAGGGATTCCTGCGCCTGGGAGATCAGGCGGATCCTCTCGTCCAGGGCGGACTCCCCGGTCTCCAGAATGGCGGCCCGGTCCACCGATTCCTGGTCCCCGTAGAAGGTATCGGCGGAAAACTGGCGCTCCGTAAAGGGGTTCAGGTCCGGGTGGGCCCAGAAGGGCAGGCACATGCCCACCAGCAGGTAGGCGAACAGGAGCAGCACTCCCAGCAGGACGCCCTTGCGCCAGGTCCAAAAAGGGCGGGCCTGGTCAGCCTTTTTTCTGGCGGAGGTGGATTGCCCCCTTGCCCGGGCAGCCCTTCCCCGGGTGTGGGGGCTGGTTTTGCCTTTGCCGGATCCCTTGCCCGGGCCGGCACTTTTTTTGGTTGTCGTTTTCTTCTGACCGTTTTTGGTGTCTGCCGCCATAAAAACTCCTTCCGTCCGAAGACTTGTCCTTGGTTTCTGCGGCCCATTCTATCATAAAGAAAAGAAAAAAGCCACAGCTGGGAGAAAATTGACAAGGGAGCAGGAATCCGCTATGCTGGAGAAGGGGAAAAGCGCGGGGCGGTGGCTTCGTTACAAGTCGGATACATTTGGGGGATACCATGAAATACAACGAGTGAAATGAGAAAACGGGGGGATTGCCATGTTGGAGATACTGATTGTGGAGGATGAGAAGGCCATCCGGGAGCTTTTGGTGATGAACCTGACCCGGGCGGGGTACCACTGCACGGAGGCGGCGGACGGGATGACGGCGGCCAACCTGCTGGAGCGCCACACCTACGACCTGGCACTGTTGGACATTATGCTGCCCAAGATCAACGGGTACGAGCTGTTGGAGTATATCCGGCCGCTGCACATTCCGGTGATCTTCCTCACCGCCAAAAACACGGTGGACGACCGGGTGAAGGGCCTGCTGGCCGGGGCGGAGGACTACCTGGTGAAGCCCTTTGCCATGGCGGAGCTGCTGGCCCGGATGGAGGTGGTGCTCCGGCGTTTCCACAAGGTGGACTCCCACCTGCAGTATGACGAGTACCAGATTGACCTGGATTCCCGCCGGGTCCTGGGGCCCCAGGGGGAGGTGGCCCTGACACCCAAGGAGCTGGACCTCTTTGTGCTCCTGGTGCGGAACCGGGGCGTGGCCCTGTTCCGGAGCCGGATCTTCCAGATTGTCTGGGACACTGAGTGGGAGGGGGACAGCCGGACCCTGGACCTGCACATCCAGCGCCTCCGGAAAAAGCTGCAGCTGGGGGACCGGCTGAAGACGGTGTACCGGGTGGGCTACCGCCTGGACTGACAAGGCGGGGGACAAACGCCCGGAAAGCAGCGGGACAAGGCGCCCGCCGGGGAGGGAAAGGTGAAATTTCGTGTCAAAATTCTGTTGATCAACCTGGTGCTGCTGGCAGCAGCCTTTGCCATCAGCGGTACGCTGCTGATGAACCAGAGCTATCAGTCCCGGCTGAACCGGGAGGTGACGGTGGCCATGGATGAAAACCAGATGATCCAGGCTTCCATTGAGTCTGAGGTCATCAACCGGATCCTACGGGATGAGTTTTCCGGCACGCCGGAGGACTGGGCGGCCATCGGCCAGAACGTGCGGGACATGCTCAGCGGCACCGGCGCCTGGTTCCAGATCCTGGACGGGGAGCGGCAGCTGCTCTACGGGGAGGAGGCACCCTCCCAGGAGCCGGAGTGGCTGCAGCCATTGACGGAAAATCTGGAGGAGGGAAAGAAGCAGTATCTGATTTATCCGGAGGGGGAGCGGCGGCTGGCGGCGGCCTCCGGCATGATCAGCCTGGATGGGAACCGCTACTATGTGGTGAACCAGAAAGATATTACGGATGTTTTTGCGGAACGGGATCAGCAGATTACCTATTACCAGCTGATGACCCTGATGGCCCTGGCTGCCTGCGGGGTACTGATCTATCTGCTTTCCGGGTGGCTAATGCGCCCTATTGTGCGGCTCAATGCCACTACGGAGCGGATTGCCGGGGGCAGCTACGGCAGCCGGGTGCGGGTGCGGACCCAGGATGAGATCGGCCAGCTGGGCCGGAACTTTAACCAGATGGCTGACACGGTGCAGGCACACATGCGGGAGCTGGAGGAGGAAAACCGGCGGAAGGAGGACTTTGTGGCCAACTTCACCCACGAGCTGAAGACGCCCCTGACTTCTGTCATCGGCTATGCGGAGATGCTCTCCTCCCAGTCTGTTACCGAGGAGGAGCGGGCGGTGGCGGCCAATTATATTTTTAAGGAAGGGCTCCGGCTGGAGGCCATGTCCATGAAGCTGTTTGACCTGATCCTGCTGAATCAGGAAGAGCTGGACCTGCGGCCGGTGTACGTGCCGGACCTGATGGACTCTATCCGGGAGAGTGCGGAACCTCTGCTCCAAGGGGATGGCAAGGCACTGCAGGTGGAGCCGGTGGAGGCAGTGATCCAGGGGGACGGCACCCTGCTGAAAACCGTGTTCATCAATATGCTGGACAATGCCCGCAAGGCCTCCCCGGAGGGGGCAGCGATCCGGCTGGCCGGGGAGGCGGCGGGGGACCAGGTGGTGCTGCGGGTCATTGACTACGGCCACGGGATCCCTCCGGAGGACGTGGACAAGATCACCGAGGCCTTCTACATGGTGGATAAGTCCCGCTCCCGGGAAGCGGGAGGCGCCGGGCTGGGCCTTTCCCTGGCCTCCCGGATCCTGGAAAAGCACGGTGCCCGGCTGGAGGTGGCCAGCCAGCTGGGCAAGGGGACCGTGATGAGCGTGTATTTTCAGAGGATGACGGATGATGGGGAAGCGTAGTCGAGGAGAGCGGCGGGGAACAGGGAAGAAAAACAAAACGAGACCGGGCCGGCGAAGTGTTTGGTATGCGCTGGCCGCCTGTGCGGCCGTGCTGGCGGTGGTTTTGCCTGGCCCGCTGCTGCGGCTCCACGGAGACCGGTGGGTGGGGCAGGTGCAGGAGGCGGATACCGCCTACTACAGCCGGCAGCTGGAATCCTACACTGGGGAGCTGGACCTGTACCGGAAACTGCTGCTGCTGAGCGGCCGGTGGGAGGCGGAGCGGACGCTGGTGGACCAGGGGAATCCGTGGCCGGAATGGTCGGCGGAAACGGTGGAGACGGACGCTGCAGGGGGGCAGCAGGAGGGCCTGCCGGAGTCGGAAGCCTGGCGGGAGGCCTGGGGGCCCCGCCGGGATACTGCTGTATTGGCGGAGGACCGTTTGCGGATGGTCCTGTATGAGTATGGCATAACGCTGGTGGTGGACCAGCAGGACAGCTGGCTGGCGGAATACCGGCTGGAGGACAGCCGTTTCCAGAAGTACGAGTTTTCTTATTATGTCTACCAATGCTTCGTGACGCTGGTGCCGGAGGGCACGGGAACGGTGGGGGAGGGGATTGTGGAGGAAATCTGCCTGCTGCTGGACGCGGAGACGGGCATGATCCTGGAGCTGGACTGGGGCCCCCAGGGGGCCGGCCTGCTGCGGGAGATGATGCCGGACCGAATGTCGGATGGGGGGCTGCTCCTGGCGTTGATGTCTGTGAATGAGGGCGGGTACCAGAACGATGCTGTGATGAATCAGCCGGACACCGCCTACTGGATCCCCCTGCACCCGGAGGAAAGCCTTGCGGTGCAAAACCGCTGGGTCAGCCCTCAGGCGGAGAACCCGGGGGAGTATTACGCCTGGGTGTACCAGGTGGATGCGGATGGCGCCCGGTTCTACGCGGGGCTTCCCTGGACAGGGTGAGGTTCCCGTGGAAGAGGGGATTCCCTGAATAAGCGGGGATTTTGGCTTTTTGGGCGGGATAGGTCATCGAGTATGAGGAATTTCCCAGGATGAGCGGGGCTTTCCCTGGAAGGGAAGAGAAAGTTCCCCTGGAATGAGAGAGGAGGCAGGGCGGATGCGGAAGGAAAAGCGGAGGATGGGAATACAGCTGCTGGCCGGTGTGCTGGCCTTGGCCGCCCTGGCTGCCTGCCTTTTGCTGCCACAGACCCTGCTGCGGGCGGGGGCCCGGCAGCGCTTTGGGACCGTGCAGGAGGCGGACACCGCCTACTACAGCCGGGAGATGGCCTCCTACACCGGGGAGCTGGACCTGTACCGGAAGCTGCTGCTTTTCACCGGCGTCTGGGAGAGTGAGATGATCCTGGAGGCAGCGGGAACACTGCCCATGCTGACCGCGGAGGCGGAGGAGGCCCTATCCGGCCCGGATGAGCCGGCAGAGTGGCAGCAGCAGCTGCTGGCCATGTGCGGCCAGGGGCTGTCCTGGGGAAAGGACTGGGTGGAGCTGCTCCGGAGGGACGCCAGCGGAACAAACCGCTACTGGTCGGCCCATTGCAGTGCGCCGCCGGTCTTGAAGGTGTACCAATGCCGGGATACCAAGCTGGACAAGTACCGGTTCTGGCTGGCGGAGATCACCGCGTGGAGCGATGAGGGGCAGGAGGAAGAGAATTTCCAGTTTATTCTGCTGGACATGGAGAGCATGGAGGCGCTGGCCCTGCGGGAGCGGATTTACGAGGAACGGGAAATCTATTTTCCGGAACCCTCCACCGGCGCCTTCGGCTATTTTGGCCGTGAATGGTTTAGAGACAATCAGGAGCTGGAGAGGGCGGACTTTCTGCCGGTACCGGAACTTCTGCAGGCACAAGAAATCCGGCGGGTCTACGGCCAGTGGGTGCGGAAGCAGGAGGATACAGAGGAGGAAGTCTGGCTGGTGGAGCAGGTGGACGAGAAGGGAAGGCTTTATTTCCTGGCCATCCCGCCGGAACAGGATGATACCGGGGCGTGAGAGAGGAGGCAGGGCGGATGCGGAAGGAAAAACAGAAAATGGGAATCCAGCTGCTGGCCGCCGTGCTGGCCCTGGCGGCGCTGGCCGCCTGCCTTCTGCTGCCCCCGCTGATGCTCCAGACAGGGGCCCGGCAGCGCTTTGGGACCGTGCAGGAGGCGGATACCGCCTACTACAGCCGGGAGATGGCCTCCTACACCGGGGAGCTGGACCTGTACCGGAAGCTGCTGCTGCTCACCGGTGTCTGGGAGAGTGAGACGATCCTGGAGGCGGAAGGGGAGCTGGAGGTGTTGGAGGCGGAAGCACTGGACAGCGGGGAAAACCCGGAAGAGTGGCAGCGGCTGCTGCAGGAGATGCTGGCTCAGGGAACCGGATTGGAGGATGCCCTGAACCATATTTTCTGGAATTTTACGGCCTATGATCCGGGAAGCGGCCTGTACCTGAACTACACACAGCCCCTCTCCGTCAAGCTGTACCAATGCCGGGATACCAAGCTGGACAAATACCGGTTCTGGCTGGCGGATTTGACGGCCTTCCTCTCCCTGGACGGGGAGGAGGCCCACGAGCCCTTCCGGATTTTGCTGGATCTGGAAAGCTGGTCGGTCTTGGCACTGCGGGTGCCGGTTACCCAGGAGCGGGCGGCACGCTCCCAGCACATTTTCTTCCCCGCCTCTATGCGCCAGGGGGATGCCACGGCACTGGAGACTGTGAATATACCGGTAACGCCGGATGCGTTTTTCCCATCCCCCGCATGGTGGGAGACACCGGAAAACTTTGCCGTCTACGGGCAGGAAATATCCGGCCAGTGGAAAGGGGAGGAGGAGGAGAAGATTTACCAGGTAACCCAGGATGATTCGGAGGGCCTGATGCTGTTTCTGGTGATTCCGCCGGAAGAAACGTAGAAAGGGGCTTGCACACCCAGAACATATGTGCTAGAATAGGGGTAGAACACATATTCGGGTGATGAGATGCTGATACAAGAAAACCTTTCCCTGCAGCAGAAGCTGGAAATTCTGGCGGACGCCGCCAAATACGATGTGGCCTGTACCTCCAGCGGCGTGGACCGCCGGGGCCGGAGGGATGCTTTGGGCAGCGCGGTTTCCTGCGGGATCTGCCACAGCTTTGCCGCCGATGGCCGCTGTGTTTCCCTGCTGAAGGTGCTGCTGACCAATGAGTGTATTTATGACTGCAAATACTGTGTCAACCGGGTCTCCAACGACACGGTGCGGACCTCCTTCACCCCGGAGGAAATCTGCACCCTGACCATGGAGTTTTACCGGCGGAATTATATTGAAGGGCTGTTCCTGAGCTCCGGCATCCTGCGGACGCCGGACTATACCATGGAGCAGATGTACCAGGCCCTCTGGCAGCTGCGGGAGGTACACCGGTTCTGGGGCTATATCCATGTGAAGGCCATCCCCGGGGCGGATCCGGCCCTCATTGAGCGGGTGGGCCACCTGGCGGACCGCATGAGCATCAACCTGGAGCTTCCCACCGGGGATGGCCTGCGGAAGCTGGCCCCGGGCAAGAGCCGGGAGAAAATCCTGACGCCCATGCGCCAGATCCAGCGGGGCATTGCGGACAACCGGCTGCAGCTGGAGGATGCCCGGAACCGGAAAAAAATCTACCCGGCGGCGCTGCCGGAGGCCCGGCTGTCCACCGGCCGCGGGCAGCAGCTGGCGGCAGTGCCGGCCGGGGGTGCCCCAGGCCCTTCGGCGGCGCCGGCACCGGCGGAGGCCGGCGCTGTATCTGCTGCAGCGCCAGGCACCGTACCCGCTGCCGCATCCCGCCGCCGCAGCGTCCCGTCCGCCCGGAGCGCCCTGCGCTACGAGGAAAAATCCAAGTTTGTGCCGGCGGGCCAGAGCACCCAGATGATCATCGGCGCCACCGGGGAGACGGACCATCAGATCCTCACGGTGACCGAGGCGCTGTACCAGAAGTTTGACCTGAAGCGGGTGTTTTTCTCCGCCTATACTGCCATCAACGAGGACGCGGCCCTGCCGGCCCTGGGCACCCGGCCGCCGCTGCTCCGGGAGCACCGGCTGTACCAGGCGGACTGGCTGCTCCGGTTCTATGGCTTTGAGGCGGGAGAGCTTTTGAGCCCGGAGCGGCCTTTCTTCAATGAGGAGCTGGATCCCAAGTGCGACTGGGCCCTGCGCCATCTGGAGCTGTTTCCGGTGGAGGTGAACCGGGCGGACTATGCCACCCTGCTGCGCGTGCCGGGCATCGGCGTCAAATCCGCCCGGCGGATCCTGCGGGCCCGCCGCAGCTGCCGGCTGGACTTTGGGGATTTGAAAAAGCTGGGGGTGGTGCTGAAGCGGGCGGCCCTTTTTATCACCTGCTGCGGGAAAATGCGGGAGAACACTCCCATAGAGGAGCAGTTCCTGACCCGTATCCTGACGGCGGAGGAGCAGAAAAAGAACCGGAGGCAGATGGACGACGCTTCCTTCCGCCAGCTGTCCCTATTTGGTGATTTCCACCTGGAAAATCTGGATCCGGGGCCGGCGGACCTCTGGAAAAGCCTCAGCGGCCAGCTGTAGGGAAAGAAGAAGGAAGACGGGCGGCACCAAAGGTGCGCCGGGGCGGAAGGAGGAAGCCATGGATGAGCAGTGGGAAAAGACCGTTTTTGTCTGCGGGGGAGAACCGGACGATATTCTGACGGCCGTGTACGACGCCTGGGCCTCCCGGAAGGGGCATTCCCGGGTGCGGCTGGAGGTGGAGGGGGAGAGGACGCTGGATCTTTTTTCCCGCTATGTGCCGGTGGAGGCAGACCCGGAGAAGGCCCGGAAGGTAATGAACGCGATCCGGAACAAGATCAGCGGCAGGGCTTGGCAGATGGTGTACCGTTCTGCCCTGTCCCGGGAGGAAAGCCGGGCGGATGATATTTACCGGTTCCTGGTGGGCGGGTTTTACTATGGGCCGCGGGTTCTGGGTATGCTGGCGGAGCCGGCGGTGTACCGGATCCTGGAGCTGAACCGGGCAGTGGGGAATGAGGCCCACTTTTTCCGGGAGTTCCTGCGGTTTGACGAGCGGGAAAACCATATCCTGTTCGGGCGGATCCGCCCCAAGAACAACGTTATCTCCCTGGTGATGCCCCATTTTGCGGACCGGCTTCCCCAGGAAAATTTTTTGATTCTGGACATGGGGCGGCATACGGCCGGCCTGCACCCGGCAGGGGGAGAATGGTACCTGACACAGCTGGACCCGGAGGCTGGTGAGCAGCTGCTGCAGAAACAGGAGGACCCCTTCCGGGATCTCTGGAAAACCTTTTTCCAGGCCATTAGTGTGGAGCAGCGGAAAAATCCGAAGCTCCAGCGGAGCATGATGCCCCTCCGGTACCGGGAGTATATGACGGAATTCCTGGATTGAGGGGGAAAAGGTGGCGTTTCGCTTTCCGCATCGGGCAGCTGTTTTCTGACTGCTTTGTAAAATTTTCAGTACTGTTTGCAAGAAAACGCTTTTTGTGGTAAACTACTTCCTAGAAGAAGCCCAGGGCTTTCATGGCTGCTGGTGCCCGCACCAGCAGCCATGGAGGTTTGGAAAGGAAGTGACAGACGTGAAGCGCGTATTCTTGGTGGTTTTGGACAGCTTTGGCATCGGCGCCATGCCGGATGCAGCGGATTTTGGGGATGAAGGAAGCAATACCCTGGCCGCTGCCTCCCGGGGAGCCGGTTTTTCTATGCCCAGTATGGGCCGGCTGGGGCTGTTTTCCATAGACGGTGTCACCTGCGGCGTGCCGCCGGAAATGCCGGAGGGTGTCTATGGGCGGCTGGCGGAGGCATCCAAGGGAAAGGACACCACCACCGGCCACTGGGAGATTGCGGGGGTGGTATCCCCCCAGCCCATGCCCACCTTCCCAGGCGGCTTCCCACCGGAGCTGCTGGAGCAGCTTTCCCGGGCCACCGGCAGGGGTATCCTCTGCAACCGGCCCTATTCCGGAACCGCGGTAATCCAGGATTACGGGGCAGAGCATCTGCGCACCGGGGATCTGATTGTCTATACTTCGGCGGACAGCGTGCTGCAGATTGCGGCCCACGAGTCGGTGGTGCCGGTGGAGACACTGTACGAATACTGCCGGGCGGCCCGGAAAATCTGCCGGGGGCCCTGGGCGGTGGGACGTGTGATTGCCCGGCCCTTTGAAGGGAAGCCGGGAGGTTTTACACGCACGGTGCGCCGACACGACTTTTCCCTGGAACCCCCGGCCCCTACCATGCTGGATCGGATCCTGGACGCCGGCCAGTCGGTGCTGGCAGTGGGGAAAATTCACGATATTTTTGCCGGCAAGGGAATCAGTGAGTTTGTTTACACCACCGGCAACGCAGACGGAATAGACAAGACCCTGGACTATATGGATCGGGATTTTGAGGGGCTTTGCTTCACCAATCTGGTGGATTTTGATATGCTCTATGGGCACCGGAACGATGTGGATGGCTATGCGGCGGCGCTGACCTACCTGGACGGCCGGCTGCCGGAGATTTTGGAGCGGCTGCGGCCAGAGGACCTGCTGATCCTCACTGCGGACCACGGCTGCGACCCGGCCACACCGTCTACGGACCATTCCCGGGAGTACGTGCCGCTGGTGATGGCGGGAGCGCCGCTGCAGCCGGGCGTCAACCTGGGAACCCGGCAGACTTTTGCGGATATTGGCGCCACGGTGCTGGACTATCTGGGCGTTCCCGGATCCCTGGCCGGCGCCAGCTTTTGGCCGCAGATTCAGAAAAGATAGGAGGAGACGGCAGAATATGGATAAGAAAGAGATTTTGCGCAAGGTGGATCACACGCTTCTGTCCCCCACGGCAACCTGGCAGGACATCCGGCAGCTCTGTGATGATGCCATTGACTTTGAGACGGCGTCTGTGTGCGTTCCTCCGGCTTTTGTGAAGCGGGTAAAGCAATATGTGGGCAACCGCCTGCGGATTGGGACGGTCATCGGCTTCCCCAACGGATACAGCACCACCTCGGTGAAGGCCTTTGAGGCGGACGATGCTTTGAAGAAGGGGGCGGACGAGCTGGACATGGTCATCAACCTGGGCAACCTGAAAAGCGGGGAGGACGACTGCCTGCGAAACGAGATCCGCACCCTGAAGCTGTTGTGCGGCCGCCGGATCCTCAAGGTGATTGTAGAGACCTGCTTTCTGACCCGGGAAGAGAAAATCCGCATGTGCCGGCTGGTCACGGAGACGGGGGCAGACTTTATCAAAACCTCCACCGGCTTTGGTTCGGCCGGGGCCACCCCGGAGGATGTGGCCCTGTTTGCGGAGCACATTGGGCCGGGGGTTCGGATTAAGGCGGCGGGGGGGATTTCCACCTTTGAGGAGGCGGAGCAATATATCCGCCTGGGTGCCAGCCGGCTGGGAACCAGCCGCCTGGTCCGGCTGATGAAGGAGGAAGAGCATGGATAAGCGGCAGCTGGTGGAGGCGGCGCTGGCCGCCCGGGGGAACGCCTACGCCCCCTATTCCCATTTCCAGGTGGGGGCGGCGCTGCTGGCCGAGGACGGCACGGTTTACACCGGCTGCAACGTGGAGAACGCCAGCTATGGGGCGGCAATATGTGCGGAGCGGACCGCCTTGGTGAAGGCGGTGAGCCAGGGGGCCCGCCGGTTTACCGCCCTTGCGGTGGTGGGCAGCCGGGAAGGCCAGGCGGTGGAAGAGACACCTCCCTGTGGGATCTGCCGCCAGGTGATGGCGGAGTTCTGCGGACCGTCGTTCCGGATCTTCTTGGCCTCCTCGCCGGATCAGATTGTCGAGTATACCCTGGGCCAGCTTCTGCCGGAGGCTTTCTCCGGGGAGGCGCTGGCGGAGAGGAAGTAGCGCTATGCGGATGTATGACCTGATTGAAAAGAAGAAGCGGGGGGAGGAGCTGGCCGAGCCGGAGATCCAGTTTATGGTGGGCGGATATGTGCGGGACGAAATCCCGGATTACCAGATGGCCGCCATGCTCATGGCAATCTGCTTCCAGGGCATGACGCCCCGGGAGACCGCTTGGATGACCCTGGCCATGGAGCACTCGGGGGAGATGGTGGACCTTTCCCCCCTGGCCGGCTGCAAGGTGGATAAGCACAGCACCGGCGGTGTGGGCGACAAGACCACGCTGGTGGTGGCCCCCATTGCCGCCGCCTGCGGCGCTGTGGTGGCCAAAATGTCCGGCCGCGGACTGGGCCATACCGGCGGCACCATTGACAAGCTGGAGGCTATCCCCGGCTTCCGCACCTCCCTGGGCCGGGAAGAGTTTTTCCAGGTGGTTAAGGAAACGGGGCTCAGCATTATTGGGCAGACCGGCAACCTGGTGCCGGCGGACAAAAAGCTCTATGCCCTCCGGGATGTGACGGCCACGGTGGACTGTGTCCCCCTGATTGCCTCGTCCATTATGAGCAAAAAGCTGGCCGCCGGCAGCGATGCTATTTTGCTGGATGTCAAAACCGGCAGCGGCGCCTTTATGAAAGGAACCGAGGAGGCGGCGGAGCTGGCCCGGCAGATGGTGGACATCGGCATCGCGGCGGGCCGGAAGGTGGCTGCGCTGATCACGGAAATGGATGTGCCCCTGGGGCACATGGTGGGAAACGCCCTGGAGGTGCAGGAGGCCGTGGCGGTGCTGAAGGGGGAAGGGCCGGATGACTTGACGGATGTCTGCCTTTCCCTGGCGGCGGAAATGCTGGTGCTCTGCGGGCGGGCGAAACGGGAGGAAGCCCGGACGCTGGCCCGGCAGGCCGTGGCGGACGGGAGTGCCCTGGCCCGGCTGAAAGCTATGGTGAAGGCCCAGGGAGGGGAGCCGGAGGCCCTGGAGAGGCTGGGCGGGCTGCCTCAGGCTGCCTGCCGCCGGGAGGTGCCGGCCCCGGAGACCGGGTATATTACCGCTATGGATGCGGAGCAGATCGGCCTGGCCTCCGTGCTGCTGGGAGCCGGCCGCAGCCGCAAGGAGGATGCGCTGGACTACGGTGCCGGCGTAGAACTGTGCCGGAAAACCGGGGAGGCGGTGGAAAAGGGAGAGGTGCTGGCAGTGCTTTATGCCGGGGACCCGGCGCTGTTCCCGGAGGCGGAGCAGAAGCTGCTTTCCGCCTATTCCTTTGGAGCGCAAAAGCCGGAAATGAAAAAGCATGTGCTGGCCCGTGTGGATGAAACCGGCGTCACCTGGCTGTAGCAGAAATCCCAATACCGGGAATTCTAAAAACGGATGAGAAAATTGGTTGTAGAATTACTGCTTCTGTGATATACTATTGCAGGAAGAACAAATTCCTGGGGTGTTCGCCCATTTCTGTATTTTTGAACCTACATGTTGACCTACGGGATTCCTATATTGCCGTGTGGATGTCAGGCCTCCTTTTGAGTGGAAGGCAGAAACATTGGCTGCGGTTGCCCACCTAGCTATGCTAGGGAGTCAAAAAACAGGAACCGGCACTCTGGGAATTTTTTAATTGAAGAATTGAGAGAAAGCTGGTCATGAGGAATAAGGTTCTAGCCTTAGGCAAGCTCTCATACCCTGTCTTTAGGACAGGATGGGAGGTGTCGGCATGGGAAGAGGAACAGGTAGATGGACCGGCGGACTGCAAAGGACGGCTGCGGCGGTCCTTCTTTTGTTAGCTGCAACGGCAGCGGTGAGCCTGCTTTTGGGGCGGAATGCCCCGGCCACGGCGGAGGCCCCGGCCTCCTCCGGGGACGCGGCGGAATCGCTGGATACGGACACCACCGCGGCGGAAGGCGCGCCGGAGACCGGGGCGGTGCCGGGGGAGGAGAGCCAGGCACCGCCGGAAGCCGGGGAGAATCCGACGATCCGGGTGGCCATCTATGGGGCGGATTACGGCTCCCTCTACCAGGACACAGTGCAGGTCAGCTCCGCGGAGGATTTCATCGTCAGCTGGAGCGGAGGAGAGGAGCAGATGGCCGGGGATACCGTGCTGACCCTGACGCCGGAGGACGCCTGGTTTGCCTCCGGATCCGTATGGGTGCGGGGGGAGGGGCTGCAGATCCTCTCCTCCCGCCGGGAGTGCGGTTACCCGGATTATCCCGGGGAACTGGAGATTATTCTTACAGAAGGAAAGCTGGGGGTAGTGAACCAGCTTTCCCTGGAGGAGTATCTGTGCCGGGTAGTCCCTGGGGAGATGCCCTCCTCCTACGGCCTGGAAGCCCTGAAGGTGCAGGCGGTCTGCGCCCGCAGCTATGCCTGGTGCCGGATGCAGGGCTATGGGATTCCGGAGCTGCGGGCCCATGTGGACGATAGCACCAACTACCAGGTCTACAACAACCAGGCGTTCGGGGAAAAGACCGATCAGGCGGTCTGGGATACCGCCGGCCAGGTGCTGAATTACCAGGGGCAGACCATCACCGCCTACTATTACTCCACCTCCTGCGGCAGCTCAACGGATACCGGTGTCTGGCAGTCGGATCCGGCGGAGTACCCCTACTGCCCGGCGGCCTGCCTCAATGTGGACCGGGATACGCCGGACCTGACGGACGAGGCGGCCTTCCGACAGTTTATTGACGAAAACACGGACAGCTTTGACAGCGGGGACGGTTTTTACCGTTGGCAGATTACCCTGGGGAAGGATTCCCTGACCCAGTCCATCAACGGGTATCTGGAGAACCACGGCATGGCCTCCATTGGGGAGGTGGCGGTGCTGGAGGTGACCGGCCGCAGCGCGGGAGGCGTTATCCGGGAGCTGACCGTCACCGGCAGCCAAGGGCGCGCCGTGCTGGAGCGGCAGAGTGCCGTGCGGGAGGCTTTAGGCAGCGAGGGCATGGAAATTGAGCAGCACACCGGCTATGTGGTGGAAGGGTGGACCATGGTGCCCAGCGGCTTCTTTTATCTGGAGCGGCTGGAGGAGAATGGAACGCTCACCGGCTACCGGCTTCACGGCGGCGGATACGGCCACGGGGTGGGTATGAGCCAGAGCGGAGCGGGAGGCATGGCGGAGGCGGGCTACACCTATGGGCAGATTCTTCTCTATTTTTACCCGGGCACAGAAGTACACTCTATTTATTGAAGCTTCATATTATTTCATTTAAAAAAAGAAAGTATGCGGAACTCGGAATTTTATTTGTATTATTGACAGGATTCTGCATTTAGCCTATAATCAAAGTTACTATAGGTCGTTATAAAACATATAAATCCAGGCGGCCTGTAAAATTGAAGGAGGATGATTCCAATGGCTAAGATTCAGATGAAGACGCCGTTAGTCGAGATGGACGGCGACGAGATGACCAGAGTTCTCTGGCAGTGGATTAAGGATGAGCTGCTGCTGCCTTTCATCGATCTGAAGACCGAGTACTATGACCTGGGTCTGCAGAAGAGAGACGAGACCAATGATCAGATCACGGTGGATTCTGCGAACGCTACCAAGAAATACGGCGTGGCTGTAAAATGCGCTACCATTACCCCCAACGCTGCCCGCGTGAAGGAGTACAACCTGAAGCAGATGTGGAAGAGCCCCAACGGCACCATCCGTGCAATCCTGGACGGCACCGTATTCCGCGCTCCCATCCTGGTAAAGGGCATTGAGCCTTACGTAAAAACTTGGAAGAAGCCCATCACCATTGCCCGTCACGCTTACGGCGATGTTTACAAGGGTGTTGAGATGAAGATCGATCAGCCCGGCGTGGCTGAGCTGGTTTTCACCGCTGAGGACGGCACGGTGACCAAGGAGACCATCCAGAAGTTTGAGACTCCCGGTGTGATCCAGGGTATGCACAACATGTCCAAGTCCATCCGCAGCTTTGCCCGCAGCTGCTTCAACTATGCGCTGGACACCAAGCAGGATGTTTGGTTTGCTACCAAGGACACCATCTCCAAGAAGTACGATCACACCTTCAAGGATATTTTCCAGGAAGTGTTTGACACCGAGTACAAGGAGAAATTTGAGGCTGCTGGCATCACCTACTTCTACACCCTGATCGATGACATTGTGGCTCGCGTTATCCGCTCCGAGGGCGGCTACATCTGGGCCTGCAAGAACTACGACGGCGATGTAATGTCCGATATGCTGGCCACCGCTTTCGGCTCCCTGGCTATGATGACCTCTGTGCTGGTTTCCCCCGAGGGCAACTATGAGTACGAGGCGGCTCACGGCACGGTGCAGAGACACTACTATGCGCACCTGGAAGGCAAGAAGACTTCCACCAACTCCGTAGCTACCATCTTTGCTTGGTCCGGCGCTCTGAGAAAGCGCGGTGAGCTGGATGGCATCAAAGAGCTGCAGGATTTCGCTGACAAGCTGGAGGCTGCCACCATCAAGACCATCGAGGATGGCACCATGACCAAGGACCTGGCTTCCATCACCACCATGGACAAGTCCAAAGTGACCCAGGTAGACAGCGAGGACTTCATCAAGGCCATCCGCAAGAACCTGGAGGCTTCTCTGTAAGAGAAAATCGAACATACAAAGAGCTGCCGCAGAGGGGAGAAGATCCCTTGTGCGGCAGTTTTTTTCCGGAGACAGGCTTATCCGCATTCCTTTTTCCCTTTTAAGCAGGCTTATCCGCACTCCTTTTTTCTTTTAAGATGGCCGGAAGGGAAATCTTATAAACGGACAGCAGGTTTTGCAAAACCGTCTCCCGATCCTGCGTCATCCTGTTTTTCACCCATTCAAGCAGAAGTCCTGCGGAAGCTTCGGAATAGAAAGCGGCCAAAAAGTCTTTGAACTGCGGGTCCAGGGTTACCTGCAATTCTTCTTCGCCCTGCTCAATCGCCCCGTAAATAACAGAAAAAAGATCGTTATAGAAAAAGCGCTTGATTTCCTCGTAGCCCATGGAATCAAAGGCGCTGTTGATAATGTGCTTATTCTGGTCCACATAGTCCATGACAAACCGGATGGCTTCCTCCGTGTTGACCACCAGGTCAAAATTCTTTACCACATCAATGGCTTCCTGCTCCAGCATCCATTGCAGGAGGCTGTAAATATCCTGGAAATGGTAATAAAAGGTTTTTCGATTTACATTACAGGCAGCACACAGCTCGCTGACGGTGATTTTGGAAAGCTTTTTGCCCTCCATAGCCTTTTTCAGCGCAGCGGCCAGGGTTTGCTTGGTTTTTTGTGAAAGCTCTTCATTCCTCATGGCACCACATCCTTTCTTCCAGCCACAAACTTATTATACACTTGGCCGGTAAGCCGCTCAATGGGCAAATGGTACCCAGTTGTCCCATAACTTCCCCGTCAAATTGCCGCTGTTTGTCCCATATCTCTCACTTATATACGGATTGACCGTTTTATTTTGTCCCTTTTTTTACTACGATAGGGACGGTGAAAAGAACCAGGAATAGAAAGGAGCGAAAGCGTATGTGGAACGGCAGCTATGATGTGATTATGCAGACATCCATCGGGCTACGATATGGAACCATGTCTGTCACCGTAGATAACCGTAACATCAGCGGGATGCTGGATATTCTGAAGCGGGCCAATCCCTTTCGCGGAAAAATCAACGAAAAGGGAGAGTGCCAGATCAGAGGGGAGCTGACGACGCTGATGCGCACCATTCCCTATAGCGCCACAGGCCGGATCACGAAGGAAGCACTGGCATTAAGGTTAAATGGGGAACGGGAAAACTTTGAGATTACCGGTACGGCCTCTGCTCCTTCCCCCACAGAGGAAAAGGAGCCGATACTATGAAAAAATTTTACCAGGTAATTGTGAACAATCCAAAGAAAATTTTTATTTGTTTTCTCATGATGGCTGCGGTAGGTGCTGCCCTTTCAGGGCTGGTGGGTGTCAATTATGATATGACCGATTATCTTCCGGAGAACTCGGCCTCCACCGTCTCGCTGGAAATCATGGGGGTTGAATTTGCAGGCGGCATTCCCAATGCCCGCGTGATGGTAAAGGATGTCACCATACCAGAGGCTTTAGACTACAAGGCAGAAATTGCGGCCTGCAAGGGGGTCACGGATGTTATGTGGCTGGATGACGCTGCCGACATTCTGCAGCCTATTGAAACCATGGACCAGGATACCGTGGAAACCTATTATAAAGGCAACGCTGCCCTTTTTACCGTGACCATTGAGGATGGAAAACAGGTGGAAGCGGTGGATGCTATTCGGGCTATTGTGGGGGAAGAAAATGCGCTTACCGGCGATGCGGTATCCACGGCGGTGGCCACCACAGGAACAGTCAGTGAAATCAATAAGATTACGGCATTTGCCATCCTGTTTGTTTTTGTGATGCTGATCATCACGACCACTTCCTGGGTGGAACCGCTTTTGGTCATGATCGGCTTAGGGGTAGCAGTTTTAATCAACTCCGGCACCAATCTGATTTTTGGAGAGATCTCCTTTGTCACAAATGCGGCAGGGGCTATTTTGCAGGTGGCGGTATCCCTGGACTACTCGGTTTTCCTGATCCACCGCTTTGAAGAATGCAAAAAGGAAACAGAAAATTCCAAGGAAGCCATGGTAGATGCCCTGTGCAAGTCTACCAGCTCCATCCTTTCCAGCGGGTTGACGACTGTGATTGGATTCCTGGCGCTGCTGTTCATGCAGTTCGAGATTGGACCGGATCTGGGGCGGGCGCTGGCAAAAGGCGTTGCCATCAGTTTGATTACCGTATTTGTTTTTATGCCGGTCTTGATTCTGGCAACCCAGAAGTGGCTGCAAAAATCCCGGCACCGCAGTTTTTTGCCCGGTTTTCATGGATTTGGCAGGGTGGTCTATCGGGTGATGATTCCCCTGGTCTGTGTGTTTGTGGTGTTGATTGCTCCCAGTTATCTGGCATCCAACGCCAATGATTTTTACTATGGTTCTTCTCAAATCTACGGAGCGGAAACCCAGTTTGGGCAGGATACGGCAGCCATCGAGGAACTCTATGGCAAAAGCGATACCTATGTGGCATTGGTTCCCCGTGGGAATTTATCTGTGGAACAGGAACTGTCTGACGCCCTTCATGACATTCCACAGGTGAAAAGCATCCTTTCCTATGTGGATACCGTGGGAGCGGAAATCCCCATGGAGTATCTGGATGCGGATACACTTTCCCAGCTGGTGTCGGAACATTACAGCCGGTTTGTCATGACCGTGGAGGCGGATTATGAGGGGGAGGAAACCTTTGAGCTGGTGGAAAACATCCGGAATACGGTCAATACCTTCTACCCGGATTCCTACTACCTGGCAGGAAGCGGCGTCAGCACCTATGACCTGATGGACACCATCACAGCGGATACGGTAAAGGTCAACCTGATCGCCATTGGCGCCGTGTTCCTTGTGCTTCTGCTGACCATGAAATCCCTTTCCCTGCCGGTGATCCTGGTACTTGCCATTGAGACTGCCGTGTGGATCAACCTGGCAATCCCCTATTTTCAGGGCGACACCGTTTTTTATATCTCCTACCTGATTATCAGTTCCATTCAGTTGGGGGCAACGGTGGACTATGCAATTTTATTTACCGAGCGGTATACCGAGTTTCGGGAGTATATGCCCAAAAAGAAGGCGGTAGTGGAAACGGTGGCGGTGGTAACGCCTTCGGTCATGACCTCCGGCATCGTTCTGGCGGTAGTGGGCTTCCTGTTGGGATCTCTTTCCAGCCATGGCATTCTGGCCCAGCTGGGACGGTTTCTGGGGATCGGCAGCCTGCTCTCCCTGTCCATTGTCCTGTTTGTACTGCCGGGGCTGCTGTACCTGCTGGACGGACTTGTCCAGCGCACGACCTTACATGTACACTTTTATAAACCATCCAAGGAGGAAGTTACAAAATGAAAACAGGAAAACGCACCTTGCCGTTGGCGCTGGCGGGCCTGCTGGTCCTGACCTCATCCGTCCCGGCTTTGGCTGCCGGAACAGCAAACGCAGTGCCCTCAGAAAAGGAAGAGGTCATATACATTACACTGGATGCCAGTGGAAGGCAGAAAAACTGCTATGTGGTCAACAGCTTTTCCGGTGGGAGCATTACGGACTACGGCGGCTACACTTCGGTGAAAATGCTGAATACCAGCGATCCCATCCAACAGAATGGGGATACCATCACCTTTTCCACCTCAACCCGGAAAGCCTACTATCAGGGAGAATTGGCGGATGCGGAGATCCCATGGAATTTTTCCCTCCACTATTATCTGGATGGTACCGAATATTCCGCGGAGGAAATCGCAGGAAAAAGCGGAAAACTGGAGATCCGTTTCCGGATCACAGAGAACACGGCCTGTTCCGGCACTTTTTTCCAGGATTACGCCCTGCAGGCTTCCCTCACCCTGGACACGGAGCAGTGCAGCAACATCTCCGCACCGAATGCCACCATTGCCAATGTGGGCAGCGACAAGCAGCTTACCTACACGGTTTTGCCAGGGGAAGGAATGGATACCACCATTACCGCAGATGTGACCGCGTTTGAGATGCCTGCCGTTTCCATCAATGGCATTCACCTGAATCTCAATGTGGAAATCGATGATGCGGAACTGCGGAGCCAGGTAAATGACCTGATCGACGCGGTAGCGCAGCTGGACGATGGCGCAGGGGCGCTTTCCGATGGCTCTGCGGAGCTGCTGGACGGCAGCGGGGAACTGCGAGGAGGGGCCTCCTCCCTGCAGAGCGGGGTGGCCTCTTTGGACGAGGGGGTGGTCGCGCTGCAGAATGGGCTGGCCATGGTACAGAGCGGGCTTTCAGCCTTAAACGCGCAATCGGGCCCCCTGGCCGCCGGTTCCGCGGAATTTCAGACGGCGCTGCTTACCATTCAGACAGCGGTCAACTCCCTTTCTGTGACCAATGAAGACCTGACCATGCTGGCGGAAGCTTCCGGCCAGGTCCAGCAGGCCATCGGCGACCTTTACGATGGGGCGGTTGCTTTGCAGGCCAACCTGGGCTACGCGCAGTATAAGGCGCTGATGGCCCAGAATGGCCTGGATATAGACGCACTGCTGGCGGGAAATGCCGGCGCAGTGGAGATCATCCAGCGGTATGAAGCCCTGCTGGAGCAGCTTTCTGCCATTCCGGGAATGGAAGGCCTGGTGGACCAGTATAAAGAACAGCTGCTGGCCGATGCGGAACAGATCCAGGGCCTTTTAAGCGCCAACAGCGCCGCCATTGGCGGGATGGAAAGCTATCTGAACGGCGTTTCTGCGGAGCTGCCTGCGCTGACAGAGGGGCTGTCCGCCCTCCATTCCCAGTATGAGACCTTTGACGCCTCCATCCGTCAGCTGGTAAATACCCTCGGCAGCATGACAGGAAACCTTTCCGCCCTGGCAGGGGGCATCAATCAGCTGGTGGACAGCTATGAGGAGCTGGATTCCGGGATCCGGGACTACACGGACGGTGTGGCCCAGCTGGCGGCGGGATACAGCCAGGTGATGGAGGGGGTATCTTTTCTGGCGGAGGGCAGCAGGGAACTGGTATCCGGTTCCGGTGAACTGTATGAGGGGACGGCGGAACTGTACGATGGCGTTACAGCCCTCTGCGATGGCGCCCGGGAGATGGCGGACGGAACCGGCGAGTTCCGCGCCGAAACCGCCGATATGGACGGCCAGGTGGAAGAGGAAATCGACAGCCTTCTGGAATCCATCGGCGGCAGCATGGA
>CAJFTW010000015.1 GCA_904420025.1 Candidatus Pseudolachnospira avium
CCCATTTGTCGGGCAACTCACCATATGATGTTGGGGTCAAAAGGTGTTTTGACCCCTATGATACCAGATTGCTCCGCACTGCGTGCTCCCGCAATCTGCAAAAAAATGTATATAAAACGCCGGCCGCTGTTGATGGTGACTTCTGTATCCAATAGTGGAAATTTTAACCTCCCATTCAAAACTCCGGAGCTGCTGGTGTAAACTCCGGAGTTTTGGAATATTATTCGGAAATTCTGGCGATTAAAGCTTCCTGCAGTACCTGAGAAAAATTGATTCCGGCAGCCATCGCTTCTTCATTTAGCCATTCGGGAATGGTTAAAGTTTTTTTTACTGCTTTTGAATTATACATTTTGCGGTATTCCATAGTATCACATTTTACATAGCTGACAAACTCATTAGGAGCCAGTGCAATTTCAGATAAGAGGCTGGGCTCAGGAATCTTTTTTCCGTTGGTTTCGTAGCCATATAATGCCAAAGCAAGGACATCTTCAGCCATTTCCAAACCTTCTTCAATGCTATCGCCACAGGTGTAACAGCCTTCCAGGTCTCGAAAGCAAATCGAATAGCCTCCTTCTTTTTCTTTAGTAAAAACGGCGGGATATGCATATTTTGCCATATATTTTCTCCTCTTTCCTCTTTGTTGGAGGGTGGATTCTTTAAAAACCTGCATCCTCCCGAATACTTTTGAAAGTTCCATTTTTCTTTAATAGTTTGATCAGCTCTGAAACTTTCATCCACTTTTCCTCTCTGTATGTTCACTATAAAGCGTTTTCATCAATATGTCAAGAAAAAATATGTGTTAATACGTATTGATTGTGCCTCGAATCCCATAAATCCTTACCCTTCCGCTTGACAGACCTGACCGGATTGCGGAAAATAAAGTTAGAAAAATCGGCGTACCGAGCAACCGTCCGGCCTCTTTTGACGACTTATAACATGAAGGGAAGTGTACCGATCCGGCCGGATCTCTCCCATGAAAAACAGGAGGGGAGTGCCTATGAAAAAACAAGATTCCGGAAATGAAAGGCAAACGAAGCGGAAAAACCGGCGAAAGTGGGGGATTCTGGCCGCCTGCCTGTGCCTGGCGCTGGCAGCGGCATGGCTGCTGCCGCCGCTGCTGAGGAGGCAGCCGGGAAACCGGGGGCAGGAATACGTGCTGGCGGCGGCTGTTTATCCGCAGATCGCAGATTATCCGGCAGAGACAGATGGAGCGGAGGCCTGGGATGCCTGGCGGGAGGACCGGCGGGCCCAGCGAAGCCAGCCGGAGGGGTACGCCCAGGGGATGGAATCCTTTTTCTGCCGCACCGCCCAACAGTTTCTGGGGGAAGCACCGGGGGAAAACCGGGTCTACTCCCCGCTGAACTTGTACCTGGCCCTGTCCATGCTGGCGGAGATTACAGACGGACAGAGCCGCCAGCAGGTGCTGGATCTGCTGGGAGTGGAAAACCTGGAGGCCCTGCGGGAGAAAGCGGGAGCCCTGTGGAACGCCCACTACTGGGATGACGGCGTCACCGCCAGCATACTGGCCAATTCCCTGTGGCTGGACCAGGATATTTCCTACAAACAGCCGGCCGTGGACGCCCTGGCCCAGTATTACTATGCTTCTGTCTTCCAGGGAGAGATGGGAAGCGAGGAATACAACCAGGCATTGCGGGACTGGATCAACCAGCAGACCGGAGGTTTGCTGAAGGAGCAGGCGGAAGAGCTGGCCATGGACCCGGAAACCCTGCTAGCCCTGGTCTCCACCATCTACCTGAAAGCCAGCTGGGATCAGGAGTTTTCGGAGGACAACACGGAGGAGGACATCTTTTACAGCCCAGAGGGGGAGCTGACCTGTGACTTTATGCGGCAGAGCGGCAGCGGCACCTACTACTGGGGAGACCGGTTCTCCGCTGTCTCCCAGGCCTTTGCGGAGGACAACGGCAGTGTATGGTTCCTGCTGCCGGAGGAAGGAGTGTCACCGGAGGAGCTGCTTACGGACAGCCAGGTGATGGAGTTTCTTTTTTCCGGGGAAGAGTGGGAACAGGCAGCGTACCGGACCGTGAACCTTTCGGTGCCTCGGTTTGACGTGGCGTCGGATTTGAACCTGATCCCGGGCCTGCAGCAGCTGGGTATCCGGGATGTGTTTGACAGCGCCCGGTCAGACTTCTCGCCCATCTCGGACGCTCCGGAGATGGAGGAGGCCATGATCACCCAGGCCCAGCATGCGGCCCGGGTAAAGATTGACGAGGAAGGCTGTGAGGCGGCGGCCTACACGGTGATAATGGTAGGGGAAGGAGCTGCCATGCCGCCGGAGGAGGAAGTGGACTTTGTGCTGGACCGGCCCTTCCTCTTTGCCGTCACCGGAGCAGACGGGCTGCCGCTGTTTGTGGGCATTGTCAATCAGCCGGTGTAAGAGGATAAGAAGGAGGGGAGGCCATGGAGGACAGGCAAATTGTGGAATTGTACTGGCAGCGGGATGAGGCGGCGGTGGAGGAAACCCGGAAAAAGTATGAGCGCTATCTGACCAAAATTGCCTACAATATTCTGGCCGTGTGGGAGGACAGCCAAGAGAGCGTCAATGACACCTACCTCTCGGCCTGGAACTCCATCCCTCCGCAAAGGCCGGCGGTGCTCTCTGCCTACTTGGCTCAGATTGTCCGCCGGGTGTCCATCGACCGGTTCCGCCGGAAAAACCGGCAGAAGCGGAAGCCGTCGGAGTATGCCCTCTCCCTGGAGGAACTGGAGGAGTGCCTTTCCGGCGGCAACACCACCGAGCAGGAAACGGACCGGCGGCTGCTGGCCCAGGCGCTGGAGGCATATTTAAATACCTTGTCCCCGGACGCCCGAAACATGTTTCTCATCCGCTACTATTTCCTGGACTCCATCCAGGCGGTGGCGGCCTACTTTGGGTGCAGCGAGTCTAAGGTAAAGAGCTCTCTGCACCGTACCCGGCAGGGACTTAAAAAGTATCTGGAACAGGAGGGCTTTGTCTTATGAAAAGAGAAGATCTCAGCGATGCCCTGGAGCATCTGGACCTGAAAATGATTGCGGAGGCGGAGGCCGTGCGGCAGGACAGGGCAGAGAAAGAGCCGGAGGAAATCCCGGATAAGCCCGCGGAGGATCCCACTGGCTCTGCCCCGGAGAAAACCCGGAAGGAAGTTCCGGAGGAAGCCGCAAAGCCGCTCCGGAGACCCTGGAGAAAGTGGGGCCTGGTGGCTGCCTGCCTGTGCCTGCTGCTGGTGGGGGTATGGCTGCTGCCCAGCTCGCCGGATCAGGCCGGTGAGGCTGGCCAGGCGGATGGCCAGGGCCTGGCAGAAGGAGGGGCACAGCCGGAGGCGGCAGAGGGTGCCGGCGAGGCCAAGCCGGAGGGCAACGGAGCGGCACGAGAGGAGGAGGCAGCGGAAGCGGCTGGCGGAGCCGCCTCCCCTTATGCACTGGTTACGGCGGCCTATCCCCAGATGGCGGCCCGGCCGGTGGAGGCGGATTATCAGGATGCGGAAACCGGTGCCTTTGACAGCGAGGCCTACATGGCCGCCTGGGAGGCCTGGCAGAAAAGCCTGCAGGCCCAGCAGGAACAGGCGGAGGGGGATGTGGAAGGGCTGGAATCCTTCTTTGCCCGGAGCACCCGGCAGTTTTTGGGCGGTTCAGCGGAGGAGAACCGGGTTTACTCCCCGCTGAACCTGTACATGGCCCTGGCCATGCTGGCGGAGACCACCGAGGGGCAGAGCCGCCAGCAGGTGCTGGATCTCCTGGGCACCGACAGTTTGGAGTCCCTGCGGGAGCAGGCGGCGGCCCTGTGGAACGGCAGCTACTGCGACGACGGAGTTACCACCAGTGTGCTGGCCAATTCCCTGTGGCTGAACCAGTCCATCCCCTACAACCAGACCACCATGGAGGCCCTGGCGGAGCATTATTACGCATCCTCCTTCCAGGGGGAGATGGGGTCTGAGGCATATAACCAGGCCCTGCGGGATTGGATCAACCAGCAGACCGGCGGCCTGCTGGAGGAGCAGGCAGGAGGGCTTTCCATGAGCCCGGATACCCTGCTGGCCCTAGCTTCCAGCGTTTACTTTAAAGCGGGCTGGAGCCAGGCCATCTCCCAGACCGAGGCCGATGTCTTTTACGGGCCGGACGCGGAACTCACCTGTGATTTCATGCGCCAGAGCGACCAGCAGAGTCTTTACTGGGGGGACCAGTTTACCGCCGTGAGCAAGGCTTTTGTGGAAGGCGGCGGCCGCATGTGGTTCCTGCTGCCGGATTCCGGCGTTTCCCCGGAAGAGCTGTTGGAGGACAGCCAGGCAATGGCGTTTCTCCTTTCCGGGGGAGACTGGGAAAACCAGGAATACCGGACGGTGAATCTGTCGGTCCCCAAATTTGATATAGCCTCCCAGACGGATCTGATTCCGGGGCTCCAGGCGCTGGGCGTTCAGGACGTGTTTGACAGTGCCCGGTCGGATTTTTCGCCGGTCTCCGATGCGCCGGAGATGGAGAGGGCCGCCGTGACCCAGGCCCAGCAGGCAGCCCGGGTGACCATAGACGAGGAGGGCTGCGAGGCGGCCGCCTACACTGCGATGATGGTGGAGGAGGTGTCGGCCCTGGAGCCGGGGGAGGAGGTAAATTTCATTCTGAACCGCCCCTTCCTCTTTGCCATCACCGGCGAGGATGGACTGCCTCTGTTTGTGGGAATCGTCAATCACCCCGCATAGCCGGGTGAACGGTCCGGATTGTCTTGGATGTTCAGAATTCCCTTTTAACGGCGTTCCCGTATAAAATACAGGGGACGCTGTTTTACCTCCAGATAAATGCGGCTCAGGTAATAGCTGATGGTGCCCAGCGTCAGGAACAGGCAGAAGAAAACCAGTGATCCCAGGCAGAAAACGGATATTCCCTGAAGAGGCTGGGAGGTGGCCGTGGCCACCATAAGAATGGCCAGCGCCGCGGAGAAGGAGGCAATGCCATTCATGGCATACCCGAACAACCCCCGGAGGGACCAGCTGCTGGTCCCGGATATGTGGCTGGTGTGGTCGTATTCTACCCAGCAGGTGGAAAAGCCCACATAAGAAAAGATTCCTTTTGTAAAGCGGACCCGCTCGTCCAGAGAGAGCACTGCGTCAACCATGGGACGGCCCATCACACGGAAATCCCGCTCTCCTTGGCTCAGAGGGATAGAAGAGATCCGGCGGAACAGCCGGTAAAACATGTGGGCGCACAGCGAGCGGAGAGGAGGCTCCCCTTCCCGGGAAATCCTCCGGGCTGCCGCACAATCGGCTCCGGTGGCTTCCAGTTCCGCCAGCATTTGGGGCAGCAGCTCCGGCGGGTCCTGCAGATCCGCATCCATGATACAGACCCAGTCCCCGGAAGCAGCCACCGGCGCAGCGGGCGTTTCTCCCACCGGTTGTGTACCAGCAGAAAAAGGTTCAGGCAGGCCATAGCCAGAAGGCCGAAATAGTGTGTGTAAGCAGCGGCCAGGCTGAAGAGGACCATCCAAAGGCTGTTCTTCCATCCGGGGCCTTCCTGTACGGCGGACCGCCAGGCGTATAAAGCTGCCAGCGTGACAAATACCGGCGCCCAGGTGTACATCCGGATCTGCAGGGCATACTTCAGCATGGCAGGCAGAAAAAAAGCCAGAAAAGAAAACCAGATCCCTACGGAAGGGCCAAAATCTCGGCGGATGTACGTATACCCCAGAGAGGCCAACACCGCTCCGCCGGCCACGGAAAACAGCCGCATTTCCACAATTCCTTCTCCCGCGACCCAGATAAAGAGCTTCAGGAGAATATAATAGAGGTGTGGATGCACATCGTATACGGCAATTCGGCACAGATCCGGAAAATTCTGGCGTACCAGCCCTACGGTATAGCTTTCATCAAACCAGAGAGCCGTGTGGAATGCGCCGGTAGCAAGATAAAGTGTTCCGGCTGCCAGCAGCAACAGATGCAGTTTTTGAGAGGAATTATGGTTCAGCAATGTTCGGTGTCTCTCCATTTCTTCCGTTTCAGTATAAGAGAAATCTGTGATTGAACCATGAAGAAATTGTGTCCCTTTGGTGGATTGATTTTGCCTCTGCCATGGACTATACTGGTCTCAATGGGGAGCAACGCGCCCATTTGCTGTTCCCCAACTGAATGCGGAAAAGAGGAACCTCTGTATGCCAATCTGGAACCCGTGGCACGGCTGCCACAAAATCTCCCCCGGCTGTCAGAACTGCTATGTGTACCGGCGGGACAGCCAGTTCGGAAAGGACAGCAGCCAGGTGGCCCGCACCGGAAATTTTGACCTGCCTCTGCGGAAAAACCGGGACGGATCCTGGAAGCTGTCCGGGGAGGAGCCGGTGTATGCCTGCATGACTTCGGATTTCTTCCTGCCGGAGGCGGATCCCTGGAGAGCGGAGGCCTGGGAGATGATCCGCCTCCGGCAGGATCTTTCTTTTGTGATCATCACCAAGCGGATTGAACGTTTTTCAGTTGCCCTGCCGGCGGACTGGGGAGACGGATACGCAAATGTGACCATCCTCTGTACCTGTGAGAACCAGGAGCAGGCAGACCGGCGGCTGCCGGTATTCCTCTCCCTGCCCATCCGGCGCCGGGAGGTAATCCAGGAGCCCATGCTGGAGGAAATCCACCTGGAGCCCTATCTGGCCTCCGGAAAGATCCTCCGGGTTACCTGCGGCGGCGAGTCCGGGGAGGAGGCTCGGCTCTGTGACTATGGGTGGATTTTAGATACCCGCAGCCAGTGCATCCGTTTTGGCACCGCTTTCCATTTTAAGCAGACCGGTGCCCGGTTCCAGAAGGAAGGGAAGGTTTACCGGATTGACCGGAAATTCCAGGAAAGCCAGGCCCGGCGGGCGGGGATCGACTGGGAGCCGGGGGACCGTCGGTGGATGGATGCGCTGTTTGACCGATTGTCCCGCTCCGCGTTCCGCAGCAGCTTTCATCTGCGGGCCCGGGAGCGGGCCTATCTGGAGGAAAAGGGGATGGCGGTGATGGAACAGCATGCCCGGGATTTTGTGCGCCAGCGCCTGGCCCCGGCGGAGCCAGCCCACGATGGCAAGCAGACGCCCATGAAAGGCCATCCGGTGTTTCTGGCCCAGCATGCCACCGGCACCTGCTGCCGGGGCTGCCTGTACAAATGGCACCGGATCCCCAAGGGGAGGGAGCTGTACCCGGCGGAGCAGGATTATGTGGTGGAGATTCTCCTGGAATGGATCCGCCGTCAGCAAAAATCTGGTTGACAAGGAATAGTAATTGGCTTAAAATATACAGCGTGCTTTATATTGGAGGGGGATCAAGTGAACGAAAAGGAGTATACCCTGGCCCGGCTGATTCTGCGGCTTGCCAACACCATTGTCAAAAACCGGAATGTTTATCTGGGCACGCTGGATCTGACGGCTTCCCAGGCGGACAGCCTGCGGTTTTTTCTCTCCAACCCCGGTGCCTCCATCACGGAGCTGAAGGAGTTTTTGGGGATTACCCACCAGACTGCCCGGGGGCTGGTCTTCCGCATGGAAGCCAAAGGCCTGGTGCAGGTACAGCGTTCCGACTGTGACGCCCGGATTCAGCGGGTTTTTCCCACAGCGGCGGGGGAAGAGCTGGGGGATACGCTGCACCGGAATGGAATCCGCACCGGAAGCCGGCTGCTGCGGGGCATGACGGAGGAGGAGCAACAGCAGTTTTACCTCCTGGCTCAGACGGCGCTGCGGAATGTGGAGCATTACGGCGTGGAGGAAGAAGAAAAAGGATCGAATCAGTGACCGGTTTTTTTGCACATATATACAGCATACTGTATATTAAAAATATAGAATATCACATACATGTTTTGTATAAAATCAAAAAAGAGAGGATGCCACATGAAAACCAAATTGCTGAGCAGAGACATTGTCCTGATTCTGGCGGCCAGCTTTTTCTACATGTCCAGCCCCATGCTGGTAACGCCGCTGATCACCGGCTTTTCCGGGGCCCTGGGGGCAAACGCCGCCCTTATGGGAGTGATGGGAGGGCTGACCAACCTGTGCTCCCTGTTCTGCCGCCCGTTTGTGGGAAACCTTTCAGACCGGATCAGCAAATACAAGCTTTCCTTCATCGGCGGAGGTTTGCTGCTTCTGGCCTGCGCCGGCTACACGGTGGCCCAGAGCCCGGTGATGGTGGCGGCAGCCCGGCTGGTCAACGGCGTAGGCTTTTCCTGCTGCTCCGTCTGCCTGTCCACCTGGATGTCCAACCTGCTGCCCCGGGAGAAGATCGGCTCCGGCATGGGCGTCTACGGCACCATGAATGCCCTGGCCATGGCAGTGGCCCCCTCCATTGGCGTGTCCGTGTATCAGAAATTTGGCTACCGTACCGCCTTCCTCATTGCCACCGCCTTTGCCGTGATGGTGATCCTTACCATCCAGTTTGTGGGCAACAAGGGGCTGCCTGCCCCGAAACCGGTGCAGCTGGAGGCGGCGGAGAGGAAAAGTAGTCTGCAGATTGTGGACCGGAAGGTGCTGCCCATTGCCCTGGTGGTGATGCTGTTTGGTATTCCTTACTGTGCCACCCAGTCCTTTCTGGTCAGCTACACGGAAACCCGGCATCTGGCAGTGACCGTCAGCCTGTTTTTCCCGCTGTATGCGGCGGTGCTGCTGGTGCTGCTACTGTCCCTGAAAAGCCTGTTTGACAAGTTGCCCTTCCATTGCTTCCTGTTTGCCAGCACCGCAAGCGCTGCCTGCGGCATTGTCCTTCTGACGGTGATGCGCAGCAACCTGACCATGTTCCTGGCGGCCATGTGCATGGCCGGCGGCTACGGCATTATGTGCTCCGTCTGCCAGTCCACGGCCATTTTGCTGGCGGGGGCGGGAAAGTGGGGGCTGGCCAACAGTACCTACTATATTGGAATGGATCTGGGCATGACCCTGGGGCCGATTCTGGGCGGGGAGCTGATGGGCCTGGTGGGCGCCAACTGGTTTTATCCCATCTTTCTGATCACCATTCCGGCCATTCTGCTGGTGTACCTGCTGGGGATCCGGCAGCACACCCGCCACTGATTTCTTACGAAACTGTAAGATTTGCAAGGAGAAATGTAAGCCAATTCCATGGCGGCCCATTTCTCCTTTTGTTATAATGAGGATCGTAAAGATTCAGTTTCGCAAGGAGGAAATCATGAGCATTCTGGAAGTAAGCGGCCTGCGGAAGGTTTACACCACCCGGCTGGGCGGAAATAAAGTGGAAGCGCTGCGGAACGTAACGTTCCGCGTGGAGGAAGGAGAGTATGTGGCCATCATGGGGGAATCCGGTTCCGGAAAGACCACCCTTTTGAATATTCTGGCGGCACTGGATAAGCCCACCGGCGGCACCGTCCTGCTGGATGGCCAGGACCTGTCCTGGATCAAGGAGGCCAATATAGCGGCCTTCCGCCGGGATCATCTGGGCTTTGTGTTCCAGGACTTCAACCTGCTGGACACCTTCTCCGTGGAGGACAACATCTATCTGCCCCTGGTGCTGGCGGGGAAACGGTATCCGGAGATGCGTAAGCGCCTGGAGCCGCTGGCGGCGCGGCTGGGGATTACGGAGCTGCTGAAAAAATACCCTTATGAGTTTTCCGGCGGCCAGAAGCAGCGGGTGGCAGTGGCCCGGGCCCTGATCACGGAGCCGCGGCTGGTGCTGGCGGATGAGCCCACCGGTGCCCTGGACTCCAAGGCCACCGATGAGCTGCTGGAGCTGTTCCGGCGGATTAACGAGAGCGGCCAGACCATTCTGATGGTCACCCATTCGGTGAAGGCGGCCAGCCATGCAGGCCGTGTGCTGTTTATCAAGGACGGCGAGGTGTACCACCAGATTTACCGGGGAGAGAGCTCCAACGAACAGCTGTACCAGAAGGTTTCGGATACCCTGACCATGCTGACTACAGGAGGTGACCGGAGATGAAGCGTGGATTCTATCGGCGTCTGGCCTGGACGGGAATCCGCCAGAACCGAAAGCTGTATATGCCCTATCTGCTCACCTGCATCGGCATGATTATGATGACATATATTGTCTCTTTCCTCAGTGTAAGTCCGGTTCTCCAGGGGATGGCCGGCGGGGCGACCATGCAGTCCATTCTGAATTTTGGAATCGGCGTCATGGGCGTATTTTCTCTGGTGTTTCTGTTTTATACCAATTCCTTCCTGCTCCGGCGAAGGAAAAAGGAATTCGGCCTGTACAATATCCTGGGGATGGGCAAGCGCAACCTAGCTTACCTGATGCTCTGGGAAACCCTTCTGGTGGCGGGAATCTCTCTGATTGCAGGCTTGGGGGCTGGCATTGCCCTGTCCAAGTTTGCGGAGCTGGTAATGGTGCGGATCCTCTCCGGCACCGCCACCTTCACCCTTGCCATTGAGCCGGCCTCCCTGCAATATACTATGGCCTGGTTCGGAGGGATCTTCCTTCTGCTCTACCTCAATGCCCTGCGGCAGCTGCGCCGGAGCAATCCTATGGAACTGTTCCGCAGTGAGCAGGCAGGGGAAAAGCCGCCCAAGGCCAACTGGGTTCTGGCGGCGGCAGGCATCATCCTGCTGGGGATTGCCTACTACCTGGCCATTACCATAGAAGACCCGGTCTCTGCCCTGGTGCTGTTTTTTGTGGCGGTGGTTCTGGTGATTCTGGCCACCTACCTTCTGTTTATGGCCGGATCCGTGGCTGTATGCCGGCTTTTACAGAAAAACAAAAACTACTATTACCGCACCAACCATTTTGTGTCCGTCTCCTCCATGCTTTACCGGATGAAACGGAACGGCGCGGGCCTGGCCTCTATCTGTATTCTCTGTACCATGGTGCTGGTCACACTCTCCACCACCGTCTGCCTGTATGTGGGACTGGAGGACAGCCTCCAGAGCCAGCATCCCCGGCAGATCGGCACGTATGCTTACGTGACTGACCCGGCCATGCTGTACTCGGAAAAAACGGAGCAGGTACGGCAGCTGGCGTCCCGGGCAGCGGAAGAGGCCGGCCTGGAGCCGGAAAACACCCTGGAATACCGGACCGCCGGTTTTGTGGGTATTCTGAACGGCGCAGAAATGACCTACTACACGGACAATCTGTACGCCACCACCACCCCGGTTGACACTACCGAGTACTGGCAGGTATACCTGATTCCGCTGGAGGATTACAATCGGATCCACGGCACCTCGGAAACCCTGAATCCCGGGGAGGCCATTCTCTGTACCTCCGAAGGGGATTCCTATCCGGAGGCAACCATCCACCTCCACGGGGGGGAGCCTCTGGCCATCCGGAAGCAGACGGATACCCTGGCAACCACCAACATGGATACCCTGGAAATGTTTGCCACCATGCAGGTGGTGGTGCCGGATTTTGTGGAGCAGGCCAGCGGGCTGACGGCGCGGGTAGGGGAAGATACCCTTCCTCTGAACCTCCGGTGGTATTATGGCTTTGACCTGAACAGTGAGGATGAAACCCAGCTTCAGGTATATAAGGCTTATGGAAAAAGCCTAGGCCCGGTGGAAGCCGGTGGGGACAGCGAAGAGTACTTTAACATCCAGACGGATTCTGTGGCAGAGTCCCGGACCGATACCTACGGCCTCTACGGCGGCCTACTCTTCCTGGGAATCTTGCTGGGGATTGTGTTCCTGTTTGCGGCCGTGCTGATTATTTACTACAAACAGATTTCCGAAGGCTATGAGGACCAGTCCCGTTTTGCCATCATGCAGAATGTGGGTATGACCAAGCGGGAGATCCGGGGGAGCATCAATTCCCAGATTTTGACCGTGTTCTTCCTGCCCTTGATCACCGCCGGAATCCATCTGATTTTTGCCTTCCCCATGCTGTACCGGATGCTGATCCTGTTTTCCTTGACCAACCGGCTGCTGCTGATTCAGGTTACGGGGACCTGCTTCCTGTTGTTTGCCCTGTTTTACGTGCTGGTGTACCGGGGGACCTCCCGGGCCTATTACTCCATTGTCAGCGGAGCGAGAGAGAGGTGAGAAGCCTTGCGGCATGTGTTGCGTTTCCTGGGAAAGCTGGTGCTTTCCCTCCTGGCCCTGACGGCCGCCCTGGTTTTAATTGTAGGGGCATTCTTTGGCATTGAGGGGTATAACCTGTACCGGGCGGCGGTGGAGGAAAAGCCGGTGGAAGAGCTGGCGGCTTCCATCCGGGAGCAGGATGGCTTTGTCTCTTATGACCGTCTTCCCCAGATTTACATAGATGCGGTGGTCTCTGCGGAGGACCAACGGTTTTGGACCCACAGCGGAGTGGACTTTCTGGCCATTGGCCGGGCACTGTGGCATGACCTTCAGACCCTATCCTTTGCCGAGGGTGGCAGCACCATCAGCCAGCAGTTGATGAAAAACCAATATTTTACCCAGGACAAGACCCTGGAGCGGAAGTTTGCGGAAATCTTTGCCGCCTGGAAACTGGAAAAGACCTATACCAAACAGGAGATCTTTGAGATGTACGTAAACACCATCTATTTTGGCAGCGGCTACTACGGCATTGCCCAGGCCGCCGAGGGCTATTACGGCAAGGAGCCGGAGGAGTTGACCGATTATGAGGCGGTGATGTTAGCCGGGCTGCCCAACGCCCCTTCCGCTTACGCCTTGGACACCAACCTGGAGCTGGCCCGGCAGCGGATGGACCAGGTACTGGAGCGGATGGTGGACTGCGGCAAGCTCACGGCCGCGGAGGCAGCGGCGTTGGCATCACCGTGAGGCGGCATCCGCTTTCAAAATATGTATGGTGCCGTTGTCATTGAGATACCGGAGCAGGGAGAGCAGGATGGGGAAGCCGAAAAGCCCTACCACACCCAGCAGCTGGGAACCCACAAACATGCTGGCCAGGGTAACCACCGGGTGCAGCCCCAGCTGTCCGCCCACAATCTTAGGCTCCAGGATATTCCGGATGACCGTAATCACCAGGTAGATGACCACTAGCTGCACCGCCCGGGGAATGTTCCCCTGCAGGGCGCTGATGACAGCCCAGGGGATCAGGATCCCCCCGGTGCCCAGCACCGGCAGGATGTCAAAGATGGCAATGCCCAGGGCAATGAGCGGGGCATGGCGGATGCCGATGACCGTAAAGCCGATGGACAGCTCCACAAAGGTGATGGACATAATCAGCGCGTAAGAGCGGATACAGACGAACAGGGTGCCCACAATGTATTGCTTGACCTGCAAAAACACATTGCGGGTTTTCTGGTTCATCTGCCGAACCAGGAAGACCGTCAGCCGGTCATAGTCCATGGCAATGAAAAAGGTGGAGATGACCAGCAGCAGGATCTTAATGAACATCATGGGCAGAGAACTGGCCAGATCCGAGAGAAATTCCATACTTCCCAGGGAAAGGCTGGAGACCAGCTGGCCCAAGGATTCAATAACCCGCTCCCCCAGGTACTGAAGAGTGTCCACCAGCTGGGGATCCAGCCGGAGGATCCATGCCTCCAGATCGGTAAAAATCCCATTGAGAAACGGGACAATGTAATCCCGGAACATCCAGGGAAGGTTCTCCACCAGCGTTGCCATGGCGGAAAAGAGCCGGATGATCAGAATGGTCAGCAGGGTACCGATGATGCCAAAGAACAGAATCACCATCAGCACCGCGGTCAGCTTCCGGGGAAGCCTGCTTTTGGCGGACACAAACCGGATCGGGCGCTTCAGGCAGTAGGCGATGACAAAGGCAATGACAAAGGGCATCAGCAATGGCAGCGCAAATTTGATCAGCACAAAGGCGACAGCCAGAATAATCGCGTAGTAACAAAATGTAATTACAAAATTCTTTTGCTTTTCCATGATGGAGCATCCTTTCGAAGGGGTAAAAACAGGGATTTCTCTAAATCCTTCCCCAGTATAGCAGATTCTATGGGCAGTGTCTACTTCCAGATCGCAGAGGAAACCCAGGAAGACGGCAGTATAGCACCGCAGGAAGTGCGAAAGGCCGTTATTTTTTTAAAAAATAAACGAAAACTGAAAACAAAGTGTATTTTTTAAATGAAAGTGAAAACGCCTTAAATTGTTAAAAAATATATTGACATTTTTTTGGAAACCATGTACGATAATTGCAGTAAAAATAAAACAATGGGAACCATATCTATTTTTCGAGCCAACCTCGCTACCTGGCAGTAGGCCACAGGCGGGCAGGCCATTGGGGATCGGTGGAAACGCCGGTGCCTTCCGTGTTTGAAAAGGAAAAGAGAGCTGGGTTCGGATTGCGCACGCATCACCCCAAGGGGGAAGAGCAGAGATGCTTTTTTGAGGATGCTTTCTTTGCGTAAGAATCGGGCGGCTTTTGTCTTTTCAGACGGGCCGCCTTTTTGGTTCCGCATCCACGGAGAAAACAATGATGGAGAAGGATATTCGAAGGCTGAACCAGATCCTTTTGTCCGGGAAGTGCTGTTCCCAGGCGTTGGTAGCCCTGGGGCTGGAGCTGCGGGGGGAATCCAATCCACAGCTGGAGACCGCCGCTGCCGCCCTCTGCATGGGAGTCCGGAGCGGGCTTACCTGCGGGGCTTTGACCGGGGCTGCCATGCTGCTGAACCTGCTGGACCCGGAAGATGCCATGGGGGAGATGATCCCGGAGCTGGCGGAATGGTTTGCGGATACCTACGGGGAAGCCTATGGCTCCCCGGACTGCCGCTCCATTCTGGAGGGCAGTATGGCCAACAAAATCCGCTGTCCCATGGTGGTGGAAAATACATACCGCAAGGCAAGGGAGCTGCTGGAGGACTACGGCACAGATCTGGACGAGTTGTGGGAGAACCTGCCTCCGGAGCCGTAAGGACCGGACAAAGGATCATAACTTTTTATACAGAATTCCCTATTAAGGAGGGCATTACGCCATGAAATTGAGAAAAATGGTACTGAAGATCAACGGTGTAGAACGAATCTTTATGTGCGATCCGGAGCATTACAAGCTCTCGGATGTTCTGCGCCGGCTGGGCCTCACCGGTGTCAAGGTGGGCTGCGGGACGGGTGTCTGCGGCTCCTGTTCCGTGATCTTAAACGGCAAGGTAATCCGCTCCTGTACCAGGAAAATCACCCAGGTAGAGGAGTACTCGGAGATCACCACCATTGAGGGCATTGGGACGCCCCAGCATCTGCACCCGCTGCAAGTGGCCTGGATGAACCTGGGCGCCGTACAGTGCGGCTTCTGCGTACCTGGCTTTATTGTCTCCGCTTACGCGCTGCTTCAGGAGAATCCCAATCCCACCCGTGAGCAGGTGAGGGATTGGTTCCAGAAGACCCGCAATGTCTGCCGCTGTACCGGCTACAAGCAGATTGTGGACGCGGTGATGGCTGCCGCCAAGGTGATGCGGGGCGAATGTGATATTGAGGACATTAAATTCCATGATCCCGCGGACGGCGAGTACTACGGAAAGCCCATTGTACGCCCGGACTCCCTGGCCAAGGTCTGCGGCCTGGCGGACTATGGCGATGACCAGGCGCTGAAGATGCCGGATGGAACCCTGTACGCGGCAGTGGTACAGCCCCGGGTGGCCCACCACGCCAAGATTCTGGCCATCCACACCGAGGAGGCGGAGAAGATGCCGGGTGTGGTGAAGGTGATCACCGCCAAAGATATTCTGGCAGCCGGCGGCACCAACCTGATGGCAGAAGGACAGTTCCACGAGAGAAGCACGGTCATGACCCCTTCCCGGAAGGTCCTGCAGGATGAGAAGATTTTCCGCTACGGCGATGTGGTGGCCATGGTGGTGGCAACCAGCCACCGGCAGGCACGGGAGGCTGCGGCCAAGGTGACGGTGGAGATTGAGAAGCTGCCCGAGTACCTGACCTACCTGGATGCGGTGATGCCGGATGCCATGCGGATCCACGAGGATACCCCCAACATTTTTGCGGAGCAGCCGGTGCTGAAGGGCGTGGGCCTGGAGGATGCCGAGGAGGTCCGGGAGATGATCGACAATGCGCCCCACGTGGTGGAGGGAAGCTTTATGTCCACCCGGGAGCCCCACCTGTCCATTGAGGGCTGCGTGCTTCAGTCCTACTGGGGAGATGACGGTATGCTGACCATCCAGTGCAAATCCCAGTGCACCTACTCCTCCATCGGACGTCTGGGCATGTGCCTGGGCATCCCCAAGGATAAGTACCGGATTATCATGAACCCCACCGGCGCCAGCTTTGGCTGGTCCACCAACGCCGGCGATATTGCCCTGTGCGCTGCCTGCACGGTAGTCACCGGTGAGCCGGTTTCCCTGTCTATGTCCTACGAGGAGCACCAGCACTTCAGCGGCAAGCGGTGCCCGTCTTTCTCCAATGGCCGGATTGCCTGCGATGACGAGGGCAAGATCCTGGCGGTGGAGTTTGACTTTGGCCTGGACCACGGCGCCTATTCCTGGGGCGGCGACGATGTGATGACCAAGCCGGCCCGTTTTGCCTTCTTCCCGTACAACATCCCCAACGTGGCGGGGCTGGTGCGGGTGGCCAACGTCAACCATGCCTTTGGCACGGCCTACCGGAGCTACGGCTCTCCCCAGGCTTACACCCTTTCCGAGCAGCTGATGGATATGATGGCGGAGGAGCTGGGCATGGATCCCTTTGAGTTCCGCTACAAGAACATTTGCCGGGAGGGAGACAAGAACATCAACAGCTATCCCTTCCCCCAGTATCCTATGGAGAAGATGATGGATACCATGCGCCCCATCTACGAGAAGGCGGTAGCGGACGCCAAGGCGGCGGACACGCCGGAGAAGCGCCGGGGCGTGGGTCTTGCCTGGGGTGGATTCAACGTAACCGAGGGCGTCTCCGACAGCGCCGAGGTGGCCCTGGAGCTGCTGCCGGACGGCCGGATCCGCAAGTATGACACCTGGCATACCATGGGCCAGGGCGGTTCCGTAGGTTCCGTGATGGTTACCCTGGAGGCTCTGAAGGAGCTGAAGCTGAAGCCGGAGGACATCCACCTGGTGCAGAACGACACCAAGCTGTGCCCGGATACCGGTATGGCCGGCGCCAGCCGTTCCCTGTACATGGACGGCAACGCCACCAAGATTGCGGCGGAGAAGCTGCTGAACGCCATGCGCAAGCCGGATGGGACCTTCCGCACCTACGATGAGATGGTGGCGGAGGGCCTTGAGACCAAGTACCTGGGCCGCTATGAGACCACCGCTACCCCCGGCCTGTGCCGCCTGGATCCCAACACGGGAATCGGCGACCCGACCCCGGCCTTCACCTACTGCCTGAATCTGGCGGAGGTTGAGGTGGACACCAAGACCGGCAAGACCACGGTCCTGAAGTTCACCTGCGTGGACTTTGTGGGACGGATCGGCAACATTGACGCGGTCAACGGCCAGGCCTACAGCGGCATCATGCACAGCATCGGCTTTGCCCTCAAGGAGGACTACCACGATGTGAAGAAGCATGCCAACATGTTCGGCGCCGGAACTTCCTATATCAAGGATGTGCCGGATGACATCAACGTCATCCACATGGACGGCCAGATTTCCGATGGTCCTTTCGGCTCCTCCGGTGCCTCCGAGGCCTTCCAGGCTTCCGGCCACTGCGCCGTGCTCAACGGGATCTATGATGCCTGCGGCGTCCGCGTCCATGAGATGCCGGCACTTCCGGAGAAGGTGAAGGCAGGCCTGGATGCCATTGCCAAGGGCGAGAAGCCTGATGAGCCCAAGAAGTACTTCCTCGGCTCCGACCTCTATGAGGAGCTGGAGAACATCAAGGAGAATCCGGTGCAGGTGGGAGGCGGAGACTTCTACGTGTCCCTGGATGATCCCACGGCAGAGCGTCCGTTCTGATTGGGCAAGCGAGAAAATTTCTTTGGCTGTTTCAAATCCGTCCTTCCTGCGGAAGCAGGGAGGGCGGTGCGACGGCGGCTGTTTTCCGGCCCCCCGCCTGCGCTGCCTGTATCCGGCAGGGCAGGCGGGGGGTCTGCCATAGAAAAAGCGGCCCGCAGGAAGCGGGGCGGGAGGTTTCATGAGTTTTCTGGAAGATTTTGAAAAGACGTTGGAGGAGAAATGCCGTCAGAATGAGCCTCCTTTCTGCCAGGCGGCCTGCCCGTTCCATCTGGACATCCGGGCCTTGGAGGAAAAGTGGAAAAAGGGACGTTTCCATGCGGCCTACCGGACCTACCAGAACACGGTGGGTTTCCCCGGGATTGTGGCGGCCCTGTGCCCCCGGCCCTGTGAGAAGGCCTGCGTGCGGGCGCAGCTGGACGCACCGGTCTCTCTGGGGCTCTTGGAGGAGGCCACGGTCCGGCTGGCCAAACGGAAGGAGCCCAACGCCTACAATCTGCCGCCCAAGGGGCGAAAGGTGGCGGTGGTGGGCGGCGGCCTCAGCGGCCTGGGCTGTGCCCTGCGCCTGTGCAACAAAAAGTATGCGGTGACCATCTTTGAAAAGAATGCCGTGGCAGGGGGCCGGGCCCGGGCCTGTATGGAGGCGGAGGCCTTTGACCGGGAGATCCGGAACCAGTTCCAGTTTGAGACGCCGGACTGGCGGCTGGGCCAGGAGGTTACCTCCCTGGAACCGCTGCGGGAGGAGTTTGAGGCCATCTATGTGGCCACCGGGCCCGGCGGCCGGGACTTTGGCCTGGAACCGGACGCAGGGGGCGCTTTTGCCACCCGGCAGCCGGGAATTTTCATGGGCGGCGGCCTCACCGGCTCGGATCCTATGACGGCCCTGGCCGACGGCCTGGACGCCTCGCTGGCCATTGAGCGGTTCTTAAAGACCGGCGGGATGAACGAGCCCCACAAGCGGAAGGGAACCCTGCTGCAGATGAACCTTTCCCTGCTGGAAAAGAAGGAGCCGGTCCTGCCGGCGGATGGCCAGGCCTTCACTCAGGAGGAGGCGGTCCGGGAGATTGGCCGCTGTGAAAGATGCTCCTGTGATGCCTGCCGGAAGGCCTGTGACCTGATGCGCACCTTTGAGAAGACGCCCCGGCGGATCTGGGAGGAGGTGTATATCACCATCCACCCGGGGACCCTGTCCCGGGACGGCACCTGGGCCACCCGGCTGATTACCACCTGCGACCAGTGCGGCCTCTGCAAGACCGTCTGCCCGCAGCACATTGACTTTGGGGAGTTTTTCCTGCAGAGCCACCGGGCCATGCGCAACAAGGGCGCCATGCCCTGGCCCTTCCATGATTTCTGGCTGCGGGACATGGCCTTCTCCTCCGGGGAGGCCCGGGTCTGCCGGAGGCCACCGGGAGTGGAGAAAAGCCGCTATGCATTTTTCCCCGGCTGCCAGATGGCCGGCTCCGATGCCCGCTATGTAACCGGCTCCTACGCTTGGCTGCTGTCCCGGCAGCCGGATACCGCCATCTGGATGACCTGCTGCGGCGCACCGGCGGAGTGGGCCGGGGACGAGGAACTTTACGGGCAATACCGGGATACACTGCGGGCGGAATGGCGCAGCCTGGGGGAGCCTACGGTGATTTTCGCCTGCCCCAACTGCCGGAAGCTGTTTGCCCGCTATCTGCCGGAGATCCCCGGCGTCTTCCTCTCCCAGGTAATGGAAGAGTGGGGGATTGAGCCGGCGGCGCCGGAGCCGGGCATTGCCTTTTCACCGGTTTACGCGGTCTTTGACCCCTGTACCAGCCGGGAGTTCCCGGAGCTGCAG
>CAJFTW010000016.1 GCA_904420025.1 Candidatus Pseudolachnospira avium
AAGGAAACACCCTGCGGGTATACCTCTATGCCGTGGGGAACACGGCAATATTAAGGAAACACCCTGCGGGTATACCTCTATGCCGTGGGGAACACGGCAATATTAAGGAAAGGAGGGGATGGATATATGAAAACGCTGGGAGTCATCGGCGGCCTGGGCCCTATGGCCACCGCCTACTATCTGGAACTGGTGATCCAGATGACGGATGCCTCCTGTGATCAGGAACACATCCCCATGATTATCTATAACCGGCCGGACACCCCGGACCGTACCCGTTACATTCTGGGCCTGAGCAATGATGACCCCCAACGGCTGATGGTGGAGACCGGCCGCGCCCTGGTGCGCCAGGGCGCCGAGTGCCTGGTGATCCCCTGCATTACGGCCCACTATTTCCACGCGTATCTGGAGGCTCAGATTGGCAAGCCTTTGCTGAACCTGGTGGAGGAGACCGTAAACCATCTGAAGCAGTTTGGGTTCCGCCGGGCCGGCATTATGGCTACCGACGGCACCATCCGCAGCGCCCTGTTCCAGCAGGAGCTGGAGCGTCAGGGCATGGAGGCGGTGCTCCCCAGCCCAGCAGGGCAGGAAAAGGTTATGCATCTGATCTACCAGAATGTGAAGGCGGGAAAGCCCCTTGAGATGGATCTGTTCCGCCAGGTGGAGCAGGAGCTGCGGGAGGCCGGCGCCCAGGTGATTGTGCTGGGGTGCACGGAGCTTTCCATGATCAAAAAAGAATTCCCGCTGGGGCCGGGCTTCCTGGACGCCATGGAGGTGCTGGCCATGCGGGCGGTGCAGGAGTGCGAGGCGCCCCTGAAGCCGGAATACCGCTGCCTGATCACCGGGCAGAAGACTGAGAGGTAAAGAGACATGCAGCAGACCAATGTGTTGGAGTATCTGGAACAGACGGTGCCCCAGGTGCCGGACAAGGTGGCCTATTCAGATGGGACGGATGACATTACCTTCCGCCAGGTGTACCAGGATGCCCGGGCCATGGGCACTTTCTTAAGCCGCCGGGGCCTGTACCGTGAGCCGGTGGTGGTGTTTATGTCCCGGCATCCCCGGATGATCGTCAGCTTCTACGGGGTGGTGTACGCCGGGTGCTACTACGTGCCCATTGACGAGGAGATGCCCAAGCACCGGGTATCCCTGATCTTCCAGAACCTGAAGCCCCGGGCTGTCATCTGTGATGAGAAGACCAAGGCTATGCTGGGGGAGTTTGACTACCAGGGGGACGCTTTCCTTTATGAGGAGATGGCCGGCACCCCGGTGGAGGAGGAGCGGCTTTTGGACATCCGTCGGAAGGCCCTGGATGTGGACCCCCTCTACATTGTGTTCACCTCCGGCTCCACCGGCGTACCCAAGGGCGTGGTGGCCTGCCACCGGTCCGTCATCGACTATATTGAAAACCTTTCGGACGTGCTGGAGTTCAACCGGGACACGGTGTTCGGCAACCAGACGCCCCTGTACTTTGACGCCTGCCTGAAGGAGCTGTATCCCACCTTGAAGTTTGGCGCCACCGCCTACCTGATCCCCAAGAGCCTGTTCATGTTCCCGGTGAAGCTGGTGGAATACCTGAACCAGTACAAGATTAACACCATCTGCTGGGTGGTCTCCGCCCTGACCATGGTCTCCGCCTTCAAGGCCTTTGACAAGGTGAAGCCGGAATACCTGCACACGGTGGCCTTCGGCAGTGAGGTGTTCCCCATCAAGCAGTTCAACATCTGGCGTGAGACCCTGCCCCATGCCAAGTTCACCAACCTCTACGGCCCCACCGAGGGCACCGGCATGTGCTGCTACTACAAGGTGGATCGGGAATTCGCCCTGGATGAGACCATCCCCATTGGCGGGCCTTTCCGGAACACGGAGATCCTGCTTTTGGATGAGCACGACCAGCCGGCCAAGCCGGGGGAGCCGGGGGAAATCTGTATCCGCGGCACCTCGGTGACCCTGGGCTACTACCACAACCCGGAGAAGACCCGGGAGGCCTTTGTCCAGAATCCGCTGAACGACGCCTACCCGGAGATCATCTACCGCACCGGGGACCTGGCCCGGCTCAATGAGCGGGGGGAGCTGTGCTTCATCTCACGGAAGGATTACCAGATCAAACACATGGGCCACCGGATTGAATTGGGAGAGATTGAGGTGGTGGCCAACATGATGGACGGAATAAAATCCGCCTGCTGCATATTTGATGATGACAAAAAGAAGATTGTGTTGTATTATGTGGGTGAGGCTTCACCTGCCGAGACGGTCAAGTACCTGAAGGACAAGCTGCCGCGGTATATGATCCCCAATGCGGTGGAGGTCCTGGACGCCATGCCCCTGACCCCCAACTCCAAGATCGACCGTGTTCTGCTGAAGCAAAAATATCAAAACAAGGAGAAGTAGGTTATGGAAGCGTTATTGGACATTTTGAAGGAACTGCACCCCGAGGTGGATTTTGAGACCTGTGACACCCTCATAGATGACAAAATCCTGGACTCCTTCGACATCATCTCCATCATCACCTCCATTAACAGTGAGTATGATGTGGCGATCCCGGCGGAGGAGATCATCCCTGAGAACTTTAATTCTGCGGAGGCCCTGTACGATCTCATTGAGCGCCTGCAGGATGAAGACTGATTGAGGTAGCCATGCTTTTTACGTCCTATGAGTTCATTGCCTTTCTGCTGGTGATGTTCTTGCTCTACTATCTGGTGCCAAAGAAATTCCAGTGGATGCTGCTGCTGGTGGGCAGCTATGTGTTCTACGCCTGGGCCGGCATCCACTTTTTGGCCTACATTCTGGCCACCACGGTGACCACCTGGCTGGCGGCCAGGCAGATCACCCGCCTCCAGGAACAGCAGTCCGCCTGGCTGAAGGCCCACAAGGCGGAGCTGTCCCGGGAGGAGCGGAAGGCTTACAAGGCGGCAGGGAAAAAGAAAACCCGCCGCTTCTTTCTGGCCTGCCTGCTGCTGAACCTGGGCATCCTGGCGGTGATTAAGTACACGGATTTCTTTATCTCCAACATCAACGGGATTTTTGGCACGGACCTGGCATTTATGCGCTTTGCCCTCCCCATGGGAATTTCTTTCTATACGTTCCAGAGCATGGGATATTTGATTGACGTGTACCGGGGCAAGTACCCGGCCCAGGACAGCCTGGGCAAGTTTGCCCTGTTCGTCTCCTTCTTCCCCCAGGTGGTCCAGGGCCCCATCAGCCGCTATGACGACCTGGCCCAGACCCTGTATGAGGAGCATCCCTACGATCACCGGAACATCAGCTTTGGTATCCAGCGGATTTGCTGGGGTTTTTTTAAGAAGATGGTGATTGCGGACCGGCTGCTGGTGGCGGTGAATGAACTGATCCAAAACCCGGCAGAATATACAGGGGCCTATGTGCTGGTGGCCATGTTCCTCTACGCCATAGAACTGTACGGGGACTTTACCGGCGGCATAGACATTACCATCGGCATTGCCCAGGTGTTTGGCATCAAGCTGGTGGAGAACTTTGAGCGGCCCTTCTTCTCCAAGAACACGGCGGAATACTGGCGGCGCTGGCATATTACCATGGGGACCTGGTTCAAGGACTATATCTTTTACCCCATCTCCGTTTGCCAGCCCATGCTGAAGCTGTCTAAGGTTTCCCGGGAGAAGCTGGGACAGGCCCTGGGCAAGCGGATTCCGGTGTACCTGTCCACGTCCATTGTCTGGTTTGTCACCGGCCTGTGGCATGGGGCCAGCTGGAACTTTATTGTCTGGGGTATGCTCAACTGCCTGGTGCTCATTGTCTCCCAGGAGTTTGAGCCCTTCTACGCCTGGTTCCACCGGAAGTTCCCCAAGGTGGGGCGGACCTTCTGGTACCGGCTGTTCCAAGTGGCCCGGACCTTCTGCCTCATGAGTGCTATCCGGATCCTGGACTGCTACCGGGATGTGCCCCTGACCTTCCACCAGGTGGGGACCATCTTTACCCAAGGCAACTGGGGGATTTTCACCGACGGAAGCCTGCTGAACCTGGGGCTGGCGGCAGCGGACTGGGTGGTCATTGGCCTTGGCGTGGCGGTCATGCTGTGTGTCAGCCTGGCGGGCCGCTCCGGCAGCGTCCGGGAGAAATTGGCGGCCAAGCCCCTGGTGCTGCGCTATGCCCTGTACTGGGTGCTGCTGGTGAGCATCCTGGTCTTTGGCGCCTACGGAATCGGCTATGACGCCAGCCAGTTTATTTACAATCAATTTTAGGAGGTACCATGAAGAAGAAACGTTTTTTCACTGTTCTGATTGCGTTGTGCCTCCTGGTGGGAAGCCTGTGGCTGCTGCAGCGGCTACTGATGCCCAAGTATATCAACGATATCATTGAGGGCCGGCTGATCTCCGAATACTATGACAACGCCGGCGGCAACGACGTGATCTTCATTGGGGACTGCGAGGTGTACGAGAACATCTCCCCCATCACCCTCTGGGAGGAGTACGGGATCACCAGCTATATCCGGGGCAGCGCCCAGCAGCTGATCTGGCAGTCCTACTACCTGATGGAGGAAACCTTACAGTACGAGAAGCCGGACGTGATTGTGTTCAATGTCCTCTCCATGATGTACGATGAGCCCCAGAACGAGGCCTACAACCGGATGACCCTGGACGGTATGCGCTGGTCCAGCTCCAAGGTGGAGTCCATAAAGGCTTCCATGACCGAGGAGGAGGATTTCATCAGCTACGTGTTCCCGCTGCTGCGGTATCACTCCCGCTGGAGCGAGCTGTCTGCGGAGGACTTTACCTATATGTTCCAGACCAAAAAGTCCTTCCACCAGGGCTACCTGATGCGGGTGGACGTGCGTCCAGTGACCTCCTATCCCACGGCAACGCCTCTGGCGGATTACCAGTTCAGCGACGTCTGCTACGACTATCTGGACCGGATGGTACAGCTGTGCCGGGAAAACGGGGTGGAGCTGGTGCTGATGAAGGCCCCCAGCATTTACCCGGTGTGGTACGACGAGTGGGATCAGCAGATGGAGGAGTACGCGGCGGAGAACGACCTGCTCTACATCAACTTTTTGGAGCTGGTGGATGAAGTGGGTATTGACTTTAACACCGATACGTATGATAATGGATTACATCTGAACCTGTCCGGCGCAGAGAAGCTGGCCAGCTACTTTGGCAAAATCCTTCAGGATACCTACGGGCTGACGGATCACCGCGGGGAGGCGGAGACAGCGGCTGCCTGGCAGGAAAAGGCGGACTTCTACCATGCGATGGAAGCCGACCAGTACCGGGAGCTGGAGGAGTACGGTTACCTGAAGAGCTACGGGGGCCGGGCGCCTGAGGAGGAATAAGGAAGAGACCCAGGGGGGAACGGGATGCCGCAAAAAGCACGGCAGACCCAGAAAAGGAGGATATACGAGATGAAAAAGTTAGCGGTATTGTTTGCTGCCATGTTGATCCTGGTGGGCTGCGGAGGCGGCGGGGGCGAGTCCTCGGCGGCCAGCGGCAGCGGAGACACCACTGCGGCGGCGGGTGGCAGCTCGGACGCCTATGTATTCCAGTCCGGGGATGTGACCATTGCCATGAACGCGGAGGCGGCCCCCATTGTGGAGGCCCTGGGCGAGTATGACGACTACTTTGAGTCGGAGAGCTGCGCGTTTGACGGCCTGGACAAGCAGTACACCTATGGCAGCTTTATTCTGAAGACCTACCCGCTGGAGGATGTGGACTATGTCTCCTCCGTGGAGATCCGGGATGACCTGGTTTCCACACCGGAGGGCGTCTCCATCGGTTCCCCGGCGGAGGATGTGGTGGAAGCCTACGGTGAGCCTGCGGAGGAGGGGACCTACAGCTACACCAAAGGGGACTGCACGCTGCTGTTCCTGGTACAGGACGGTGCGGTGACCTCCATTCAGTACACGGCTATTACCGAGTAAAGGGAAACGGAATCGGAGTACGGGCTTTTGCCACAGCGGGGCAAAAGCCCATTCTATTAGGAGACAACTCGATGGATTTATGTTTTAAACCGTTGGAGGCATCGGATGTGGAGGCGCTGCGCCCCTATTTTTCCCTGCGCTCCAACCTGACCTGTGACAGCGTGATCCTGGACAGCTTCCTGTGGAAGGATTATTACGGGTGCGAGTTTGCGCTGGTGGAGGGGGAGGCGGTGCTGCTGCTGAGCCACGTGGGGGACCAGTACAAGGCCTGCCTGCCGGTGTGCCGGAAGGAGGACATGGCCCGCTTTTTTGCGGTGATGGAGGACTATATGAACCGGCAGCTGCACCGGCCCATGGAGGTGATCTTTGCCGATGAGCCGGGGATCCAGGCTCTGGAGCTGGCCCCCGGCCGTTATCAGGTTCAGGAGGAGGTGGACGCGGCGGACTACGTGTATGACGCGGAGAGCCTCCGGACCCTGGCGGGGAAAAAATATCACAAGAAGAAAAACCACATCAATGCCTTCCTGAAGGAGTACGAAAGGCGCTGGGAGTACCGGCGGATCACCATGGCGGATCGGGACCAGGTGTGGCAGTTCCTGGACCGGTGGCGCTCCAGCAAGGGGGATGACGCCGGCCACCACCTGGACGGGGAGGTGGAGGGCATTCACTCCATCCTCCACCACATGGATGAGCTGGGCACCTGTGTGGCCGGCATCTGGGTGGACGGGCAGCTGGAGGCCTTCACCGTGGGCAGCTACAACCCGGTGGACCGGATGGCGGTGATCCACATTGAGAAGGCCAACAGCGAGATCCGGGGCCTGTATCCGCTGATCAACCAGCAGTTCCTGGTCCATGAGTTCCCGGAGGCGGTGCTGGTGAACCGGGAGGATGACGTGGGCCTGCCGGCCCTGCGGAAGGCCAAGGAGTCCTACCATCCCATTTTTATGGTAAACAAGTACACCCTGACCCAGCTGGACTACCGCCCGGCGGGTGAGGGAGCTCCGGACTCCCGGGAGGAAGAGAATCCGGGCTCCCATAAGGAAGAAAAACCGGATCCCCGGAAGGAGGGCGGCCCATGCGCTGGCTGACGGACGGTGAAAAGCCGGCCACCCGCGCCCTCTGGCAGGAAATGTTTTGGGAGGATTCCCCCTCCTTTGTTGACTACTACTACCGGGAGAAGGCGCCAGAGGCGGACATCTCGGCGGAGGAAGCGGCAGAGGAGGTTGTTTCCATGATCCAGTGGAACCCCTATCCCCTGTGGGTCCGGGGGCAGCGGTGGGACAGCCGCTACCTGGTGGGGGTGGCCACCCGCCCGGCTTACCGCCACCGGGGGCTGATGGCCCGGCAGCTTCAGGAGGGCATGGCCCATTGGCGGCGGCAGCGGATGCCCTTTGTGTGGCTGATGCCGGCGGACCCCGCCATTTACCGCCCCTTCGGCTTCCGGTATGTGTACCGGAAGTGGGCGGGGCGGCTGCCGGAAGGTGTAGGCGCGGCGGTGCCGGGGGCAGACGGCGGCAGCCGGGAGGAAGCCGCCCCGGATGCCCGGGAGGCGCTGGCGGTGCGGCCGCTGCAGCCGGAGGAGGATGCCTGGGCCGCGGCTTTCTGCATGGGGGAACTTTCCCGGCGGTTCCGGGTATTCCCGGAGCGGAACCGGGACTATCTGGCCCGGCTGCGCCGGGAGGTGGCCTCCGAGGGAGGCGGCCTGGCGGTGCTGGAGCAGGAGCGGACGCCGGTGGGGGTGATGGCCTTCTGGCCGGAAGAAGAAGGGCTGGAGGTCCGGGAGCTGATTCTGGCGGAATCCTTCCTGCCGGATGGGCAGCGGCTGGGGCTGCCGGAGACGCCGGCCTTCTGCCGCAGGCGGCAGGCGGTGCAGGCGGCGGTGCGGGGCTATCTGGCCCGGCAGTATCCGGAGAGCGGAGCTTCCTGCCCGGCGGCGGTGGTGAACACCGGATGGCTGGGGGAGGCACGCCCCGCCATTATGGCCCGGATTGTCCATTTGGAAGCCTTCCTGGAGGCTATCCGCAGCCGGGAGAACCGGAGCCTGGTACTGCAGGTGCGGGACCCGCTGCTTCCGGAAAACAGCGGGTCCTTCCGCTGGTATCTGAGCCCCCAGGGCTCCCGGCTGGAGGCGGCACCGGGGGCGGTGCCGGAGCTTTCCCTGGGGGTGGAGGAGCTGACGGAGTGGCTCCTGGGCTCCGGGGCCCGGGCCGGCTATGAGGCGGTCCAGACCCTGGGCGGCGGTTTTTTTGCGGAGATCGTATAAACACGAAAGCTTGAAGGTACGGGAGAGGAGGCGCTGGCCATGAATATGAAGCTTTCTCTGGAGCAGAAGCAGATGCTGTCCCAGCGAATGATTCAGTCCGTGGAAATCCTGCAGATGAATGTGCAGGAGCTGGACAGCTATCTGAAGGAACTGACTCTGGAAAATCCACTGGTGGAGCTGGAGGACAACCGGGAGGCCCCCCAGGCCAAAAGTGACCTGCAGCGGAAGCTGGAATGGCTGGAGGCGGCGGATGAGCAGAACCGGGTTTACTACGGGCGGGATTACGAGGAGGAGCAGGAGCGGGATGCCTGGAACCTTCCGGCGGAGGAGGAAAATCTGCCCCAGTATGTGCTGTCCCAGCTGATCCCCCTGGCAAAGGATGACCGGGAGGGCAGGATCTACCATTACCTGGCCTACTCCCTGGATTCCCGGGGCTATCTGGAGGACATGCCCCAGGGGCTCTGCGAGGCCTTTGACCTTTCCCTGGAGGAGGCGGCGGAGTACCTGCGGGTATTCCAGAGCGTGGAGCCGGCGGGGGTGGGGGCGGCGGATCTCCAGGAGTGCCTGTTGCTGCAGCTGCGGAGGCAGAACCGGGAAGAACCGCTGGCGGCGGCCATCATCGGCAGCCACCTGGAACTGCTGGGGAAGAACCAGCTGCCCCGGATTGCCACCCTCACCGGCGCCTCCCTGGACCAGGTGGAGGATGCCTGCCAGCTGATCCGCTCCCTGAACCCCATCCCGGGCAGCGGCTTCTCCTCCCGGGAGCACCTGCGCTATATCCTGCCGGATGTGACGGTGGTCAAGTTCCAGGGGTATTTTGAGGTGCTCCTCAACGACAACGCCTACTCCAAGGTGCTGATCAGCCATTACTATGTGGACATGCTCCATGCGGACCCTTCCCCGGAAACCCAGAGCTACATAGGGGAGAAGCTGAAGCAGGCGGAGTGGGTAGTCTCCTGTATCCAGCAGCGGGGCAACACCCTGCAGGCGGTGGCCCGGGCGTTGGTGGAGCTCCAGAAGGAGTTCTTTGAACAGGGGCCTGGCCATCTGCAGCCGCTGCGGCTGCTGGACGTAGCGGAGAAGATTGGTGTCCACGAATCCACGGTCAGCCGGGCGGTGCGGGATAAGTATGTCCAATGTACCTGGGGAATTTACCCCATGAACTATTTTTTTACCAGAGGCGTGGCGTCCCAGGGAGCCCAGGTGTGGACCCCGGAGCGGATCAAAGACAAAATGCGGGAGCTGATCCGGGAGGAAGACAAGAAAAAGCCTCTCAGCGACCAAAAGCTGGCGGATCTGCTGAAGGAGTCGGAAGTCAGCATTTCCCGCCGCACCGTGGCCAAATACCGGATGGAGATGGGGGTGGCCGATGCCAGCGGGCGCAAAAGCTACCGGTAAACCGAATACGGGAAACAGGCTTCCTTCCCGAAGATGCCTTAGGAAAAATGGCGGCGGCCGTAAGGCTGCTGTCATTTTTTTTCTTCTGGCACATACAATTCATAAAGGATAGGATTTTGGGAGGGGTGAACCTTGAGACGGATGGCGTGCCTGTTTCTGCTGGCTTTCCTGTTGGTCTTCCCGGCGGGATGCGGGCAGGAGGGAGAGGAGAAGCTGCAGGATCTGGAGTTTACCGTGGTGGCGGACAGTGAGCTGCCGGCGGAGCTGAAGACGGCGGTGGAAGAGCGGAAGGCAGAAGAGTTCCGGCTGACCTACAGCGCCGGCCAGGATCTGTACCTGGCTGTGGGATATGGCGCCCAGGCCAGCGGCGGCTACAGCATTCAGGTGAAGGAACTGTACCTGACCGAGAGCGGAGTGGTGCTGGATACGGAGCTTCTGGGCCCGGAGGAGACGGTGGAGCCGGGGGCGGAGGCATCCTACCCCTATATTGTGCTGAAGATAGAAATGCGGGAAGAGCCGGTGGTATTTCGTTAGGAGGAGCGTATGGAATTAGAAAAGAGAACACTCTATATGAATCGGCAGAAGGCCCGGGTGGTGGCCCAGGTGACGGTGGATGAGGATCGGAACGTGCCGGATGCCAAGCCGGATCTGGAGCGGATTATCCTGCAGCGGGGAGACGTGGAGGCAGAAGAGCTCCATTGCACGGAGGGAAGGGCCATGCTCCGGGGAAAGCTGCGGTATGCGGTGCTGTATGCGGCGGAGGGCGGCAATACCCAGAGCCTGTCCGGGAACCTGCCCATCAGTGAGCCGGTGCGCCTGGAGGGCGTGGAGGAGCGGGACTCCCTGACCTTGGACTGGACCGTGGAGGATCTGGATATTGAGATGGTCCACTCCCGCAAGATCCGGATCCGGGCGGTGCTCACCTTCACCATTGGGGCGGAAGGGCTGCAGCAGGAAAGCCTGATTACCGGAGCCTCTGCGGAAGAGCCGCTGGAGATCCGGAAGGATACCTGTACCGTGACCCGGATTGCCGTGCAGAAACGGGAAAATTATCGGATCAGCGAGGAGCTGGAGATTTCCGGCAACAAGCCCAACCTGGGGGAGATCCTCTGGCGGGAGGTGGAGCTGCGTAGCGTGGACTGCCGCCCCCTGGACGGGGCCCTGGCTATCCGTGGAGAGCTGTCTGTCTTTGTCCTGTACCAGGGGGATGGCAGCCATGTCCCGGTACAGTGGGAGGAGTTTTCCGTCCCTTTTTCCGGCCAGATCGACCTGCCGGACAGCACGGAGGAAATGATTCCGGATGTGGATGTGCGGCTGATCCACAGCAGCCTGGAACCCCGGGAGGACGGAGATGGAGAGCTGCGGGTTCTGGAGCTGGAGGCAGTTCTGGAGCTGCCGGTGCGGCTGTACGAGACCCAGGAGATCGAAGCGGTCTGTGAGCTGTATTCCCCGGCCAAGGAGGCGGTGCTCACGGAGAAGGAAGCCTCCTTTGAAAAGATCCTGGTGCGCAACAGCTCCCGGGCCAAGCTTTCCGAGCGGGTGCGCCTGCCCGAGGGGGAACGGATCCTGCAGATTTGCCGGGGCAGCGGACGGGTGATGGTGGATCATGTGGGGGCCACGGAGGAGGGCCTGGAGGTGGAGGGCGCTCTGCATGTGACAGTGCTCTACGCTTCGGCGGATGACAGCCAGCCGCTGCGCTCTGTGGACGCGGTGCTTCCGTTCCAGCATCTGATGGAGGCCCGGGGCATGGATGCCCGGTGTACATACCGCCTGAAGCCCATGGCGGAAAACCTGAATATCCTGATGATCAGCGCGGAGGAGGCGGAGGTGCGGGCTGGCATTGTGCTGGAGGCCATTGTGCTGGCCCGGGAGGAGCGGACCATTTTGTCGGACGCGGAGCTGGTCCCTTACGACCCGGAAAAAATCCGCCGGATGCCGGGCATTGTGGGTTACCGTGTGCAGCCAGGGGATACATTGTGGAAAATTGCCAAAAAATTTTACACCACAGTGGAAGGAATCCGGGAGACCAACGAGGGGATTGGGGAGGAAGTAAAGCCGGGAGACCGGCTGATCCTTATCAAGCAGACGGAGGAGATCACCGCGTAGTGAGACGGCGGAGGCAGAGCGGCGCGGCTGGCGCACCGGCCGGTGAAATATGTAGAGGGGATGCCGGCTTGCCGGCATCCCCGTTTATGCAGAAGCATCAGGAAAAACAGTATATCACTCAGAACTCGGTTTGGTAGAAAAAGCCTGATGCGATTTGTGAACGGGTATACCCTATCTTATGCGGCACCGCCCGTCTCTGTGCCCTCCTCCGGGGAACAGGGGGCGTGGGTTGAAGGCCCTTCCTGCCGCAAATCCGGGGTGGTATGAGAGACACGGTCCTCCGGAACATCCAGATCTTCCATTCCCTTATCAATCTTGGCCACAAACAGGAATTTCCGCACCACAAACAGCAGGGCCGCCCCGGCTACGCAGAGCAGGTTCTCTAACATGCCGGTTTCGGTTACAATCATGTGCCGGGCAAGGGTGAAGAGCATTACCTCTACCACTGAATCCATGTTGTGGCGGCAGAGCATCTTCAGGAATTCAATGCCAATTACGATATTCAGGGCCATCTCCAGAAAGTGGGTAAAGTCAGAGCCGGCAGGATTTTGGAAAAACTGGAAAAACAGCTGAAAAAGGAACCAGAGAACCAGGACAATGACAAAAGCCGCCACCAACAATTCCAGGAAAAAGGATATCTCATACAGCGATTTCTGGATTTTTGTGCGGCGTGGCCGGTTCTTCTCATGACCTTCCATATTTTTCGTCTCCTCCTGCGGCAGAATGGTGTATCCAGTGGAACATCCTATTACAAAAAGTATAGCAGACGCAGGAAGAAGCTGTCAAATAAAATTGAAAAAGCATTTGCATAAAGGGAGATGAGATGCTATAATCTTAACAATAGCGGTGATTTCCCAGGCAGGATAGGCCGCCAAGAGTAGGATTGCGGGAGGTTGTTATGAGCGAAGAAATGAAGAATCAAGAAACGCCGGTGGAAACCATGGCGGATTACGCTGCGGAGCTGGAGGCATCTCTGGAGCAGGGCCCGCCCAATGATGATCCGGTATGGGATAAATTCGAGACAATGCTGAACGAGAAGACCATCTTTGAGGTCAAGATCGACAGCGTGGTAAAGGGCGGCGTGGTTGCCTTTGTAGATGATGTGCGCGCCTTTATCCCGGCTTCCAAGCTGGCTGCCGGCTATGTGGAGAATCTGGAAGATTACAAGGGCAAGACCATTGAAGTGATGGTCATTACCGCAGACAAGGAGAACAAGAAGCTGGTGCTCTCCGGCAAAGAGGTTGCGCGCCAGAGGGCCAAAGAGGAGAAGGCTGCCAAGCTGGCTGCCTGTGAGGTTGGCCAGGTGCTGGAAGGCACCGTGGATTCCCTGATGGACTATGGTGCGTTTATTGAGCTGGAGAATGGCCTGTCGGGGCTGCTGCATGTCTCCCAGATCAGCTACAAGAGAGTGGAGAAGCCCTCGGATGTGCTGAAAAAGGGTGAAAAGGTCCAGGTGAAGATTATTGCCATCAAGGATGGCAAGCTGAGCCTGAGCATGAAGGCCCTTCAGGAAGCTCCGGCCCATGAGCGGAAGGAACGCCCGTCCCGGGACAGAGAATACAACCGGGAGGAGAAAGAGACTTACAATTACAAAGAGACCGGCAGAGCTTCCACTAGCCTGAAGGATCTGCTGGAAGGGATTAAGCTGCAGTAAGCGGCGGCGAGCCCCCAAGAAAAAGTACGAAAGAGCCTGGAGTGTTCCGGGCTCTTTTTATTATGAAAGCTCGGTCGCAAAGCATGGCGGGAGTGCGCAGCACGGAGCAATCCGAGGGCTTTCATGGTCTGAGAGGGGAAGGAACTTCCCCTCTCCGATTATTTTCAGGCTGGCAAAAATCGCGATTTGTGTAGGAAACAACAAATTTGTCTGTTGTTCCCTATAGAACGAATCTGTTTTTTGTTCCGCCAGATTTTCAGAAAGAATTAAGAATTTCTTTCCCTGCAGGATGCAATCTGTTTGATACAATAAGAAAACCAGATGAGAGAATATTGCTTATAAATGGCCAGGAAAGAAGGGGTGTCAAAAATTGAAGATGAAAAACATCAGCAGAATGCTGGTTGTGGCGGCTTGCGTAGCCCTGCTGGGCGGCTGCTCCGGCGGTGCGGCAGAAGGGGATCCGGTGGCTGTACAGTCGGTGGCTTTTTTGACGGGAATGGACAGCGGCCTGCAGAACCGCTATGCCGGCCAGGTGGTTTCTCAGGAAACCCTGGAATTGGAGAAGGAGGAAAACCGCACCATACAGGAGGTGTTTGTGAAGGCTGGTGATTCGGTGACTGCCGGGCAGGTACTGTTTGCCTATGACAGTGATGAGATCAGCCTGTCCATAGAGCAGGGAAAGCTGGAGGTGGAGAAGCTGGAAAACAGTATCACCACCATGGAGAGCCAGATTTCATCCCTGGAGCGGGAGAGGAGTAACGCTGGCTCCTCCGATAAGCTCTCCTACACCATTGAGATCCAGAGCCTGGAGGCGGACATTAAGGAGGCAGAGTATAACATCCAGGCGAAAAAGGTAGAGATTGAGCGGCTGCAGCGTTCCCTGGAGAATGCAGAAGTCACCTCCACCATAGATGGCGTGGTACAGAGCATCAACGAGGAGGGGTATGACAATTACGGAAATCCGCTGCCCTATATGGTAATCATGCAGGTGGGGAGCTACCGGGTAAAGGGGACCATCAACGAGCAGAATATTATGCAGCTCCAGTCTATGATCGGCAGCCCCATGATCCTCCGCTCCCGGGTGGACGAAAACCAGACTTGGAATGGGACATTGGAAAGTGTGGATATGGAGGCGCCGGAGAGCGGAAATAACAACAACTATGCGGTGAGTAGCAGCGGCGATGCCATGACCCAGTCCACCAAGTATCCTTTCTATGTGGCTCTGGAGGATGGCAGCGGCCTGATGCTGGGCCAGCATGTCTATATTGAGCTGGATGTGGGACAGGAAAATCAGCGGGACGGCCTTTGGCTTTCCTCCTACTACATTGTGCAGGATGGGGAGGATGCCTACGTTTGGGCCGCCAATGATAAGGACCGCCTGGAGCGGAGACCGGTCACTTTGGGAATGAAAGACGAGGCTACCGGCGAGTATCAGATTACCGAAGGGTTGACGCCGGAGGATTACATAGCCATTCCGGAGGAAGGCCTTTCGGAAGGCCGCAGCGTAAGCCGCTTTGACGACGCTTCTTTTGGCGGCGGTGCAGGCCCGGTGCCGGACGGTATGGAAGAGGTACCCGTGGAAGACGGTATGGAGGAAGCGCCCCTGGAGGACGGCATGGAAGCCATGACGGAGGAGGGCCTATGATACTGGAGCTGGACGGAATTTATAAGGATTACATGCAGGGCAAGATGGTGGTTCCGGTGTTGAAGGACATTCATCTCACTGTGGAAGAAGGGGACTATGTGGCCATCATGGGGCCATCCGGATCTGGAAAAACCACGCTGATGAATCTGATTGGCTGCCTGGATGTGCCTACCCGGGGAACCTATCGGCTTCTGGGGAAGGATGTTTCCCGGGCCGGGGAAAAGCAGATGGCCCAGATCCGCAACCGCTGGATTGGGTTTGTGTTTCAGCAGTTTAACCTGCTGCCGAAGCTTACGGCGGTGGACAATGTGGCATTGCCATTGCTATATGCCGGCGTAGGGCGCAGCGAGCGGAGGGAGAGGGCTAAAGCAGCCTTGGAAAAGGTGGGCCTGGGGGATCGTTTGGACTTCCGGCCCAACCAGCTGTCCGGAGGCCAGTGCCAGCGGGTAGCCATTGCCCGGGCCATTGTGGGGAATCCCAAACTTCTGCTGGCAGATGAGCCCACTGGTGCGCTGGATTCCAAATCCGGAGAGCAGGTAATGGAGCTGTTTCAAAAGCTAAACCAGGAGGGAAGCACCGTGCTGATGATCACCCATGAAAGGGAGATTGCCGAGCATGCCAGAACCCTCTATTATATTCGGGATGGAGTGCTGCAGAGCAGTGCCCAGAGAGGAGGCGCCGATGCATAAAAAGGGAAGGCGCATTCTGGTAGGATGCCTGGCGGTGGCCCTGGTGGCCGGGTTAGCCGGAGGCGGCGTGTATTTGGCCAAGAACCGGCAGAAAGCGGAGGTGAACGTTTATTCCATATACGATGTGGGGATGACCGAATACTGGGGAGATTCCCGGGAGACCTCCGGCATGGTGACCACGGACCACATACAGAATGTGTATATCAGTACCACCCAAATGGTGCAGGAAATCTATGTGCAGGAGGGACAGAATGTAAAGGCTGGAGACCTGCTGCTATCGTATGATACCACCCTTTCCACGCTGGAGCTGGAGCGGAAGGATCTGGAAATTCAAAAGCTGGAGCTGTCCATGGAAGAGGCGCGGAAAGATTTGAAAAAGATCCAGAGATACCGGCCAGGCGTGCCGGTGGATGAGGAGGATTTGGTGAGTGGCGGTGCCCTGGGGGGAACCCTTGAGAGAAGCGGAGACATTGGTTCACCGGCAGCCCAGCCAACGGTACTTTTGGCAGGCGGAACCACCGCGGCCCGGCAGCAGATGGGCACAGGGATTGTAGCAGGAGGTCTGCAGCTCATGTCCTTTTCCGGAGATATGGTTGGGGATGCGGCGGGAATGCGCCTGATGGCCGCTGGTTTGCTGGCTGCGCCTACGGAGCCTTCCGCGGACCCTACGGAGCCGTCTACGGATCCCACGGAGCCGTCTACGGATCCCACGGAGCCATCCACGGATCCCACGGAGCCGTCTGAGGATCCCACAGAGCCGTCTGAGGATCCCACA
>CAJFTW010000017.1 GCA_904420025.1 Candidatus Pseudolachnospira avium
GGCCGGATCCAGATCCGGTGTTCCGGAAACACCCATGGTCACAATACCGTCGCTGCTGGTTCCTCCCGTGCTACCGCCCGTTCCGGTTCCCGCATCTCCCGCGCTGGTGCCCTCTGTGCCGCCTCCGCCGCAGCCGGTGAGCAGCGTTGCTGTCAGGACAAGACTCAACAGGATACATAGTGCTTTTTTCAATTTTGCTCCTCCTTTCCTTGGTCAGCCGTACTTTTACGGCGTCCAGGTACACCCAAGGGGTGTTTTCCTTTATAAAAATATCCGCCTCACCAAGCAATACTTTTGCAGACCATGGTGCGAAGCGGAATATTTCCTTTAAAAAGCCCAGTCTCAAAGCAGAGGCGGAACAGGCTGCCCGCAGACTGCGTTTTTTCTGCTTTAAAGACGCTAATCTGTTTGAGCAAAAAGGCTGACAGGCCGGATTGCGAATGCAGGTAGGATTGCGGGAGTGCGTAAGCACGAAGCAATCCGTGAGCTTTCATGATTCGTGGTGCCAACGCCAGCGGGCATAGAGGCTTGCTTCCGTTTTCTATCTGGAATTTGCAAAGGAGTTTTTCAAAATTCTGTGATTTGTTCCACCTTTTTCCAATTTTCTTTCCTTGCATTCATCTTAAACGATTTTTCCCTTTCTATTCAATGTCGGCAAAAGACAAATTTTGAAACATTTTTTGTGTAACAACAATAGCTTTTCTTCAATTCCTTGACACAGGTATGCCTCTCTGCTATGCTGGCCATACTGGCAAATACCGGCATTCGGAAAGGAAGGGTAACATGTACATATACACGCCCCTGCAATGGATTCTATTCTTTTTTATCTACTGCTTTATCGGGTGGCTCTGGGAAAGCAGCTATGTATCCGTCAAAAAGAGACGCTGGGTTAACCGGGGATTTCTGCACCTCCCCCTGCTGCCTCTCTACGGCACGGGGGCAGTGCTGATTCTTTTTGTCACCCTGCCCTTCCGCGGGAGTCTCATTCTGACCTATCTCTCTGGCATGGTGGCAGCCACTCTTTTGGAGCTGGTAGTAGGCTTGGCCATGGAAGCCCTCTTCAAAGTGAAATATTGGGATTACAGCAACCAGAAATTTCAGTACAAAGGGGTTATCTGCCTCAGCTCCTCCCTGTTCTGGGGCGTACTTTCCATTTTTCTGACAGATGCGGCCCACAGACCCATAGAACGGCTGGTGCTTTCCCTGCCCACCGCCCTGCTGGCCGTTCTGGACCTGGGAATTGGCGCCGCCTTTGTGTATGACACGGTGATCTCCGTAAAGGCAGCGCTGGATCTGGCAAAGGTTCTTTCCGCCATGGAAAAGATACGTTCGGAGATGGAATCCCAGGTGCAAAAGGCACGGGAGGATTTCGAGCTGCAGCTGCAGAAGGCCCGCGAGGATTGGGAAGCGCAAAGGCAGAAGGCCCAGGAACGGCTGGATGAGCGGTTGGAGGAGCTGCAGCTGCGAGCCCAGAAGCTTTCAAACGGTATGCTGAAGCGGAACCCCACCGCCACCTCCCGCCGGTACCGGGAGAGCTTTGCCCAGCTGCGGCAGCGGGCGGAGGAGCACTGGAGGGGGCTGCGGGAGAAACGCAGGAAGCGGTAAGGCAGAACGCACGGAATGCAAAAGGCAGCCTAAGAAACTGGCTGCCTAGAAAAACCAGACGCAGAAAAGGGAACAAAACCAGATCCAATACCGATCTGGTTTCGTTCCCTTTTCTCCTATCTATCAGAAAGTAGTAACTGTCTTGGGGGGATTGGCGGCGGGAACGGGGAATCCCACCGCCAACGAGCATAAAAAAGCTTTTTCACCACCCTCAGGTGGTATGATGTAAGTATAAAACACATTTATGAACAAACCATGAACATCTTAAGAAAAATGTAAGAAAAAATACATTTTTTGTCAACCGGAAAGTGACAGGGAGTGTTTTCCCCTGCCATTGGCCATCACACCGCCTAACCTGCCATGCAGACCACCGTATTGGCATCCCGGTTATACTCCCAGTCGTCCTGGTAGGCAATCCCCTGGGGCGTAATTTCCACCCACCAGTCCTCCTCCGGTTCACCGTGCAGCACCCAGCGTCGGTCACCGCCCGCCTCCACCAGGCAGTGCTCCTCCCTGCGCACCGGCACCTCCTCGCCAAGGAGGGCGGGGTGCTTCCGCATCTCCACCGCCTCTCCCACGCTGAGCACATACTCCCGGTCAAGCGCCGTGCGCAGCGCCTCCTCCCTGTTGTTTGCGGTAACGCTCATATTGATCTGGCGTCCGTCATCCCATAGCGCCATAACCAACCACATCATACCCCAGCCTCCCACGCTCCTACAGTCTTGAGAGGGACTCCCAAATAGCCTGCCAATGCTTTCTGGGAAATCCCACTGCTTTACGAATTTGCCGTTTACTATGATCATAATACCCTATTCAACAGGGTTTATCAAGCAATCCCTTCGACCCAATCCGACATTTCTCCCCCTCCCGTGCGGCAAAGAACCTCCACGAATTGAAAACTTAAGAGAAAAATCATTTGAAAAAGGGCCGGATTTGTATATAATAGAAACGAGACACGAACACACCGTTGGGACATAGCGGGATGCCGCACAGCATTACAGCCAAAACAGAAAGAGACGCCAGGTGTGACAGAATGCCGCAGCCAGTGCGGCCGGCAAGCCAATAAAAGAAAGGAGCTATTGCGGTTCATGCTATCCATGGATATAGGAATTGATTTGGGAACAGCCAGCATTCTGGTCTATATAAAAGGAAAAGGGATCGTGCTGAAGGAGCCCTCTGTGGTTGCCTTCGACCGGGATACCAACGAGATCAAGGAAATCGGTGAGGAGGCCCGGAAGATGATTGGCCGTACGCCGGGAAACATTGTGGCTATCCGCCCCCTGCGCCAGGGCGTCATCTCCGATTACGCCATCACCGAAAAAATGCTAAAATACTTTATCAAAAAGGCTATGGGGAAAAAAACCCTCCGGAAGCCCCGGATCAGCGTCTGCATTCCCAGCGGCGCCACGGAGGTAGAAAAGAAGGCGGTGGAGGACGCCACCTACCAGGCAGGCGCCCGGGAGGTGAGCATCATTGAGGAGCCGGTGGCTGCAGCCATTGGCGCCGGCATTGACATCTCCAAGGCCTGCGGCAACATGATTGTGGATATCGGCGGCGGCACCTCAGACATTGCCGTCATCTCCCTGGGCGGCACGGTGGTCAGCACCTCCGTGAAGGTGGCCGGGGACGACTTTGACGAAGCCATTGTCCGGTTCATGCGCAAGAAGCACAACCTGCTCATCGGCGAGCGGACCGCCGAGGAGATCAAGATCAACATAGGCTGTGCCTATCCCCGTCCGGAGATGCTGACCATGGACGTCCGGGGGCGGAACCTGGTCACCGGCCTGCCCAAGACCATGACCATCACCTCGGATGAGATGATGGAGGCCCTGAAGGAGCCGGCTATGAAGATTGTGGAATCGGTTCACAACGTGCTGGAGCGGACGCCCCCGGAGCTGGCGGCGGATGTCTACGAGCGAGGCATTGTCATGACCGGCGGCGGCAGCCTGCTGGGCGGATTGGACGAGCTGATTGAGGAAAAGACCGGCATCAACACCATGATTGCCGAGGAGCCCATGAACGTAGTGGCCATCGGCACCGGCAAATTTATCGAGTTCATTCACGCTGCCAAAAACGACCTGGACAAGAAGTAATCCGGTCCCGGAGCGGAGGCAGAAATGGAAACGGTAAAGGGTTATGTGGAGCATATCGTTTACCGGAATCCGGGAAACGGTTATACGGTGCTCGAGTTGGCCACCGGCTCCGAAACATATACATTGGTGGGGACCCTGCCCCACGTCAGCGAGGGGGAGCCTCTGGAGGCGGAGGGAACCTTCGTCAACCATCCCAGCTACGGGAAGCAGCTGTCCGTGGAGCGGTATCAGATAACGGCTCCCGAGGATGTGATTTCTATTGAGCGCTATCTGGGATCCGGTGCGGTAAAGGGCATCGGCCCCCAGCTGGCTGCCCGCATCGTAAAAAAGTTCAAGGCGGACACTCTCCGCATCATCGATGAAGAACCGGAACGCCTGGCGGAGGTCAAGGGCATCAGCGAAAACGGCGCCCGCCAGATTGCCGTGCAGGTGGCGGAAAAGCGGGAGCAGCGGCAGGCCATGCTCTTTCTGCAGCAGTACGGCATCTCCCTGAATTTATCGGTAAAAATCTATGAGCGGTACGGACCGGAGCTGTACAGCCTGATCCAGACCAACCCCTACCGGATTGCGGACGATATTCCCGGGGTGGGTTTTAAGATTGCGGATGAGATTGCCCAGAAGGCCGGCATTCTCACGGATTCGGACTTCCGGATCCGCAGCGGCCTTTATTACACCCTGGTCCGGGCGGTGGGGGCCGGCCATGTGTACCTGCCCCAGGAGGAGCTGCTGCGCCAGGCCTCGGCTCTGCTGGGAGTCCCAGAGGGAGCCATGGAAAAGCACATCATGGACCTGGTGCTGGATAAGCGGCTGGTGGTGAAGGAGAAGAACGGAGAGCCGGTGGTGTACACGGCCATGTACTATTACATGGAAATGTACACGGCGCGGATGCTGAAGGATCTAGACACCCTGGCGCCGGTGGAGGAGGCCGCGGTGGAGCGCTTTCTCCGGCAGGTGGAGGCGGAGGAGGGGCTGGAGCTGGACCCGCTGCAGCGGGAGGCGGTGCAGACCGCCGTGCAGAACGGTGTCACCGTCATCACCGGCGGGCCGGGCACCGGCAAAACCACCACCATCAACACCATCCTCCGGTATTTTGAAAACCAGGACCTGACCATCCAGCTGGCAGCCCCCACGGGCCGGGCGGCCAAGCGGATGACCGAGGCCACCGGCTTTGAGGCCCGGACCATCCACCGGATGCTGGAGTTCATGGGCACCCCCGGCAGGGAGGAGGAGCGGGAGGACACCTCCGTCTATTTCCAGCGGAACGAGTCCAACCCTCTGGAGGCGGACGTGGTGATCATAGACGAGATGTCCATGGTGGACATCCACCTGTTTTATTCCCTGCTCAAGGCCATCCAGGTGGGCACCCGGCTGATTCTGGTGGGGGACGCCCACCAGCTGCCCTCGGTGGGGCCGGGCAATGTGCTGCGGGACATCATTGACTCGGACTGCTTCCACGTGGTGCGGCTGACCCGGATTTTCCGCCAGGAAGAGGCCAGCGACATTGTGGTCAACGCCCACCGGATCCATGACGGGGACTGGATTGACCCCAACCGGCGGAGCCGGGACTTCCTGTTTGTCAAGCGGAACGAGGCCAACAAGATTGTGGGCGCGGTCATCGGCCTGGTCCGGGACAAGCTCCCCGGCTACGTCCACGCCCAGCCCTTTGAGATCCAGGTGCTGACCCCCATGCGCAAGGGCGTCCTGGGTGTGGAAAACCTGAACCGGGTGCTGCAGCAGTTCCTGAACCCGCCGGACCCTTCCAAGAAGGAGAAGCAGCTCCCCCACGGAACCTTCCGGGAGGGGGACAAGGTGATGCAAATCAAGAACAATTACCAGATCCACTGGGAAATCCGGGGAGCCCGGGGCTTTATCTCCGAACAGGGCGAAGGGGTGTTCAACGGCGATCTGGGAATCATCCGGGAGCTGAACCTGTTCTCCGAGGAGCTGATTGTGGAATTTGACGAGGGAAAGCAGGTCACCTACAGCTTCCGCCAGGCGGATGAGCTGGAGCTGGCCTACGCGGTGACGGTACATAAGTCCCAGGGCAGCGAGTATCCGGCGGTGGTAATTCCGGTGCTCACCGGCCCGCGGATGCTCATGAACCGCAACCTGATCTACACCGCCGTCACCCGGGCCAAAAACTGCGTGTGCATTGTAGGGGTGCCGGAGGCATTCCAGGCCATGGTAGACAACGGCGAAGAGCAGAAGCGGTATTCGGGCCTGGCCGACTGTATCCGGGAGGTGGCAGAATGGGGAATGGAACAAACCGAATTTTAGACCTGCTGTATCCCAGGCGCTGCCCGGTCTGCGGGGATGTGGCCATGCCCAAGGGGGTGCTGGCCTGCCCGGAATGCCGGAAGAAGCTGGCTTTTATTGAGGAGCCGGTGTGCAAGAAATGTGGGCGGGAAATCTCCGCCCCGGAGCTGGAATACTGCCGGGACTGCGCCTCCCGGAAGCGTTCCTTTGACGGGGCTGTGGCCCTGCTCCACTATGATGAGACGGCCCGCAAATCCATTGCGGGCTTCAAGTACGGCGGAAGGCCGGAGTATGCGGATTTCTATGCGGAGGAGCTGGTGCGCCGGTACGGGCGGCAGCTCCTCCGCTGGCGTCCCCAGGCCATTGTGCCGGTGCCGGCGGACCGGGCCCGGCAGCGGGTCCGGGGCTACAACCAGGCCCAGGTGCTGGCGGAGCGCCTGGGGGCAGCCCTGCATCTGCCGGTGCTCACCGGCGTGCTGGTCCGCCGGCGCCACACCCAGGCCCAGAAGGAGCTGGGGCCTGCCGCCAGGCAGAAAAACCTGGAGCAGGCCATGGAGGTGCGCCAGCAGCCAGCGGGATTGCACCGGGTGCTGCTGGCGGACGATATTTACACCACCGGCAGCACCGCCGAAGCCTGCACCCGCGCCCTGAAGGCCGCCGGGATCCGGCAGGTCTACGGGGTCTGGGTCTGCGTGGCCGGGGCGGAGTAAGCCCGGCCTGCAGGGCGGCGCCGTCCGGCCCGGCAGGACACCGGGGAGAGCACCCGGGCCCCGGTAGGATCTCAGAACCGCTCCCCGATCTGGTACTTTTTCATCCGACGCCACAGGCTGGACTTGCTGATGCCCAAAAGCTCCGCTGCCTTCTGGCGGTTTCCTCCGGCCTGGTTCAGGGCCTCCACAATCTGCTCTTTTTCCGTCGGGGCCAACGCCCCTTCCGTGGAAGGCAGTTCTGGCTGCATCCGGGGCGCAATGTCATCCCAGCGGATCATGTACACGCCCTCCAGCTGGCGGATGATAAAGTCCGCCTCCAGCCGGTTGGTTCCGGCAATCACCGCCAGCCGCTCGCAAAAATTCCGCAGCTGCCGCACATTGCCCGGCCACGGGTAGCCGGCAAGCACCTGCTCCGCCGCCGGCGTCAGCTCCACCGCCTTCTTGTACTTTTCCCCGAACTGCACCAGGAAATGCCGGGCCAGAAGCGCCAAATCCTGCTCCCGTTCCCGCAGGGGAGGGATGTTCAGGGTCAGCACGTTCAGCCGGTAGTAGAGGTCTTCCCGGAATTTCCCCTCCTCCACCAGCTTTCGCAGGTTCTTGTTGGAGGCGGCAATCACCCGCACGTCCACCTGGATCACCTTGTCGTCCCCAATGCGGGTGATGGTGTGCTCCTCCAGCACCCGCAGCAGGTGGGCCTGCCCCTGCCAGTCCATCTCCGAGATCTCGTCCAAAAAGATAGTGCCCTTGTCCGCAATCTCCAGCATACCCTTCTTGCCCTTGCGGGAGGCGCCGGTGAAGGCGCCGTCCACATAGCCGAACAGTTCACTCTCCAGCAGGCTCACCGGCAGGGCGCCGCAGTTTACGGCCACAAAGGGCTCCCGCTGCCGCAGGCTGGCGTTGTGGATGCTCTGGGCAAACAATTCCTTTCCGGTGCCGGTCTCCCCCAGGAGCAGCACGTTGGCCTCATAGTTGGCGAACCGCTGGGCCAGCTCCCGGGTCTCCTGGATGGCCATGGACTCTCCCAGAATATCCCCGAATTGGTACTTGGCCTTGTGCCCCTTGGCGTAATACTGGTTCTTCACCGTAGCTTCCATCTGCTCCAGCTGCTTCAGCTCCGTAAAGTGGGCGACGGCGCCGGTGATCTCATTCCCCCGGCCCAGGGAAGTCAGGTTCACCACCATCACCTGGTTTTCCATCCGCAGGATGCTGCCAAAAAGGTTTCCTCCCTCATGGAGAATATAATGGATGTCCTCCCAGGCAATCTGAGGGATCACATCGCAGATATTACGGCCAATGGCGGCCTGGCGCTCCAGCTGGAACAGCTGGCAGGCTTTGCTGTTCACCAGCACAATCCGCCCTTCCCCGTCCAAGGTCAGCACCGCCTCAAAGGCATAGTCCACGGTGGCCAGCAGCTCCCTCTGGTTCTGCTTCAGGGCCGCAACGGACTCTGCCACCGTGTGGGCAATGTTCAGGCTCTTGCGCATCATCTCCTGGTCATGGACGCCGGCTTGGTAGAAAAACAGCATCCCGTTGGCCTCCGCCTGGCGCTGATACTGCTCCGCGCCTACCACCACATCCGTCCCCGCCTCCTTCAGCTTGCGAAAGAAGGCCGCCTCCTCCTCCGCTGTCCTGGCAGTAATCTGCCAGCTGCGCAGCTCCATGCGGAACAGCTCCTCCAGCATCTCCCGGTTGATATTCAGCGGCTGGTGGGTCACCAGGGCCACCGAATACCGCTTCCCTGGCTGATGGTCCGGCTGCTTCCGCAGAAATTTGCGCAGGTAAAACAGGATGGCCACGGTCTCCTCCCCGTGGAAGTAGCAGGGGATCAGGGGGATGGAGCAGTTCAGGTCACGCAAAATGGCCAGAATCCGCCCCTGGGCCATGATCACATCCACGTTTTTCCCCTCGGCCTCCCGCACCGCCTCCTCCAGCTCCTCCCGGGCTGCCCGGGGCGCGCCGTAAGGAAGGACCTGGATGCCCATCTCACCGGCCAGCTCCGCTGCCGCCTTCTGCCGTTCCTGTTCCTGCGCTATGTACATGATTTTTACCATATTCCGCTCCTGCTTTCTGTATCCGCTGTCTCGGCCCTATGTCTGAGAAAACCTGCATGCATCCAATCCCACATATTTTTGTCTCCAACTATACCGTTTTTTGCCGAAGGTGTCAACCGGCCTCCGGATGCCGGATCCTTCACCGGCAGGCAGCCCCTGCGCCGGACAGCAGGCCTCCCAGCCGCCCAGAAAACCTCGACAAACCGTCCCAGCCATGTTATGATGGAGGAGTGAAACCGTGTGGGGGCGTCCACGATCGCGGTTCGCCCCGTACCGGCGCATCCCGGAAAGGAACCTGTCAGCCTATGAAGCGAAAATACGAATCCGAATATGAATTAACCTCCCTGGTAAAGGGAAAAAAGAGCTACCGCTACCGCGGCAAGTGGTACCACATTGACCTGGATGCCCCATCCTACCGGCGGTTCTGGGTCTGCCAGCTGCTGCTTTCCCTGGCGGCTGTGGGCCTGCTGGTGGGCTCCGGCCTGGTGCCCAGCTACAGCATGTACGCCTTCTATGCCTTTTTGCCCTATGTTATAACCTACTTGCCGGTGTTGTACATGCTGATCCATGCCCTGTTCTGCCCGCTGAAAAACGAACCCATGGAGCATATCGCCTACGACCAGCAGTACGGCCGCCAAAAAATCCATGTGATAACCTCCCTGGTCTGCTGCCTGGCGGCAGCTGTCACCGGCGCCGTGGCCATTTTGCTGGACTCCGGCCCCCTCACACTGGCCTCCTTTGCCCAGCCGGCCCTGCTGCTGCTCCTGGCGGGGGATCTGCTGATTTTCTGGAAGCTGCTCAAACGCATTCCCGTATCCCAGACGGACAAAAAGCCGGGGAGTGCCCATACCTGAACGCTATCGTTCACCATTCCCCCATTCTGCAAGGAATCTTTCACCCTCCGGGCCCTTTCCCCGGAGGGTTTTGGCTTTTTGCCCCTGTTTTCCCGTTTCCTGTGGCTGGCACGCTTTTTGCTCAGATAAAAAGGAAACGGACATGTACGGTGCCCACGCAAAAAAACAGGAGGTACTCTATGAATTCTCAAAAATCCCTGCCCGGCCGGTATGCCGGGTATGATGAACCCCGCTATACGGATTCGGTCCAGTCGTCTTTCTACATTGAAAGCGGCGACGGCACCCAGCTGGCGGTGGATCTGGTACTGCCCCAGCCTCTGGCAGACGGGGAAAAAATTCCCACCATCCTCATTGTGTCCCGGAACGGCCGCTACGACCCGGTGAAGGGGAATGGGGATGCCCTGGCCACGCCGCTGATCGCCTGCGGCTACGCCCTGGTGGTGGCGGAGCTCCGGGGCTGCGGCGCTTCCTTTGGCACCAACGACAGCTTTGGCGATTATGACCACGTGCAGGATGCCATGGCAGTAATCCAGTGGATCGGCCAGCAGCCCTGGTCCAACGGCAAGGTAGGCATGATGGGCGTTTCCAACCGTTCCTACATGCAGCTGTGCACAGCGGCCTACGGCCCGGAGGGTCTGACGGCCATAACCCCCACCGTGGCCATCACCGACTTCTACTATCAGAACTACCCCAACGGGGTTTCCGCGGTACCGGTGCGCAAGATGTCCCAGCTGCCCACGGACTTTACCCCCCACAAGCTGACCAAGGCGGAGCTGCTGCAGGCGGTGCGCCCGGTGGATGACGACCCGGAGGGAGACAAGGCTTATCAGGCCTATGAGACCGGCCAGTTTGGCAAAAACAAGCCCTTTACCGATGCCCTGCTGCACGTAAACATGAACCGGGATACCCCCAATCCGGTCCACGGCGGCCGGAAGACCAACCTGGAGATTCCGCCCCTGTTCCGTTTCCGGGAGGGGAAAGCCGGACACATCCGCCAGCACCAGTTCATTGGGCAGCTGGAGTCCGGCACCCTGGGCCAGCTGGCCCACTACAGGGAGCAGGGCGGCAGCTTTGTCATGGGGCCCTGGAACCACTTCCAGTCCCGGCTGGGCAACCCGGCGGTGCCGGAGGGGATGATGGACTTTACCGCCGAGTACCACCGGTATTTTGACGCGGTTTTAAAGGGCCTGGACAACGGCTTTGACCAGGCGCCGCCGGTGTGCTACTACGTGTTCAACGCCAAGGAGGGGACCAACTGGCGCTACGCCGACTCCTGGCCCCTGTCCACGGAGCGCCGGGCCACCTTCTACCTGGACGGCGGCCCCACCGGCACCTGCCCCTCGGTCAACGACGGCGTCCTGAGCCAGCAGAAGCCGGAGACGGAGGCCTGGGACGAATACCAGGTGCGCACGGACATCTCCGTCTTTGACAACAGCGATGGCAAGGGTTCCACCTTCAGCCGCATGAACCTGGCCTGGGACGGGGACATGGCCGAGGGCGTGGACCAGAAGGGCCTGACCTACACCACCCCGCCCCTGTTCCCGGTCTATGACAACCAGATGGCCGGCTGCGTCTCCGTGGACCTGTGGGTCACCTGCGACCAGCCGGACGCAGACTTTATTGTGTATCTGGAGGAAGTGCTGCCCGACGGCACCTCCCACTATATCAAGGACGGCCTGATGCGGGCTTCCCACCGGACCTCCGCCCCCAACGCCGCCTGGGAGAGCATGGGCGCCACCTGGCACACCAGCATGACCGAGGACGTGGACCGCTGCCTGGCCGAGGGCATGGAAAAGCCGGTGCACCTGCAGTTTGCCATTGACCCCATTGTCTACTGCTTCCGGAAAAACAGCCGCATCCGCCTGACCGTCACCTGTGCCAACAAGGCCGCTTGCCAGCACCCTTACAACGAGGAGAATCTGCCCACGGTGCGGCTGTACCGGGGAGGGGACCACGCCTCCTTTATCTCCGTCCCCTTTGTGGAGCACACGGAGACCACCTACAACGGCCAGGTTTCCATGGAGGGCTACACCGGCCCCGGCACCCTCTACTTCCTAGACGAGCACATTTACCTGTACGCCAAGGGCACCTGGAAAAAGATGAAGGCGGACGCCCCGGAAGCCCAATACACCGTGTGCGGCACCGAGGCCCGCTTTGCCGCCGGCTTCACCTTCCAGGTTCAGGGGCCGGCCATTCTGGATGGCATCATCCAGGATTTCCAGGGAAGTGACGCCCCCTTCCAGCCGCTGCCAGCCTTCCGCCAGAAATATCTGGACACGGTGCCCATTGAGCCCCGGCCGGACCGGCTGTTCGTGCCCACGGTCAAGACCCTCACCGTCAACTTGTTCCATCCGGACTCCGCCGGGGAGAAGACGCCCTGCATCCTGTTCCTCCATGGCTATGGCCAGACCAACGGCACTCTGACGGCGCCCATCCTGGAATTTTACAAAAACGGCTACGCCATTGCCGGCATTGACCTGCGGAACTATCCCTCCAACTACTTCCCGGATTACATCCAGGACGTGAAGGGCGGCATCCGGTATCTGCGGGCCCACGCGGAGGAGCTGAACATCCAGGCGGACCGGCTGGGCTGCTACGGCCATTCCCTGGGCGGCAACTCCACCCTCATGGCCGCGGTTTCCGGCGGCGAGGAGGCCCTGGAGGGCACCGTGGGCGGCAACCTGGCATACTCCAGCCGTCTGCAGGCCGCGGCCTGCGGCTTTGCCTGGAGCGATGTGCTGTACATGGGCGCGGACATTGCGGAGGAGTACGCCGGGGAGCCGGAGATGATCCGGGAAAAGTTCCAGCGTACCGACGGGGAATTTGCCCCCTGCGCGGAGCCCATCGGCTTTGCCGGCCCCGGCAAGGGCATGGCAGTGCTGCGCCGCTACCTGGAAGAGGGGAAGGAGAGGACAGACCCTTATATGGACCGAATGCTCCAGAAGGCCCGGGACTGCTCGCCGCTGTACCATATCACCCCGGCGGCGCCGCCCCTGTCCATCTTTGGCGGCTACGGCATGCGGCGGGTGGACATTGCCATGAAGCAGTCCCTCCGGACCTTTGAGAGGCTCCACGCCTGCGATGTCACCGCCTTCCTGTTTGCCAACACCCAGGGGGACTACGGCCTGAAGCCGGAGATCATCCACGCCAACCTGGACTTTTTTAACCGCTGGCTGCGGGAAGAGCCCCGGGAGCCCAAGCTGGTGGCGGACCGGAAAAAGAAGGAGCTGCTGGCCACCTACCGGGAGTCGGACGCGCCGGTGATCTGGGAGGAAGCGGTGCTGCTGCCCGCCGGCCTGGTGGAGGAGAGCTTCGGCGTCTCTGTGCCGGAGGAGCTGTGCGAAACCCGGAATGGCAGCCGGTATCTGCCGGAGACTGCCCTGAAGGAGGTACCGGGACTGGTGTACCAGGACTTCCCGGATTACCAGATGTTCACAGTAAAGCGGGGGTAAAAGGGCCGGGAGCAGAGATGTTGATTCTCTGCTCCCGGCCCTTTTAGATGAAACACTCCTATAAGGAAATTTTGGTTAATAGGTACGGCACTTGGGCTTATTAATCAGCCACACCGGGGCCGGCACCAGCACGCACATATCCTTGTCTGGATAGTACCTGTAGCCGATCTCCGTCTCCGCCAGGTCGCCGGTGTCCACATAGTCCCGTCCCTCCAGGGACACCGTCTTCTTCTCCAGCCTGCTGCCCAGGAACCGCTCCAGATACTCTGCCGCCACATAGATGGCCTCATCCTTCTTCACAAAGGGGGCGTAGCCCAGCTGCCGGTCCCGGTAATCCTCCACCACGGTGGTGCTGCCGGGCACTGCCACCGTCTTGTGGTAGGGCAGCTCGCCCTTCAGGTACACGTCAAAGAACTGGCAGATCCCCATGACCACCGGCTGGCTTCTTCCGTACTCGCCGTTGGTGTTGGTGAACTGGAAGCAGTCGGCGCCGTAGCGGCTGCAGGCCTCAAAGGTCCGCAGGGACTGGCCGTAGGGGATGTCCACCCGCACCATGCCCAGGCCGCCGAACAGGGCGGTGGGCGGGAAATCCGGGCCGATATGGTTCACCGGGCTGGCCGCCCTGGCCTTAGCCACCATCTGGTCCATGTAGGAATCGGTGCCTTCTTTGCCCTGCTCCACGTAATCCCGCAGCGCCTTGATCCCCTTTCCCTCGCCGGTGAAGCCGATCACCTCCCCCAGGGGAGCCTTGGGGCCGTCGCTGTTGGCAAACTTCATCTGGCGGACCTCCTCCGGGAAGTCCTTGTACTCATCCATCAGATCCGGTCCCATCTGGAAAATATCCGACCAGCCGTAGCCCACGGTCACCGCCTGCAGACGGCTGGACACACCCAGATTGCCGCCCACGGTGCCCTCCATCTCCGGCTCGCTGGCAGAGGCCGCCGCCACCAGGGTGGCATTGCCGCCCAGGGACTGGCCGCTGCAGCCCAGACGGTCCGGGTCTACCTTCAGCGCCGCCGCGTGGGCCCGGATGTACCGGATGCAGCCCTTCATGTCATACACATAGTCCGGGAAGCAGTTGGGAGGATAATTGCGCATATCCACGCCAATCACCGCATAGCCCCTCCGCAGCAGCTCCAGCTGGATGTTCCCCAGGCTGGACGGGCTGCTGCTGTAGCCGTGCATGTACAGCACCGCCGGCGCCTTGGCGTCCCCGCTGTCCATCCGGTACTCCTCCACATACAGGGTCTTCACCGCCGGCAGGAACAGCAGGCGGCTGTGGGGGGCAATGGGCACCGTGTCCACCACCTGATGCCGCCGGTAGGGCAGCGGCAGGATAAAGGGATCCCCGCCCTGGTAATCGCAGATCACGCCGTCCTCCAGAGGCCGCCCTTCCATCCGGAAGGAGAACCCGGCGCCAAACACCGCCTCCCCGTCCGTCATCTCATACCGGGCCTCCGGGGAATCCGCCGCCATTTTCTTCCAGGTGCCATTGTAGTACAGGTACACATTGTCCGGGAAGAAGTACAGGGTGCCGGGGCCCTCATAGCCCTCGGTCTTTACGGTTCCGTTGTACACGTTCTCCTCGTGCTCAATAAAGGGCACGGTGATGGAGGAGGCATGGTCGCCGCCCTGGTACAGGGTGATGGTGGGCAGGTTCTCCTCATCATAAGGATGCTGGAAGGCCTTGGTGTTGGCACAGGTGACGGTGAACCGCAGCCGGCTGCCCTTGGCAAAGTGCCGGGTGATGGTCTCCACCGCAAACTGCAAATGCACCGGCTCCTTCATGCCCTCCGCCAGGCACCGCTCCTGGTCCGCCCGCAGGCAGGGGTGGTAGGTGGCCCCCATCTCCTCCCAGGCTTTCCGGGGCGCGCTGGTCCGGTGGGAGGCCCGCAGCATCCCCATGGACACATACCGGGAGGCGCCGCTCTTCTCCACCTCTTCCAGGTAGACCACAAAGTCCGCGTCCGGCTGGTCGCAGGTGACCCACAGGTCCACGGAGACATTCCCGGCCATCTCGTTGTTGTAGCGGCCGTACAGGGGCAGGGTGGTGAAGGTCAGGCCCTTCTTGTCCACGCCCTCGGCCATGTCCCCGTCCCAGGTCAGGACCATCCGCTCAAAGGTGCTGCCCTCCCCGTTGTCAAACACGGAGATGTCCGTGCGCACCTTGTAATCCGTGGTCTGGGTTTCCGCCGGCTTCTCCAGGGAGAGGGTGCCGTCATTCTGGGAATCGCAGGTGCCGGACTTGTCCGGGGTCAGGTAGAACTGGGTCCGCCGCTCCGTGGACAGGGGCCATTGGTCGGCAAAACGCCACCGCTTGCCCTCCTCAGCGCCAATCATGTAGTAAACGTAAGGGGGGCGCTTGTCAAAGCCGTTGTCTACACCCTTGAGCAGGTTGTCCATCCACTTGTGGTGCTCCGCCAGCATGTCAAAGGGGCCTTCCGGGTAGGTGACGTTCTCCGTGGACCGGGTGCACTGCCGGTGGGTCCAGGGACCCAGCACAATGCTGCCGCCCCACTCCTTGGCGGCCACCATCTGGCCAAAGGTGCCGGACTCGCACAGGCCTGCAAACTGGTGGACCCGGATGTCCGTCTTCTTGAACACGTCAATGTCCGTGATGGGCGGGATGGTGATGTTGGTCTTTTCCCCGTTAAAGTTGGGGTTTTCATCGTCCCGGCACATGTGGGCCTGGAACAGGGACTCCATGAACCGTTTGTTTTTGCCGTACTGGCCGGTCAGGTAGGCCTCGTAGGCCATGGCGCCGTCCGGATCTGCATCCACCGGCTCCACCTGATCCCCTGCCAGGAACTCTTCCTTGGTCTTCTGCTTCTCGCTGATGTCGCTGCCGGACACATTCTTCACCCGGTGCATGGGGATGGCAGAGACGCCGTTGGGGTAATCCTGGTAATAGAAATCCGGGTCGCACACAATGGGGGTGATGCCCTTTAAGCCCTTGCTGGGCTCCGGCCTGGCCACCGCCGTGGCAAACTGGATCAGCCCCCGGTTGGAGCCGCCGATGGTGGCCACCTGGCCATCGCTCCAGTCCTGGGCGATCATCCAGTCGATGACCGTGTTCACGTCTTTCCGGTTCTCAATGCTGGCAAAGCTGTCCTGGGTGCCGTAGGACACGCCGGCCCCCCGGTTCTCCAGCACCGCCCCCACGTAACCGTAGGGCACGCACCGCTCAATCAGGTCAATGCCGTTGCGCTTGGGGGACTTCTTCATGCGGCCGCCCCGGGTGATCAGCAGGATCACCGGGAACCTGCCCTCCGCCTTCTTGCCGTCCGCAGTGGTGGGGAACACCAGGTCCAGCCCCAGCTTGGTTCCGTCAAAGCCCTCCGCATAGCGGGATTCAATGATGAATCCCGCATACTTCGGCTCCGCAAAGCCTTCGTATTTCCCCGGAAGGGAATTTCTTTTGTTCTCGCTCATAAATTCATACTCCTTACACTTCTTCCTGCTTTTCCTGGCTGCCCATGTGCATCAGCCGGCTGCCGAACAGGATGAACACCACGGCCACCGCCAAGGTAAAGATACCGATGACATCGTAGCCTCTCTGGTAGCCCAGGCTGCCCAGGATAGCGCCCAGGGCCGCACCGGCGATCATGCTCAAAATATCCGTGGAGAAATAGTTGGTGGCGTGCACACTTCCCTTTTCCGTGGGATCACAGTTCTTAAACAGGAAGATACTGATGATCTTGCTGTAGGAAGCGCCGATGGTGCACAGCAGCTCCGCGGCCAGGAAGGAATTGTAGGTGTAGGCGTGGCCGGTGAGCAGAATGCCAACACCCAGGCATACATACAGGAAGAACAGCACAAACTTGGGGTGGATAAAGTCACACAGCGCATTGGTGATAAAACCCACAAAAGAGGCGACCGTTCCTGTAATCAGCAGGATGGAAGCAATGTCAATCCCCCGCTCGGTGGCAATCACATTGTTGTAATTGTTGTGGGCAGACCAGCCCAGCACCACCAGGCTCATCATAAAGCAGACCGGCACATATTTCAGGTTCAGGGCCTTCAGGCCAGTCTTTTTCTTCTTGGAGGTGGCCTGCAGGAACTTCTCATCCTTGAAGTCAATGAACAGGATCAGCACAATGGCGCCTACGGCGAAGGCCGCTGCCACCAGCAGGGCCGGGATCATGCCGAAGGAATCATACATCTTTACGCCGCCGGCCTTGGCATAGTTCTTAGCCAGGTTCTGGGCCACGGTCAGGAAGGCGTAGGTGGTACCCATGACTTTCTTATCAATGAGCATGGCCACAATAGCCGGAAGGATAATGCCCACCAGGCACCAGCCAAGCCCGTACAGGCCACGGGCGATAACAAAATTCACATCCCCCATGGTGCCGAAGGTCCCCAGGAAGAAGAGCAGCGCCGTCCGGATGGCAATGGCGCCGATTAAGGCAATGCGCTTTTTGTCCGAGTCCGCCATGGCCCCCGCCGGCATCCGGCCGATGAGGGCTACAATGGTGTAGACGGAAGCGCCAATCCCAATGGCGCCTACACTGACACCCGCCGCCGTGGCCCCCACGTTGATAAACGAATTGGCCCAGTTGATGGAGCAGTCGCTGAGCATCTGCACCAGAATGATCAGGATCAGGTTGCGGTTAAAAATGTCTTTTAATTTGATTTTGGTTTTTGCTTCTGCCATTTTAAGGCAATCTCCTTTCTTTCACTTATTGCATTTTCATCCGGCCAGGTTAAACAGCCCCAGCTGCGCCGCCGCCATCACCAGGAAAGGAATGGCCAGGGAACAGCCGATCAGCCGGGAAGCCAGCTCATCCTTGATCCCCGGATCCGGGCAGCCGGCAATAGCCAGGGCGCCGCCGGTGGAAAACGGCGAGACGTCGGTGGAAAGCCCTCCCAGGAAAATGCAGCTGTAGAGGGCCACCGGGCTCAGCCCCACCGCCGCCGCCAGCTGGGGCACCAGCGGGTACATCAGCGGCATAACCGTGGACGTGGTGCTGGAAAAGAAGCTCAGCGCCGCCGCCAGCAGGACAATCACCCCCGGCACAATGGCCGCCGGCACCGTCTCCTGCAGCAGCTGGCCGATCTGCTCCACCAGCCCGGCCTGCACGCCAATCTCAATGAGCATGTACACGCCGGAGATCATCACAATGGTGTGGATGGGCACCTTCCGGATGACCTCCTCCTCTTTCCCCAGCCCCAGGATGGCGCAGAGGAGCGCTCCGGCCACCATGACCGCCTGGGGCTTGCAGATTCCCGCCACGGTATCCCAGAACGGGGACGGGAACCAGGTCTTGACCACCCCGGGCACCACCATCAGCACAAAGGCCGCCAGCAGAATGGCCAGGGTGATCTTCTGCTTGGGGTTAAAGGAGCTGGATGACAGCTCCGCCGCCTCCTGCCTCTCCGCCTCCGCGGTGCCTGCGCTTTTCTTCCGATCCTTGACCATGTAGTACGCAAAGAAAATGCCAATGACCACCACGCACATCAGCGAGCAGTTGAGCCAGATCCGGTTACTCATGGCGGTGGCCGTCTCCGGATCCACGCCGTTGGCCATGATCAGGTTCTTGCTGATAATGCCGCCATACCCGTTGTAGGGGTTGTTGCTGCCAATCAGGTTGCCAAACAGGATGCAGAGGGCCGTCAGCGCCGGGTTGATGCCGGAAGAGAGGGCCATGGAAAAGGCAAAGGGCCCTACAATGGCCGGCGTGGAAGCGCCGGCGCCCAGGCCGCCCACCACGGCGCAGACCAGGGTGATGGCCCAGGGGACCAGGGCCCGGCGGCCGCCCAGGACCCCCAGCATTTTCCTCCCCAAAACCTCCATGGTGCCGTTGAGGGCCGCATAGTTGAAAAACAAGGAGATGGACAGCAGATAGAACATAATGTCCACCGGCCAGTACGTGATGATCTCTTCGATCTGCTTCCCCAACAGGAAATACCCGATCAGGAACGCGAAAAACATGGCCACGATCCCTGTGTTCATCTTCAGCCGCTCACCCAGAGCCACCGCAACCACAATGGCGGCAATACATAGGATTAATGCCATACTCCGATTTACCTCCTCCTTCCACAGGCATATTTCACAAACGTTTGAAGAAATATTCTGTCTGTATAGGAAGCAAACTCTGTGCCAACTTTTTTCGAAGAACGCAAAATCCCCCAAAATCCGCCTGAAAACGCGGATTTTACAAAAATTTTACAAACCAGCCTGCCCATCCGGAGTTGCAAAAAAGCGAAGCACATTGAAACACTTGTCTCAATATGCTCCGCTTCTGTTTTATTTTTTTGCATCACTCAGGAAAAAACTCTTCTATGTGATATTTTTTCATCTTCCGCCACAGGCTGGAGCGGGCCATACCCAGCATGGCTGCCGCCTGGGTCCGGTTTCCGCCGCAGGCGTTGAGGGCCTCCGTCAGCCGGCGGTACTCCTTCTCCTCCTTGGGGGAGAGGGGCTGCCGCTCCGGCTGGCCCCGTTCCTCCTCCGTCAGGCTCCCCACTCCGGCGGCTTCCAGGTCCTCCGCGTAAATCTCCTGCAGCTGCCTGCGGATCATCTCCTCCCCCAGGATTTTCTGGTTGCTGATCACCGCCAGACGCTCGCAAAAATTCCGCAGCTGCCGCACGTTGCCGGGCCAGCGGTAGGCCAGCAGCAGCTCCTCGGCCTCCGGCGTCAGCTGCAGCTCCTTGGATGCCGCCTTTCCATACCGGTCCAGGAATTCCCTGGCCAGCAGCAGCACATCCCGCCCCCGCTCCCGCAGCGGGGGAATCCGCAGCGTCAGCACGTGCAGCCGGTAATACAGGTCGGCCCGGAAGCGCCCTTCCTTCACCATCTGGTACAGGTTCCGGTTGGAGGCGGCAATAATCCGCACATCCACCGGAATCACCCGGTCGTCCCCCACCTTGGTGATCACCCGCTCCTCCAGCACCCGCAGCAGCCGCACCTGTCCCTGGAGGTCCATCTCGGAGATTTCGTCCAGGAACACGGTGCCCTTGTCCGCCTGTTCAATGAGCCCCTTTTTGCCCTGGCGGGAGGCCCCGGTGAAGGCGCCTCCCACGTAGCCGAACAGCTCGCTCTCCAGCAGGCTCATGGGGAGGGCCCCGCAGTTCACCGCCACAAAGGGCTGGTCCTTGCGCATGCTGTAATTGTGAATGCTCTGGGCAAACAGCTCCTTGCCGGTTCCGGATTCCCCCAGCAAAAGGATGTTGGCGTGGTGCTTGGCAAACTGCTTGGCCTGGTAGCGGCACTCCTCTATGGCCGGCGACTCCCCTTTGATGTCCGGGAAATGGTAGCGGGCCACCCGGCCTTTGGTGTAAATCTCCGTCTTGATCTGGGTTTCCAGGTTTTCCACCTGCTCCTTCTGGTTGATGTGGACAATGGCCCCCTGGATTTCACCGTTCCGCTTATAGGGCACCGCATTGACCAGCACCACCCGCTCCCGGATCCGCAGGATGTTTCCATAGATGTTCTCCCCCCGCTCCAGCACCAGCTGCAGCTGCTTCCGGTCCAGCTCCGGGATCACCTCCCACAGCGGGCGGCCCAGCAGTTCCCCGCCCTCCGCCTCCACCAGCTGCTTAATCCGGGAGTTGTAGTAGCTGATCTGCCCCTCCGGGTCCAGCAGGACCATCCCCTCAAAGGCGTAGTCCATCACCCCCTCCAGCATCTGCCGGGATTCCCTCTGCCGGCGGGTATTGGACACCACCACCACCGCCAGCTCCAGGGTCCGGTAGAAGGACTCGTACTCATCCGCCTCCGGGTTATGGTAACAGTGGATACCCAGCTTGTCCGCTTCCATCTTAACCGTCATGCCTCCCAGGACAAAAGATGCCCCTTCCGCCTGTGCCTCCCGCAGCTTCTGCCGGATATATTCCGGCCGGGTATCCTCAAGGATCATGTTCACCAGCTCCAGGTGAAACAGGAAACGGACAGTTTCCCGGTTGTAGAGGAGAGGCCTGTGGCTGAACACGGCCGCCTTGGCGCCGGAGGCCGGAAGCTCCTCCGGATGCGTTTTCAGCACGTGGGCAATCAGGGAGAAGGTGCTGGAACCCAGAAACTGGATGGGGATCACCGGGATCTTGTGATCCAGCCGGGCCTCGCGCAGGATCCGCTCCATCCGCCCCCGGCAGATCACCACATCCGGATTGGCCTTCTCAATCTCCCGCAGGAGGGCCTGGACCCTCGGGTGGGAACTCTGGGTTACCCCCTCCACGCTGAAATACCGTTCCGTCAGCAAAACCCCCATCTGGGAGGCCGCCTGCTGAAACAGAGGGGAATTCCCCGTCTCCCGGGCGGATATGTACCAGATCCGCGGTTTTCTTGTTTCCTCTGATGAATATGTGCGGGCAGCTGTCCCACGGCCCTCCGGCAAGGTTCCCTTGTCCATCCCATACCTCCCTTGAAACCAACGTTCTCCTGCTCTGTTGTGTTCCTTTCAAAAGCATATTATTTTTATTATAGCAGAAAAGCGGTTTCTTTTTCCACAAAAAATGGGAGAACTGCCCCCATGGCCATTCCCCCATTCCTGCACAGGGCGGCTCCCGCCCCGATGAGCCTTTACATCCGGGCGGCCTCAGCGGTGTCCTCCGTGGAGCAGATACTTCTCCCGCGTTGCCATACCACCACGGATATGCCGCTCCGATTTGTTCACATCCAAAACCACCCGGGCCTGGGCGGCCAGCGCCGGATTGATCTGGGGCAGGCGCTCAACAATGTCCTTGTGCACTGTGGACTTACTGATTCCAAATTTCTTTGCGGTCTGACGCACCGTGGCGTTGCTCTCAATGAGATAGTTGGCAATGGCAGCGGCCCTCTCCTCTATGTATTCTTTCACAGATACTCTCCTGTGCCCGTTTTTACCATCCTATGGCGAGGGGAGGAGGTTTATGACCGAGAGGCGCAGAGTCCGGTGCGGTTCGATGGGGGAAAAGTCACTCTCCTTCTTTCCCTCGTTTTTATTGAATATTTTTGACACTCTTACCACTTTTATTCAATTCCTTACCACTCTATGGCAGAGGAGGCGGTTTATGGCAGAGAAGTAGCACAACGGATATACAGCCTTCCCCGTACATGCGCGGAACATCACCCGGGAATGCTGAATCCATTCTGTGACAAAAACTGTGACACATTTTCGCAAAAGTTCTGCCACAGTCAAAAAGCCCCCCGCCCCCATCCTTCCGCCATCCAATGCTATAATAAGGAAAGATTTGCAAGGGAAGGAGTACGCTGTATGCTGAATATAGACCACTTGTGCCCGGGCTGCCTGGGCAGCTGGGAGGATCCGCAAAAGCCCTGCCCCCACTGCGGCTTTTCCTGGGAGAAGGCCAACACCAACCCCCGGCTGATTCCTTTGTTTACCGTCATCGGCGGCCGTTACCTGCTGGGCTCCCGTATCGGTGCCGGCGGCTTTGGCATTCTCTACCGGGCCATGGATTTGGTCCAGGAACAACAGGTGGCTGTCAAAGAATTCTTTCCGGAGGAGCTGGCCCGGCGGGAGGAGGAGCAGGTCCTCCCCCTGTCCCCGGAGCAGGAGACGGCCTTCCGGAAGGCCATGGAAGGTTTCCGGCAGGAAGCCTACCTGCTGTCCCAGGCCAAAGATATACCAGGCATTGTCCCCTTCCGGGATTGCTTCAGCGAGAACGGCACCTGCTATCTGATTATGGACTATGTTCCCGGCGTCAGCCTGGCCCGCTGCCTGCGGAAGCCGGATGCGCGTTTTTCCCAGGAGGAAGCGCTGCAGCGGATGCACCCGGTTCTGGCCGCCGTAAGCGAAATGCACCGGCGAGGGATCCTGCACCGGGACATCAGCCCGGAAAACCTGATCCTGGGGCCGGACGGCTCCCTGACCCTCATAGATTTTGGGGCGGCCCGGGAATATGCCGCCGGGGAAGCAAACCTCACCGTCATCCTGAAGCCTGGCTACGCCCCGGAGGAGCAGTACCACACCGGCAGCCGCCAGGGCCCCTGGACGGATGTCTACGCCTGCTGCGCCGTCCTCTACCAGATGGTCAGCGGCGTCCTTCCCCAGGACGCCGCCTCCCGCCGGAAGCAGGACCAGCTGCTGCCCCTGGACCAGCTGCCGGACATCCGGGTGACCCCCGCCTTCGCCCGGGCCATAGAGAAAGGAATGTCCCTGGAGGCGGCAGACCGCTTCGGTTCCATCCGGGAGCTCATGGCATCGCTGGAAGCTTCCGCCCCAGTGGAGAAGCCTTCGGTAGCAGCGGAGGCGCCGGAGGACCAGACTGCGCCGGAACCGCAAGCGATGAAGGGATCTCAGACGATGCCGGAACCTCAGCCTACGCCGGAACCTCAGCCTACGCCGGAACCTCAGCCTGGGCAGGAGCCTCAGCCTGAACAGGAGCCTCAGCCTGAACAGGAGCCTCAGCCGATGCAGAGACAGGGCTCCCGCTCCCGGCGGCCGCTGTTTCTGGCAGGGGCGGCGGTGGCGGCAGTGGTTCTCTGCGCTGTATTCCTTCTAAACCGGAATGGAGGGAGTGGCCAGAGCAGCCCTTCCTCCTCCCTGTCCGAGACCACGCTGGACCTTTCACAGATGGAGGAGGTTTCCGTCTGGGGGGACGGCACCTCAATCCGGCTGGAAATCCCTGCCCAGCTGATGGAGCTGTGCGAGCTGGGGGACGGCGAGGGTTTCAGCCTTCGCCTGGTTACTGACCGTTATTCCGTCTCCCTGATCACCATCGACCGCATACCGGTGGAACCCAGCACTTCCGGGATCTATGACCAGATACCGCTGTATTTGGACACGGATTACCTGTACTGCATGGATATTGCCGGCCTGGTCTACCAGGAGAACCCGGAAACCAACCTTACCCAGGAGCAGCTGGCTCTGGTGCAGCAGGGGGGCCGGGCCATGCGGGTACACACCCCCTCCCGCACCTATTCCGGGGAGGAACTGCTGCGGAACCTACAGGATTCCAGCGACCCTGCCAGCGGCCTGTCCCTCTATGGCTGCCTCTGCGACTGGAGCCTGACCCTGCCGGAAGAGATGGCAGGCTATGTCCAGACCAGACTGGAGATCGGCTTTGACAACGCCGGTACCTTCTTTGAATCTGCTCAAGTCAGTGTTTACGGGATCGACACGGAGGGAAGCCAGACCTCCCAGGGAGCCTTCCGGATTACAGTAGGGGACATAGACCCGGATGGGATTACCGGATGGTACAGCACGGAGATCGCAGAGAATGTCTGGCTTGGCCTAAGCACCCCCGATGGCGTTTCTCTCTCGGAGTATGCCGGAGAACTGGAAGAAGCCGCCTTGGCAGAAGCCTGGGAGGTGATGCTGGCCAACCTGGACGCCATTGTCTTGACCTCTCCGAACGGCGAGGAGACAGAACTGGCTCCGCTGCTGCTGGGAAGCGACCAGAGCCTTCATTGGGCCAGCGAAGGGCTGGGCATCTCCCTTACCCTTCCCATGGAGCTGAAAAACGTGGTACAGTGCACCGCCACGGATGACCGGCTGACCCTGAGCCTGGATGGCGTGCAGATGTTCTCCATCCTGCGGACGGACACCCCCGGGGAGGAGGATGCAGACCTGGGAAACGGCGTCTGGCTGCAGATGGATTGCCTGCGTTTTGTACAGAATCCAGAGCGAGTCTTTCCGGAAGGCACTGCCCTGCCGGAGACCTGGGAGGAGAGCTGGGAGCTGTTCTACTCCTCCGCCGATCGGGTTGCGGTTACCCTGCCGGACGGCACGGAGACAAACCTGTTCCGGCTTCTAGACAGCGCCCAAGGTCAGGCTTCCTACTACTCTGACACCCCCCAGGAGTACACAGACCCGGACTATGGATGGCGGATGGAGTTTCCCGCAGAGCTGTTCCTGGAGAACGGAGGTCTCAGTTGGGAAGAGATGGAGAAGGACACGGATTACCTGAATGGCTTATATGTCCTGTATGTCCATATCAATGATTCCGGCCTCCATTTCTACAGCCTTTACGTGTATGTGCTGGAGGAGGATGCCCCGGATCCGGAAGGATTCCACCCCGAATATATCGTTGAGGTATACCGGGGGAACGGAATCCGGATGGTAACCATCGCCGATGATCTTGAAGAGCGCATGGTGGAAGACGGCGTCAGCCAGGCTCTGCAGGATGCCATCCGCCAGGTCTCTCTGATCACTCCGGACGGGCAGCCACACTATTTGTGGCAGTAAGCTTTCCTGCCCGCCGGCACGGGCTCCACGGATTATAGAAGCCCTCGGATTGCTCCGCGCTTACGCACTCCCGCAATCCTACCTTTCAGAAGAAAAGGCGGCAGATTTCCCTACCCCATGGAAATCTGCCGCCTTTTCTTCCCGCCCCCCTGATCTTCCGGCCGGGGGAGAGGCTTCCTGAATCAGTTGATCTCTGTAAACGGAATATCGTAGGCATCCGCGTAGCTTTCCGCCACGGAGCCTTCATGGCCTTGGATCGTCAGGCTCTCACAGGACTGAAACGCCGACTGCCCAATATAGGTCACGCTCTCCGGGATCGTGATACTGCTGAGGCTATGGCAGGTGAAAAATGCCGCACCGCCTATGGTGGTCACACTGTCCGGAAGCTCCACCGCCGTAAGACCGGTGCCCTGAAACGCGGCGCGCCCAATCCGCACCAAGCCGTCCGGCAGGCCGATGTAATACAGCTCCTCGCACCCGGAAAAGCAGGAGTCCGCAATGGCAACGGTTCCCGGTTCCAGCTCCACCGCCACCGCATTAGACGTATAAGAGGCATTGTACAGGTACGCAACCTTTCCCGCGTAAACCACCGTATTATTTTCAGCCGCTTCCAGCCAGGCGGTTCCGGCAAAAGCCTGGCTCCCAATGGACAGGACGCTGTCCGGGACTGAAATTTCGCTCAAATTTACAAAATTGAAGAACGCTCTCTCCGCAACCCCCAGGGTACCGTCCGCAATCTCCACCGCTGTAATCTCTTCCATGTTGTCGCACTTATAGCCATACACAACCTTTCCGATGTACATCATCCCATCCGGTTGGTTCTCATACCAGGCGGTTCCGTCAAACGCGTAAGCCCGGATGGATATGGTACTGTCCGGCAGGACGATTTCTTCCAGGTTGGAACAGTTGCGAAACGCCTCCTCACCGATGCGTGTTACGGTGTCCGGAATCACCACTTTCGTAATATCCGTATTGCCGGTAAAAGAGTATTGATCAATACACTCCACCGTGTATCCATCAATGGTTTTGGGAATCACCACCTCCGTGTCAGTCCCTGTATACCCGGAAATGCTAATTGTCTCATCTTCCTCCATATAGTGGGAATACTGGAAATACTGCTCATCCGTATAAACCGTATCGTCTTCCTCCGTCTCCTCAACGGAAGATTCCGCCGCCTCTCCGGATTCATCCTGCGCCGCGTCTGAGACAGCTGCGCTCTCCACCGGATCCGAATTCGCCGCCCCCTCATCCGCGGCGCAGCCGGACAATCCGGCTGTTGCCGTCAAAAGCGCCATTGCCCAAATTAGGATTTTCCTTTTCATCCATATTCTCCTTTCGTTGTACTCTCCCTCTGTAGAATACTGTAAAAATCACTCCGCATCAATGCGGGGCAAATTTTGTGGCAGGATTTTTTGGAAGGACGAAAAAGGATTCCCTCCCCTCTCACGGCTGCATTCCAGGGCCGCAATCCGCATCGTTGTGTCACTCGTAAAATTTACGAGAATGTTTTTTCAGGAGTCTATACTGTCTGTGGCACCGGAGAGGGTATCTTCTTCCCCTCCCACAACACAAGAAAAACGCTGGATGCCGTGTGAAGATCGGCAAAATCAAGGAAAGGAGTAGATTATGAGAAAATCCATTTGTGTACAGTGGTTCCGGAATATCCTCACCGAGGTTTCCGCCGGCCGCGGACGCTGGCCACAGACCAATCCCGCCAAGGATTTTGTCCGGGACGCCAAGCTGGGCCAGTTTGATTCCCTATCGGATGACGCGTACGGCGCCCTTCTCAGCGAGACGGAAGAGCTGTCCACCTTCTGGCAGATGGCCCAGAGCAAAAGCTCCTTTGAGCTGCTGCAGGCGGCCCTGGAGAAGATCGAGCTGCCGGCAGACCAGGCCGCCGCGCTGGCGGAGATCCTGGCAGAGTGCTATGCCGCCTCGGTGACGGCCTTCACGCCGGAGGATGCCATTCCGCAGGTTTGCCAAGAGGACGAAGGGGAGGAGGACTGGCTCCAGGAATTTACGGACGATGACTGGGAGCAAAGCTTCGTCCAAAACCTGCAGGATGCCGCCAAGGCCGTCAAACAGGCCTCCCCTGCCCCGGAGCCGGAGCCCCCGGCTGTCAAAAAGAGCGCCGCTTCCCGCCCCAAGCCGGCGACACCGGACCAGATGACGCCGCAGCAGATTTACGCCTTTCTGGCCGCCCGGATCTACGGCCAGGAGGAGGCGGTAAAGGCCGCCGCCATGCTCCTCTACAACCATCTGCACCACCGGAAGCGGAACCTGCTGATGGCTGGCCCCACTGGCTGCGGCAAGACGGAAATCTGGCGGGCCGCCCAGCAGCTGTACCCCAGCATCCGCATTGTGGACTCCACCGCCATCACCATGGAGGGCTGGTCCGGCAGCTTTAAAATCCGGGACATTTTCACGGATATGAGCCCTTCGGAAATCCAGCAGTGCATTGTGGTTTTCGATGAGTTCGACAAGTTCTGCGAACCCCGGGTGGGCTCCGGCGGCAGCGATTTCAGCGCAGCCGGGCAGAATGAGCTGCTGAAGCTCATTGAAGGCGGCCGCATCCTCTACCCGGAGGACAAGGGAAAACCCGCCCTGGACTTTGACAGCTCCTCCATCAGCTTCGTGTTCTGCGGCAGCTTTGAGAGGCTGACAGAGGCCAAGGCCCAGGGGCTGGCCCCACGCTCCATCGGCTTTGGGAATCCGGTGGAAGCCCCCTCCTCCTACGACCAGTATCAGCTGGCCATCTCCCCGGAGGACCTGGTTCAGTACGCCCATATCCGGCTGGAGATTGCCGGGCGCATCGGCCAGGTGGTCCAGCTGGCCCCCATGCGGGCCCAGGATTTTGACCACATCCTGGAGGATACCGCCCTCTCCCCGCTGCACCAGCTGGAGCAGCAATACGGCGTCCGGCTGCACCTGGACAGCCAGACCCGGCAGCAGCTGATCCGGGAGGCAGAGGAAAACCACATGGGTGTCCGCTACCTGCGCAACCGCCTGCAGCAGCTGCTGGATGACCAGATTTTCCTCCACTGGGATCAGAGCGAGTACCAGCTGGAAGCCTGACCGGCGGCTTGCCGCCTTGCCCGGCAAACCGTTTTCCCAGCCCCATCCGCCGGCCGCGCCGCCCGGTATGGCATATCCCCCGGAAATCTGCTATACTGGTGGTGCGGCGGCCATCCGCCGGAAAGGAAGGAACATCTCATGAAATCGGTTGAGGAATACAGCACCCAGGACATTTCCCTGATGGAATTTCGGGAAAAGCTGTTCCGGGAGGAAATAGAGCGCTACACCGCCGCCATCACCGGGGAAAGAGAGAGCATTCTCCCCTTTGTCCGGGATGAAAGCGGGCGCTACAGCGAGGAAAAAACCTGGGATTTTATCCGGGAGCTGACCCACTGCGCCTATATCTACTGGGAATACAGCAAAGAACAGCTCCGGCAGGCAGAGCGGTCGGAAGGCACCATGGAAGAGTTTATTGAGCTGACCTACGGCGCCGCCGCAGCCTTTTCTCCCCAGGAGGAGGAGTTCCTGCAGAGCTTTCTTTACTGTGCCCTCCGGGTGTCCGAGGCCAACCCCTGGAGAAACACCGGCGGCGGCACGCAAACCTTCCAGGATCTGATCCGGTTCGCCGGAGAGCGTTACAGCAGCCAGATCCAGCTGTACGTGGAAGAGGCCACAGCGGAAGCGGCAGGTAACCGGTATGCGAACCTGAAAGGACTGTACCGTCCGGCCTCCTGGCTCTACCATCTGCTCACCGGCGGATATCTCTCCGACCTCTATCCGGAAGAGTCCCGGAAAGATTATTTTGGGCAGCTGCCCTTTTACCTGCAGGCCGAGCTGGGGAATTGGAGCCGTACCCCCTCCGCCTACGCCCGGGAAATGGATGCGCTCTGTTCGGATCCGGAGCTGTTTGCGGCGGATTCCGAGGAGCCGGCCATCCGCAGTCCGGAAAGCCTGGAGCGGGAGCACGAGGAACAGCGGCTGCGGCAGGAGGAGGCCAGCCAGATCCGGGAACAGTTCGCCCAGCCGGAAGAGTTTGTGCGCCGGTATCTGCACTTTAAAAACCGCCAATATGCCGTGAACTATGACTATGGCGACATTCCGGACGTCGGCGAGTTTTCCCTGGAGAGCATCATCGACACCCTGCCGGCTCTGATCCAAGGGGCAGTCCGCCTGTTTACAGAAAGCCACGGCCTCTCCCACATCCAGGATGACAACGCCTATTTTACTGCCGTCTCCCTGCTGCGCCAGTCCAACAAACGGTTCCGGAAGCTGAGCCGGAAGCCGGAGGAGGTGGGCTCCCATGGCTGAATTTCAGGATACCTTCCTGCAGGATCTCTGGCAGGACATGCTCCTGCGGGAAAGCCGCTCTCTGCTCTGCGGCTATTTCCGGGAGGAAAAGCGGCGGCACCCGCTGGTACAGGCCCGGAAAGCCCGGTGGGAGGGGCTCCGGGCCAGTGCGGATCCGTCCACGGAGGCCGCCAGGGGCCAGGGAGCCCTGGCACCGGCTGGCGAGAGCCTGGAAGCCCCGGTGCCGGCGGACCCGGACAGCACTCCCCCGGTGCCGCCCGGGGAAAACCAAGGAGCTCCGGCCAGGAAACGAAGCTCCCGCCGCCCCCGGAAAAGCGACCGGGAGCACCCCTGTGTGGAGCTCCTGTGCCGCTATTACGACTTTCTCCAGCTGGCCGCTGCCCTCCGGAGACAGGGGGACTTCCCGGGGATGGCCGCCGCTGCCGCTGCCTTCCGGGAACAGCTGCGCCAAAGCGCGGAGGAGGCCAAGGTCAGCCGGAAACGCCGGCAGCCGGTGCTGGATGCCCTCCGGCGGGCAGAGGAATCGGAAGACGGCCAACTGCCCCCCGGATTTTGGGAGCAGGCGTTGGGCCGTACCATTGACCTGCATGTATACGCCGAGGCAGCCCAGTTTCTGTACAATGCTGGCCTCCCTCTGCCCCCAGAGGACGGGAAGCGCACGGAAGACGGCATCCCCGCCGCCCCCCGCCGGAACCCGGCCCGGATCAAGACCGTGCCGCTGAAGCTGCTGGACTATTACTTCCGCCGGAAGGGCCTCTCCCTGGAGGAACTCTCCTCCGTCAGCCGCATGTCCGCCGCCTGGATTGCCGGGCAGCCAGAGCTTCAGGAAAAGCTGGAGGACGTGTACGACTTTGCCTGCGACAACCGGATGACCCGGGCGGTGATTCCCCTGCTTCTGGACAACGCCTCCGGCACCGGCCTGTATGTGCTGGGCTCCGAGTACCTGCAGAGCTGGAAGGAGGGGAGCCCGGACGGCAGGAAGGTGCAGGAAATCCTGCGGGGAAGATCCTGCTGCTACGCCATTGTCCGCTTCCTGAATCTGGAACTGGAGGAGGACGGCCAGTATTTCTGGGCCCCCTACTCGGTGGTGGACCTGATGTATGAAAAATGTGACACCAACCCAGAGAGTATCCTGTTTGGTGATCTGGACAAGGCGCTGAACATCTACAGCGGCCAGCTTCACGTAACCTCCCAGGATATTCTCTACGAAAACTATCGCAGTGAAAACGTGGTGCACATTCAGGAGGACGCAGTGGCCCTGGATCCGGAATTCCGGAAATACTTCCAGATTCTGGAGGAGGAAGACGATCTGGAGGCGGAAATCCGCCGCAGCCAGAGTGACTACCGCAGGCGGCTCGCACAGCGGTATTCCTCTTGAAGAGATCCGTCTGCGCATGTGCACCGTAGACGTCCCCCATTTTTCGCGAAAAAGTGAGGACACAGCCAAGAAAGAGAGGACAATTATGAATTCCCAGACACTGACCTTTGAGGAAGCCTCCCGGATCTGGGAGGCCATCCGCTCCCACACCGACACCCGCGACCCGGATATTGCAGGGCTTTACCAGACCTTCTGCCAGCGGGCCGTCAAATACGCCCACATCCGGGCCGGCTGGAACCTGCTGACCCGGGAGCAAAAGCAGGGAACGGACAGCAGCCGCACCCACGCCCACGATGCCTTCCTCAACTCCGTGCAGATTCTCGCCCGGCTCCAAGGGGACGCCGGCGCCGCCTGGAAGGAGGCCCTGGGGGAGGACCGGAAACGGATCGGGGATTTTGCCTGTTATCTGGCCCTTTTTTGGGGGCTGGAAGCACGATAACCTCCGTTCTTCCCCTGCGGCAATTCGTGGAAACCCTGTCTGCTTTTCTCACTTGACAGTGTTTCACAAATCCGTTACCATGAAAAGGCATGACATTCGCTCAGACGGAATTCCAATCGTTTTCTGCCGGGCGGAAACAGAAGGAGAAACCGTCCCATGTTTACACGGAAGGAACTGAAGCGCAGAGCCCGGGCGTCCATGAAAGAACATTATCTGATTTTTGTGGCAGTCTGCCTGATCGCCTCCTTTATCAGCGCAGAGTTTACAAGCTCCCTTACCTTCTCGGAACTGCACATTGTGACTACGGAAACATCCAGCGCCTCGGTTTCGGATGAGCTCCCTTCGGAGTCTTTTGTCATTTCCGAACGCCGGGTGGAATTTGCGGATGTGCTGGAGGATCTGCTGGAAGGGGATTTGGAAGGGGGGCGCCAAAAATCCCAAGAAATTTTGGAAAGGAAGCGTGCGGCCGGAACCCCTGTCCTGGGACGTACCCAGGGGGTTTTGGCCAAAATAGTCAACCAGATTTCCTCCGGATCCATTCTGGTAACGATTGCCGCAACTGCTGGCTCCCTCACCGGTTCCGACAGTTTAGGCCTAGCCCTGGTAATCCTGGCCGGCCTTCTATTTTTCTTTGTGTTTTGGTATCTGCTGCAGAATTTATATATTGTCATCTCCCGCCGTATTTTCCTGGAAGGCCGCTGCTATGAAAAAGTACCTCTGCAGCGTTTCATCTATCTGCTGCGGATCCGAAAATGGCTGATTACCGCTTGGACTATGTTTGTCACCTGGCTGTTCCAGCTGCTCTGGTCGTTCACGGTCATCGGCGGCTTCATCAAACACTACTCCTATTTTCTGGTTCCCTACATTGTAGCGGAAAATCCGGATATACCCACGCTTCGCGCGATCCGGCTGTCCCGAAAAATGATGAAAGGGCATAAATGGCAGTGCTTTGTCTGGGAACTCTCCTTCCTGGGATGGGATCTGCTGGGGATCCTAACGCTAGGCCTTTCCAACGTTTTTTGGAAAAATCCCTATCAGGTAGCCACCTTTTCTGAGTACTATGCCGAGCTTCGCTGCCTGGCAAAAGAAAAGCAAATTCCCGGGACAGAATATCTCAATGATCGCTATTTGTATGAGCGGCCCTCTCCGGAAGTCATGGAAGAGACCTACGGGGATGTGATTGCCATTTTGGAACAGTCCGATGACAACCTTCACCTGCAGGGCTGGAGAGGCTTCCTGGCCCGGAATTTTGGCATTCTGATCCTTCGCACCAAACGGGAACGAGATTACGAGGAACAGCAGGCCCAGCGTGTCCGGGTGGATGATCTAGTGGAGGCGGTAGAAGGAAAAATATATCCCACACGCCTGTATCCAATTCCGGAGGAAAACCGCCGGCAGATGATCGATATCCTGCACTATGTACGCCACTACACCGTCTGGTCCCTGGTCCTGATGTTCTTCATCTTCTCCTTCATCGGCTGGCTCTGGGAGGTAAGCCTTCATCTGGTCACTGCCGGAGAATTTGTGAACCGGGGAACCATGCACGGCCCTTGGCTTCCCATCTACGGCACCGGCGGTGTGCTGATTTTAACACTGCTGAACCGGTTCCGCAAAAAGCCTCTGGTGGAATTTATCGCCACCGTTGTCATGTGCGGTATTCTGGAATACTTTACCTCCTATTTCCTGGAGGAGATGACCGGTATGCGCTGGTGGGATTACAGCGGCTATTTCCTGAACCTTCACGGCCGCATTTGCGCCGAGGGCCTGCTGGTCTTTGGAGTGGGGGGCCTGGCCATTGTCTACGTGCTGGCACCACTGCTGGACAATGCTATTCAGAAGCTATCGGAAAAAAAGCTGGCAGCGATCTGTGCAGTCCTCATTCTGGCCTTTACGGCAGACGCCCTGTACTCCCAAAAATATCCCAACGCCGGGGAGGGAATCACCGCCCAGACCCAGGGGCCGCTGCTGCCCGGCACAGCCCCTGAGACACAGCGACGGCTGGAGGAAAACCTTCCCCCGGCCGTCCGCCGCTGCCGGACTTACGGATGACCGGGAAGTCCCGCGGATTCACGGTATCTGCGCCGCTTTTCGGTTTAATTCCCGGTATGCGCCGCCCAATCCGCTGGATCCCCAGATATTGGTGGGAATTCTCCATTGGTCCCACACCTTTCTTTTTCACTGAAAAATTTTAAAGCTTTTTTCAGTCCACCCACGGCCGGATCCGGTACTGGGCCCCCACGGACCGGCAGATCTCCCGGCACTGGTCCTCCTCCTCCGGCGTCAGCGTGGTCTCCACGGTGGTGAACACCACATGGGGCACATAGCGGGTGCAGTCCCGGGCAAACTGCAGCATGGCCTCGTAGGATCCCTCCCCAAATTTGGGGCGCACCAGCTCCAGGTAACGCTTGGGATCCGGGGTATTCAGGCTGATGGACACGGTGTCAATGAGCCCCTCCAGCAGCGGCGCCACCGGTTTCCCATGGATCAGGTCCCCCAGGCCGTTGGTATTGATGCGGATGGGGATGGAGAAGTGCTCTTTGGCATACCGGGCTGTAGCCAGCAGCACTTCCAGTGCCTCCATGGGCTCCCCGAAGCCGCAGAAAACCAGCTCCTTGTAACGGCTCATATCAAATTTATCAAACTCCGCCAGCACCTCCTCCAGGGTGGGAGTGTGCTCCAGCCACAGGCTGCCGGAATCCTCCATGTGATCACGGGTCTGCCGCAGGCAGAAGGTACAGGCACAGGGACAGCGGTTGGTAAGGTTCACATACAGGCCGCTTCCCACTTCATATAAGATTGTCATGGCATTTTCCTCTTTTCTGCTCTTGCTGTCCGCGGAGCCCCAGGGCTCCGGCTCTGCATTATTTTAAGGTTCCCAGAAACTCCTCAAAGCAAACCCCATCCGTCAAGGGCAGGTCCATCTCAATGGAGCGGGCAATACATTTTTTGATGAACCGGGATGCCTTCCGCACCGACTGCTGGAAGGGCACGCCGTTTACCGCATCCGCTGCCACAATAGCTGAAAAAATATCCCCCGTACCAGAACGCTGGGTCCCCACCCGGTGGGTGCGGAGAACAGAAGGCTCTTTCCCCCGCTCATAGCAGTAGTTAGCGATAAATTCCCCCTGGGGGATGCCGGTAATAACCACCTTCTCCGGCCCCTGGTCGCTGAGGGCGGCAGCCAACCGGTTCAGCTCAGACCGCTTCCAGTGCTCCTCCCGGAACGGCGTGTCCGTAAGAATACAGGCTTCCGTCAAGTTTGGCGTCAAAATATCCGCATAGGCCACCAGCTTCTTCATCTCCTGGCACATCTCCTCCGTGTAGGTGGCATAGGGCTTTCCGTGATCCCCCATCACCGGGTCCACCAAAACCCAGCTGTCCAGGCGCCCAAACTCCTGCAGGAAACGGATCACCATGCGGATCTGTTCCTTAGAGCCCAAAAAGCCGGTACAAATCCCAGAAAACTGCAGATCCAGCTTTTTCCACTCCTGCATGTAGGGCAGCATCCGGTCTGTATAGTCATCAAAAAAGAAGCTGGGGAAACCGGTATGGTTGGAAAAAATGGACGTGGGGAGCGGGCAGCACTGGATCTTCATCACGGAAATAATCGGAAGCGCCACGGCAATGGAACAGCGGCCAAAGCCAGACAGGTCGTTGATCACCGCAATTTTTTTCTGATGATTGTGCTCACTCATATATTCCTCCTCGCCGCATTTCCGCACTGCCCCGGAACCAGCCGGCCCCGTGGGCACTGGCATTATCATAGAGGAAATTTGCCCCTTTTAAAACAGCCAGTTTTTAACATTTTCACCAGTCCAGTTTGTCTCCCGGCCGCCGGCCAACGGCTTCCCCCATACGCACCGGGAATTCCCGCCCCTGGGCGGAAGCCCGCAGGATTTCTGGCCGGATCTCCACCGTCCCAGCCTGCAGAAGAAGAATAATAGTGGACCCGCCAAATTCAAACCGCCCTTTTTCCTGGCCTCGGACAAAAGAACTTCTTCCCGGTTCATAGTTACAGATCCTCCCTACCAGCATAGCCCCTACTTCCATAAACACCAGATCCCCAAAATTTTCTGTGCGCAGCACCGTATACTCCCGGCAGTTCTGCCGGTAGATCGGGCAGGTTTCCGCGGCAATAGGCTGCACCGTGTGCAGAATCCCCGGGATTACCCGGTTCCGGCTTTTCCTGCCGGCATCCGGATAGCAATATCGGTGATAGTGGGAAGGGGTCAGGCGGAAGAGCAGGCACTGGCCGCCGGCGTAAGCCGCCGGCAGCCTCCGGCTCCGCAGCAAATCTTCCGCCGTGTACGAAATCCCTTTAACCGGGAAAACTGCGTCCTCAGAAATCGGGTACACAGTCAGCAAACCGTCACAGGGGGCAATCAGATGGCCCGGGGTCCTGTCCATTGGCCTTGCTCCCGGACGCAGGCGGCGGACAAAGAAAGCATTGAAGCTGGGCCAATCCTCCCGGAGGAAATCCCCCAGATCCAGATGGTTCATACGGATAAACAGAGGGATCAAAAACCGAGACTTACGGCTATCCAAAAACCGGCCCACTCTCCGGGAGAGGGCCGGCCGGGTCAAAAGCTTCTGAAAAATACACCCTAAACGTTTTCGATAGAGAAAGGTGACCATACAATTCGATCTCCATACCGCAGCAGCAGAAGAAACACAATAGTTCCCAGCGCCGCTACCACAATGAGGCCATGCATATAAACCTTCTTCACTTTAATTTTGCTCAGAAAAGCCAGGCCTAAAATCAACAGGGCAAAGTTATAAAAACGCACCACCGTAAACTTGGTAGGAATATCCAAAAGCAGCATGGTGGGAATCAGCAAGGAGGCAGTCGTCACAGGAAGCCCCAGATAATACTTCCGCTTGCCGCTCTCTGCCTGCACCCGGTTCATCTCCTGCACGTTAAAATACCCCAGTCGGATCACCGCTGCCAGCACATAAAAAATCATGCAGAAATAACCGAACAGGGAGCGGATGCCTGTGGCATAGCCGATCATAGCCGGAAAGACACCAAAGCAGACCAGGTCGCACAGAGAATCTATCTGGATGCCAAAGGTTTTCTCGTCCTCCGTCCGCTTACAGGTGCGGGCGATCGCCCCGTCGAACATATCGCAGAAGCCGCAGATCATCAAGCATAGTACCGCTACCCGCAGGTTTTTCTGCATGGCCTGCATCATACCGACCATGGCAGAGCCAAGGCCCACATACGTCAAAATCACGGAATAATTATAGTAGCCAATCATTGCGAAATTCCCTCCCCCGAATCCGCGCGCCGCGGTCTGCGCACAATGTGCGACAGCTGAATGCCGCAAAGAACCAGGCCAGACAGCAGCACCATAAAATAGAATGAAATCCCCCGGGACAACAACACCGCCGATGTCAGCAGCTTTGATCCAAATACCGGACCAAACAAGATCAGGAACACGGATTCGCTGGCTCCCACCGCCCCCGGCAGCGGCAGCATATCCACACACATGGAAAGAAGCAGCTGTACCGCAATCAGCGTCCCCACCCCGTACTGGCTAAGGCCAAAGGCACGGTATACCAGGTACGGAACCACCAGCAACGCCAGCCGCTGCAGGGTAAGCACTGCGAAGGTACGCAGCACCACCAACGGATGGGTACGCATAAACTCTGCGCAGCGGCGGTACTGTATGCTCTTTCTGGCCAGGGAAAACACCTGCCGTTCCGGATGCTTCACCAGGCGAAGCTTACCCAGGAGCTTCATGGTCCCGGTGCTAAGCCGAAAAACCAGCTTTTTGGAAAAAAGAAGAAACCCCAAAGCCAGAATCAGCAGCACGTTCATAACCAGCCCCAGGGCAAACAGGATCCGCATTTGATACAGCATCCCCTTCATCATTGGCCAGTTTGCCAGAAAAAAAACCAGGGCCAGCAGCAGGAATGCCAGCTTATACAGGGCGGTCACAATCAAAATCAACACGGTAGAATCCGACAGCCGGTAACCATCCTGCTTCATATAAACCAACTGCATGGGCTGACCCCCGGTACTGGACGGGGTCAGCGCGCTGAAGTAAAACTCCACAAAGGAATACTTAAAACAGCGCCAGATCGACATGGACTGGCCCAGGCCGTGCAGAAGAACCCGGATGCACCAGCCTCCGCAAAAAATATAAAACAACATGGAAACCGCTGCCAACAGAATGTACTCCTTTTTGGCCGACAGCATCGACTCCCACACCAAGGATAAATTCCGATCCCGGAGCAGCAAGTAAAAAGTGATTCCCATCAACACCAGCAATACTGCAATCTGCAGCACCATCTTTTGGGGACGGCCCATTTTTTCTCCTTCCGTCGCTCCACCTCCCAGGAGGTATTGCCAATTCACCCCTTCACTGAAAGATAAGTATAACACGGAAACCTCTTTTTGTCTTTAAGAAACCATAAATTTTTCTGAACAATCTTTGGAAGATTCTTGCAAACAGGCCAGCTACCCCTTAAAATAGGAAGAAACAGAACCATATTTTGGAAAGGCGGATTATAGAAATGAAAGATTCTTCTTGTATCTTCTGCAAAATTGCCAACGGGGAAATTCCCTCCACCACCCTCTATGAGGATGATAATTTCCGGGTAATTCTGGATCTGGGGCCGGCCAGCCGGGGACATGCACTGATTCTCCCCAAAGAGCATTTTGCCGATGTCTGTGCCCTGCCGGAACAGTTGGCCGCCAAGGCCCTTCCTCTGGGCGCCAGGATTGGAGCGGCCATGAAGCAGGCGTTGGGCTGTGATGGTTTTAACCTGGTACAAAACAATGGTGAGGCAGCCGGACAGACGGTGTTCCACTTCCATATGCACGTAATCCCCCGATATGCAGGCGGTCCGTCCATGGTCACTTGGACGCCCGGGGAAAGTACGCCGGAAGAGTTGGCGGAGACCGCCAAGGCAATTCAAAAGGCCCTGTAATGTTTCTTCCCCCTTTCCGGGTGAAAGGATAACTGGCTTCCGCACTCTTTTTGAGCTGTGGAAGCCTTTTTATCCATCCTCTTCAATCACCTGCAGCTCCAGGTAGTCAAAGTCAATCTGCTCCACAAAGCAGTCCCTGCTGAAGCGTGTCCGGGCCCGGCGCTGAAATTCCCGTATATTGGCGTCCAGCCAGATGGGCACGCTTAAATCAAACTCCACGCAGATCTCCCGCAGCGCCTCCAGCACCTTGGTGGTGCGGGTGGCCGGCGTGGTATTTTCCACCACCGTATCCCGCAGCAGGTGGTTGTCCTTCCATATTTTCCCCCAGATTCTCATTGGCCTGGCTCCTGTATTTTCTGTAAAAATTGAATCATTCCCTGAAAACTTTTGCGCAGCTGTTCTTTTTCTTCCTGGCTGCTGGCTTCCAGGGCCTCCCGCACCGGCTGGAGCGCCTGAAGGGCGAAGGCCCTCAGCCGGTCCCTCCCTTCTGGAGTAATATGAATGTAGACCAGACGCCGGTTCACCTGGTCATGTACCCGCTCCACATACATCTTCGTCTCCAAATCATTCACCAGCTTCGTCAGCTGCTGCTTAGAAATCTGCAGTTCCTCCGCCAGCTGCGTCATGGTCATGGGATTCTGCCCAGCCCGTCCCAGGGTAAATAAAATGAAAAAGGTATGTGAATTCATCCGCCACTCCGCATCCAGAACAGCAGACTTCTTCAGCTTCAGCATAAAACCCGAAAACACATCAAAAAATAAGGATGTCAGTTGCTCATCCTGCACGTCACACATGATCTGTCTCCTCTCTGGTTCGCAAGCACACACATTATAGTTCCTGCTATTATTATAGACCTCCACAGATAGAATTGTCAATAAATACACTAAAGTACATATTCTATGTATCTTACACCCATGGAAACCATCGTCAGCGCAGCAGCTTCCGCCGGGCTCGCCAATCCGGCAGATACCGTTCCACCAACGCCCAGAACGCGGGCCCATGGTTGGGGATCCGCCGGTGGGCCAGCTCATGGACAATCACGTACTCCAGGCACTCACGGGGCCGCGCAGCCAGGTATACGTTTAACAAAATTTTACCGGTTCGGGTGTTGCAGCTGCCCCAGCGTGAGCGCATGGCCCGGAGCTGCCAGCCGCCGCCGGTTACCTCTATCCGCCGCTCCCACAGGGGGAACAGCCGCTGCACCTCCTGACGCAGGATGTCCCGGTACCATTCCCGTATCAGGCGCATCCTGCGGTCAGAGGTATCCGCGCCGCGTAGGCACAGCACCACCGTACCATTCTCCAGCCGCACCCCATCCTTTTCCGTTTCTGCCTCCACCCGCAAGGGAAGCGGCGTACCCCACAGAGAAATACGGCTGCCATCCGCTTGCCCCAGCATCCCTTGTTCCCTCTGGCGCTCCAGTTCCGCCTGCCGTGAGGCAATCCATTCCCGCCGTTCCTGCAGGAACCGCCGGATCTCCGACTCTGGCAGGTTCATAGGCGCGGACACCGTCACCCGGCCATCGGGAGGCTGCACCCGCAGATACAGGTTGCGGATAGGCTTGCGCGTCACCTCAACCAAAAAATTTTCCAATACTAAAACTTGCTGCTTTTTCTGTCCCATGCTTTATAGTAAACCAGAAATCCTCCTCCGTTACAAGCCCTTTGTTGACAAACACCGGGGGGAATTCTACAATGGAGACAGCGTCCCGGACTGTACCCGGCTCTTCGGCAGGTTTCCCGGGGCAATAAGACGGTACGTAAAGGGAGGATTCCTCTATGCTATTTTTTGAAAACGATTACTGCGAAGGCGCCCACCCCGCTATTCTACAGCGGCTGGCGGAGACCAACATGGAAAAACTGCCTGGCTATGGTACAGACCCCTACTGTGCCTCCGCCCGGGATAAGATCCGGGCGGCCTGCGGCTGTCCGGAGGCGGATGTCTTTTTTCTGGTAGGCGGCACCCAGGCCAACGCAGTGGTCATCGGCTCCCTGCTCCAGTCCTACCAGGGGGTGGTGGCCGCCTCCACCGGCCATGTGAACCTCCATGAGGCGGGGGCCATTGAACACGCTGGCCATAAGGTGCTGCCGCTGCCCCAGGTGGACGGCAAGCTGTCCGCTGCCGTTGTGGAAGGTTATCTGCGGACTTTCTACCAGGATGAAAACCACGAGCACATGGTGTTTCCCGGCATGGTGTATATTTCCCACCCTACCGAGTACGGGACCCTCTACTCCCGGAAAGAGCTGGAGGAGCTGTCCCAGGTGTGTACCGCATACCAGCTGCCGCTGTTCCTGGACGGCGCCCGGCTGGGCTACGGCCTGGCCTGCCCGGAGACAGATGTAACTCTGGAAGACATTGCGCGCTATACCACGGTTTTCTACATTGGCGGCACCAAGGTGGGCGCCCTGTGCGGGGAAGCGGTGGTTTTTCCCCGGAAGGCCCCCGCCCATTTCCTCACCATGGTCAAACAGCGAGGCGCTCTGCTGGCCAAGGGGCGGCTGTTGGGCATTCAATTTGACACCCTGTTCACCGGAGATTTGTACCGGGAAATCAGCCGGAATGCCCTCCTCACCGCCGACGCCCTCCGGCAAGCGCTCCGGGACAAGGGCTACCGGTTCTTTATTGACTCCCCCACCAATCAGATCTTTGTGATCCTGGAGGACAGCACACGGGAGCAGCTGGCCCAGAAGGTGGTATTCAGCTTTTGGGAAAAATTCGACGATACCCACACAGTGGTCCGTTTTGCCACCAGCTGGGCAACCCGTATGGAGGACGTGGAACGGTTGGCGGCACTGCTGTAGGCAACGGGAATGCGGCTGGACGGCTTTCCGATCACCATTGAGGATCTGCCGAAATAGCAAACCCAAAGAAAAACGCCACTCCCGCGAAGCCTGGCGCTTTACGAAAATGGCGTTTGGAGTGGACCATTAGGGGCTCGAACCCTAGACA
>CAJFTW010000018.1 GCA_904420025.1 Candidatus Pseudolachnospira avium
GCAGGTGGACCCGGACGAGGTGGAGATCGGCACGGTGATTGTGGTGCAGCCGGGGGAAAAGGTACCTATTGACGGAACTGTGGTGGAGGGCACCTCCAGCCTGAACACCAGCGCCCTCACCGGGGAGAGCCTTCCCCGGGACGTGCAGGCGGGGGATGAGATCATCAGCGGCTGTATCAATATGACCGGCCTGCTGAAGATCCGGACCGCCAGGGAATTCGGGGAGTCTACGGTTTCCAAGATCCTGGACCTGGTGGAGAACGCCAGCTCCCGGAAGTCCAAGTCCGAGGCCTTTATCTCCAAGTTTGCCCGGGTGTACACCCCGGCGGTCTGCGCCGCCGCCCTGGCCCTGGCCCTCCTGCCGCCGCTGGTGCGGATGCTGGTTCTGGGGCTGCCGGCGGGCTGGGAGGACTGGATCTACCGGGCCCTGACTTTCTTGGTTATCAGCTGCCCCTGCGCATTGGTCATCAGCATACCGCTGAGCTTTTTTGCGGGTATTGGCGGCGCCAGCAACGCCGGCGTGCTGGTCAAGGGCTCCAACTACCTGGAGACCCTGTCCCAGACCCGGATGGTGGTGTTTGATAAGACCGGCACCCTGACCCAGGGAGTCTTTGAGGTAAACGGCATCCACCACAGTGAGATGGAAAATGAAAAGCTGCTGGAGTATGCGGCGCTGGCGGAGAGTGCCTCCTCCCACCCCATCAGCAAGAGCCTGCAGCGGGCCTACGGCAGAGAACTGGACCGCTCCCGGGTGGCGGACATTCAGGAGCTTGGCGGCAAGGGCGTTATGGCCCGAGTGGACGGTATGCCGGTGGCTGCCGGGAATGCTAAGCTGATGGAGTACCTGGGGGTGCCGTACATCAGCTGCCACCAGGCGGGGACCATCATCCACATTGCGGTGGACGGAAAGTACGCCGGGCACATTGTGATTTCCGACCGGGTGAAGCCCCACGCCAAGGAGGCCATTGTGGCCCTGAAGAAAGCAGGCATCCACAAGACGGTGATGCTCACCGGGGACGCCAAAGCGGTGGCGGAGCAGGTGGCAAGAGAGCTGGGCGTTGACGAGGTGCACAGCGAACTGCTGCCGGCGGACAAGGTGGCCAAGGTGGAAGAGCTGATGCAGCAGAAGCCGGAGAAGGCCAAGCTGGCCTTTGTGGGGGACGGCATCAATGACGCGCCGGTGCTGAGCCGGGCGGACATTGGCATTGCCATGGGCGCCATGGGTTCGGACGCGGCCATTGAAGCGGCGGATGTGGTGCTGATGGACGATGACCCGCTGAAGATTTCCAAGGCTATCCGGATCTCCCGCAAATGTTTGCGGATTGTGTACCAGAACATTGTCTTTGCCATCGGCGTCAAACTGATCTGCCTAGCCCTGGGGGCGGTGGGAATCGCCAACATGTGGCTGGCCATCTTTGCGGACGTGGGCGTCATGATTCTGGCTGTGCTCAACGCCATCCGGGCGCTGTTTGTGAAAAAGCTGTAGAAACAATAGGATTACAAGGGGCCGGAGCGACTCGCGCGAGTTACTCCGGCCCTGTCTGGAAATATGGATTTTTCCGCTGGCCTTTCTTTTTCCTTTCCTGTCTTAATCGTAGGAGATTGCTCAATTACGGAGATATAGAGCGTTTGTGCTTATATCTCCGTAGTCCGGGCATCTTGATTACGGAGATTTAGGACATTTGTGCTTATATCTCCGTAGTCCGGGTTTCTCGATTACGGAGATATAGGGCATTTGGACTTATATCTCCGTAGTCTGAGCATCTTGATTACGGAGATATAGAGCATTTGTGCTTATACTTCCGTAGTCCGGGCTGCTCAATTACGGAGATTTTCAAGGAAATGTCCAATTTCTCCGTAGAAGCAATTCCCTGACTACGGATATTTTCAGGGAAATCGCATTTTTCTCCGTAGGAGCCAGGAAAAGCGGGCGGCCTCTTACCAGCCGTGGTGCTCCCCTCTGTGGTGTTCCCCGGAGCCGCGGCTTTCCTCTGTGGAAGCTTCCGGTTCCTCGTAGGAGCAGCCGGATTCAAGGTTGTGTTCCTCCCCGGAGGAATAATCGGATTCGGAATGATGTTCCTCCCCGGGCAGCAGGTCCGGCAGGGTCTCCCCGGCGTCCTCGTACTGCTGGATCCACTCCCGGATTTCCCGCATGGAAAGGCCCTGCACCTCCTCCAATGTCACGGAAGGGTCCAGCTCCTGCAGAATCAGGTAGGCCTGGTATTTGCCGAAGGAAAGGCCGGCGGAGTGGGCCTCCTCCATGGTTTCCGAATTCCCCTGATGGCAGTGGACATTCTCATGGCCGGAGACGCAGTCCTCCATGTTCTGCAGGATCTCGCTGCCCTGGGTGGTGTTGGAGCTGGCCACGGTCAGGTTCATCTCCTCATTCTCCGCCAGGTAGGCCCCCAGCTCCGGATCCGCCAGAATCTGCTCCAGGGCATCCTGGTAATTCAGAAAGCGGATGTCCAGGGAGGCGGCAATGGCCTCTCCCTCTGGGTTGTAGCCCTCCACAGTGACCACCCGGTCAAACCGGTTGATGCCCAGCTCCAGGGAGGGGTTTACGTCAATGCTGATGAAGGCGGTGGGGGTCAGGTACAGGTATCCGCCGCCCAAAAGCAGGAGCACCAGGCAGGCGGCGCAGGAGGCCAGCCGGACCAGCGGGGAGGCAAAGGGGCGGCGCCGGCGGGCATACACCTTTTGGGCCAGGTATTCTCGGGTGTGTTCCTTCAGTTCCTCTTCTGCATGGATGGAATCCCGTGCGGTTTCCCATGGATTATTCAAGCTCCGCCACCTCCTCCAGATCTTTTTTCAGCAGCTGCCGGGCCCGGTTCAGCAGCGTGTAGACGGTGTTGGTATTTTTTTTCAGAATCTTCCCGATCTCCGCGGCGGTATAGCCCTCATAATAGTGAAGGTACACCACGTTTTTGTACCGGGGCGGCAGGGCCAGCACCGCGTCCCAGATTTCCCGGGATTCCTCCGGCATCTCTGCGGCCTGGGTGGTCAGCTCCTCCAAGGGGACGGAGCGGCTGCGGAAAAAGCTCTTTAACAGGTCCCGGCAGGCGTTGACGGTGACCCGGATGATCCAGGCCTTCTCATGCTCCGGGCTGTCAAAGGGCGCAGAACGGAGGACATACTTCAGAAAGACGGTCTGAAATATATCCTCCGTGTCCGCGTAGTTTTTCAGGTGCACCAGGCAGATGCGGCGGACCGTGTCCCCGTACTGCTCAATGGCGCGGCTGGCCTCCTCCTCACTGCGCATTCCTTCCTCACATCCTCACTTTTGCTCTCCCGCCCGGCCATCCGACCGGTAAGCCCGGCAAGCGGCCGACCCTTCTCAGTGGTGCCCATTGTGATGTCCATAGCTTCCATGGTGTCCGGTGCTGGTGCAGGAATCGCTGTGATGGCCGCTTCCCGCTGCGTATTCCGGATGATGCCCGTAGCCCCCCTGGTAGGCAGTGGTGCCGTTGGCCGCGGTGGTTTCACTGGCTGCCGCGGCGGTGCTGCCGGCCGTGGTGGCTGCTTCACTGGCCGCCGTGGTGCCGCTGGCCACCGTGCCGGCAGCGCCATGGTGGTAGCCGGTGCCGCTCTGCCAGTGGTCGCAGACACCGTCTCCATCGGCATCGGTGTAGCAGTGGCTGCTGTCCACGCAGTAGGAGCAGCTGCCGTCCGCCAGGGCGCAGGTACCCGGCTCACAGGATTCCGAGCAAACATGTGTACCCGGCGAACATGTGCTGGCACAGACCCCGGTGCCGCCTCCGGCTCCCCGGTTGTTTTGCCCTGCCGCCAGAACCGCCGTGCTTCCCACTACCAGCAGCGCAGCTGCCGCAATCAACAAAATCCGCTTTTTCATAAAAAATCCCTCCTGACGCTATTTCGGATTTCCCGGGGGAGCAGCCATGCGCTGTTCCCCCGGGCCCTTCAATAGGAATACGATTCAGGGAGGGATTTCCATTCAACAGAATGAAAAAAATTTTTTGCGGAGTGGCACAATCCTTTCAGAGTGGTAAAATCCTTCCAGGGTGGCTTAGTCCTTCAGGGCTTCTGCCGCCTTGGCCAGCTCCTCCCGGATGGAGATGTGCTGAGGGCATACCTCCTCGCAGGCGCCGCACTTAATACATTCGGCAGCAGGCTTCCGGCCATGGCTGCCTACCAGCCATTCCTCCTGGTGCTTGGCTCCGGCCTTGTTCCGGTACAGGGTCAGCAGGTTCATGGCGGTGAAGGTGCCGGAGATGCCAATGTCCTGGGGACATACCTTGGCACAGTAGTTGCAGGTGGTGCAGGGGATCAGCGGTATGCGGGCCATCTCCTCCTGGGCTTTTTTCAGGGTTGCCCGCTGGGCGTCCGTCAGGCCGGTGAAGTCCTTCATATAGGAAAGGTTGTCCTCCATCTGCTCCAGGCTGCTCATGCCGGAGAGAACGGTGATCACGCCTTCCAGGTCAGCGGCAAAGCGGATGCCCCAGGAGGCCACGGACATATCCGGCTCCGCATCTTTTAAGATTTTCTGGACGGATTCCGGCGGGTTGGCCAGCATGCCGCCCTTCACCGGCTCCATGATCACCACCGGTTTGCCGTACTTCCGGGCCACCTCATAGCAGCGGCGGGACTGGATGGCCGGGGCATCCCAGTCGGCGTAGTTGATCTGCAGCTGGACAAATTCCATCTCCGGGTGGTTCTGCAGGATCTCCTCCAGCTCCTCCGGGGTGGAATGGAAGGAGAAGCCCACATGGCGGATCAGACCTTCCTTCTTTTTCTGCTGCACAAAGTTCCACATATCAAACTTGTCAAAGACCTGGGTCCGGTGTTCGCCCAGGTTGTGCAGGAGGTAAAAGTCAAAGTACCCGGCGCCGGTCTGCCGCAGGGAGGTTTCCAGCTGCGCTTGGGCCTCTTCCTGGGTTTCACAGCGGATCCAGGCGGCGTTCTTGGTGGCCAGCTGGAAGCTTTCCCGGGGATAGCGCTCCACCAGAGCCTGGCGGATGGCGTCCTCGCTGCCGGCGTAGGCCCAGGCCGTGTCAAAATAGGTAAAGCCGGCGGCCATGAATTTGTCCACCATCTCTTTGGTCTGCTCCAGGTCAATGGCGCCGTCCTTCTGAGGCAGGCGCATCAGGCCAAAGCCCAGCTTCTTGATGTCTTTTCCTAAATCAGCCATTTGTTTTTGTCCTCCTTTTCAGTCGCCTGCAGAGTGGGAAGCCCGAGTGCGGTGAGCTGTTTTGCATGGCAGCGGGTGCCGGCAGCCCGGTATGGCGCAGGCAGGGCCCTCTCAGGAAGTCCCTGCCGGATACTGGCCTTGGAAGCAGGCAAAGCAGAGGGAATCGCTGCCGTAGGCCTGCACCAGGTCCTCCACGTGCAGGAAGCGGAGGGAATCCGCCCCCAGGTAGCGGCACAGGGCGTCCATGTCCATCTGGGCGGCAATCAGCTCCTCCCGGGTGGGGGTGTCAATGCCGTAAAAGCAAGGGAAGAGGATTTCCGGGGAGGCAATCCGCAGGTGTACCTCCCGGGCTCCCAGATCCTTAAGCAGATGGATGATCCGCTTGGAGGTGGTCCCCCGGACCACCGAGTCGTCCAGGAGGATCAGCCGCTTGCCCTGGATCACGGAGCGGTTCACCGCCAGCTTCCGGCGGACGCCCAGATCCCGCTGCTCCTGGGTGGGCTCAATGAAGGTCCGCCCCACATAAGGGTTTTTGATCAGCGCCAGCTCGTAGGGGAGGCCGCTGGCCTCCGCGTAGCCCATGGCCGCCGGCAGGGAGGAATCCGGTACCCCGGCCACCAGGTCCGCCTCCACCTTCCCTGCGTCCGCCCGGGCCAGGAGCCGTCCGGTTTCCTTGCGCATCTGGTAGATGCTGCGGCCGTCCATGGTGCTGTCCGCCCGGGCAAAGTAGATGTACTCCATGGCGCAGGTCCGCCGCTCCCCGGGCTCCGTGTACCAGAAGGTCTCCAGGCCGTGGGAGGAGATTTTGACAATCTCCCCGGGGAGCACGTCCCGGACAAAGGTGGCCCCCACGCTGTCCAGGGCGCAGGTCTCACTGCTAAGCACCCAGCCGTCCCCCTTTTTGCCCAGGCACAGGGGCCGCAGGCCGTTCCGGTCCCGGACGCCGTAGAGGCTCTTCTCCGTCAGGAACAGGAAGGCAAAGGCCCCCCGCAGCTGGCTGCAGGCCTGCTGGATCTTTTGGACCAGGGGACCATCCTGCTTCTGGATCAGGTGCAGGATGATCTCGCTGTCGCTGCTGCCCAGGAACAGGTGGCCCTGGTGCTCCAGGGCGGTCCGCAGCTCGGAGGCGTTGACAATCTGGCCGTTGTGGGCCACCGCCAGGGATCCGAAGGAGGCCCGGGCCACAATGGGCTGCAGGTTTTCCGCTTCATTCCCGCCGGCAGTGGCGTAGCGGACGTGGCCAATGCTGTGGATCCCCGGCAGGGAGGCCATGTCCTCATGGGAGATGGCCTCGGTGAGCAGGCCCTTGCCCTTGCGGCAGAACAGGGTTTTTCCGTCTGCGGAGGCAATACCGGCCCCCTCCTGGCCCCGGTGCTGCAAGGCGTGGAGCCCCAGGTAGGTCAGGGACGCGGCGCCCTCCTGGCGATAGACGCCGAACACACCGCACTCTTCCTTTAGTTTATCGCAGGAAAAGTCCGGATAAAAGTCTTTTATAAGGTTTCGCTCTGGCATGCGTTTTTCCTTTCCTGGTTCCGGCAGGCCGCTTCCATGAAGGCGCGGAACAGCGGGTGCGCCTTGTTGGGACGGCTCTTGAACTCCGGATGATACTGGACACCAATGTAGAAGGGATGGTCCGGGAGCTCAAAGGCTTCCACCAGCCGACCATCCGGGGAGAGGCCGGCAAAACGGGCCCCCTTCTCCTGGAACTCCTCCCGGAAATTGTTGTTGAATTCGTAGCGGTGGCGATGGCGCTCCTGGATCTCCGGCTGGCCGTAGATCTCCCGCAGCCGGGTGCCTTCCTGGAGGCAGCAGGGGTAAGCGCCCAGGCGCATGGTGCCACCCTTGGGGATGTTCCCCTGCTGGTCCGGCATCAGGTCGATCACCGAGTGGGCGCCCTCCGGCTCAAACTCGCCGGAATTGGCATCCGCATAGCCCAGCACATCCCGGGCAAACTCAATGGCCGCAATCTGCATGCCCAGGCAAAGCCCCAGGAACGGGATGTTGTGGGTGCGGGCATAAGCCGCCGCCTGGACCATTCCCAAAATGCCCCGGTCTCCAAAGCCGCCGGGGATCAGAATGCCATCCACATCCCCCAGCAGATCCTCCACGCTCTCCGGCGTTACCATCTCACTGGGAACCCACTGAATCTCCACATTGGCCCCACATTCCCAGCCTCCATGCTTCAGCGCCTCCACCACAGACAGATAAGAGTCGTGCAATTTGGTATATTTCCCCACCAGAGCTACTTTTACCTCTTTCTTGCAGTTGTGGATCCGGTTGACCATCTCCACCCAGCCGGACAGGTCGCAGGGGCCGGCTTCCTGCTCCAGGGACAGCTCCCGCAGCACAATCCGGGCCAGGCCGGCGTCCTCCAGCATCAGCGGGGCCTCATACAGGCAGGAAACATTGTGGTTCTCAATGACGCAGTCCTCCTTGACATTGCAGAACAGGGCAATCTTCTGGTAGATGGACCGCTCCACCGGCCGGCTGGAACGGGTGACAATAATATCCGGCACAATGCCGAAGGACTGGAGCTCCCGCACCGAGTGCTGGGTGGGCTTGGACTTGTGCTCCCCGGAGGACTCCAGGTAGGGGATCAGGGTCACATGGATGAACAGCCGGTTTTCCCGGCCCACCTCCCGGCCCACCTGGCGGATGGCCTCCAGGAACGGCTGGGATTCAATATCCCCGGTGGTGCCGCCGATCTCCGTGATCACAATGTCCGCGTTGGTCTTCCGCTGGACGGAATAGATAAACTCTTTGATCTCGTTGGTGATGTGGGGGATCACCTGGACCGTCTCCCCCAGGTATTCCCCCCGGCGCTCCTTGTTCAGCACGTTCCAGTACACCTTGCCGGTGGTCAGGTTGGAGAACTGGTTCAGATTTTCGTCAATGAACCGCTCGTAGTGGCCTAGGTCCAGGTCCGTCTCCGCCCCGTCCTCGGTGACGAATACCTCCCCGTGCTGGTAAGGGCTCATGGTGCCCGGGTCCACGTTGATGTAGGGATCCAGCTTCTGGGCGGCTACCCGGAAGCCCCGGGATTTGAGCAGACGGCCCAGAGATGCGGCGGTGATTCCCTTTCCCAGACCGGATACGACGCCGCCGGTTACAAAGATATATTTTGCCATTGTGTGCCTCCTATGGAATGATGAATTCCCCCGCGGTACCCCGGCGGGGGAGTTGTCTGCAGGCTGCGGCCTCCGGGCGGATGCCCGGTAGGCCGACTGTGGATGCCGGAAAACCGGCGCTTACATCTGTGTGTTCCGGGACAGGGGCAGTTCTTCCTGCCCGGGGGTCACCGGCGTGGTCTGCTTGGGATGGTTCATGTCCACCAGGGAGATATTCTCCTCGCTGTATCCGCTCTCCAGGCTGGAAGCCAGGGCTACCGCCGTGTCCAGGGAGGTAAGGCAGGGGATGCCCAGCTCCACGGACTTCCGGCGCAGCCGCACGCTGTCCCGCACCGGCAGCCGCCCCTTGGCGGAGGTGGAGATGACATACTGGATTTTTCCCTCCGTCATCAGCTCCATGATCCGGTCGTGGGCTTCATGGAGGGTGGGAAGCTCCGTCACCGGCAGGCCATCCCGGCGGATGGCCTCCGCCGTGCCCTGGGTGGCGTAGAGGGAGAAGCCCAGACGGTGGTAAAGCTGGGCCACCAGGCCGATCTCCCCTTTGTCCGAATCCCGGACGGAGATCAGCACACCGCCAGATTTTTCCATCCGGTAGCCGGCGGCCACCAGTCCTTTGTAGATGGCCTCTGCCATGGTCCGGGCCACGCCCAGCACCTCCCCGGTGGATTTCATCTCCGGCCCCAGCTGGGTGTCCACGTCCGCCAGCTTGGAGAAGGAGAACACCGGCACCTTCACCGCATAGTAAGGGGAAGGCCGGTACAGCCCGCCCTGGTAGCCCATGTCCGCCAGGGTTTCGCCCAGCATAATCCGGGTGGACAGGTCCACCATGGGGATGCCGGTGACCTTGCTGATGTAGGGCACTGTCCGGGAGGACCGGGGGTTCACCTCAATCACATAGATCTTGCCGTTGTAGATCACGTACTGGATGTTGATGAGGCCCTTGGTGTTCAGGGCCAGGGCCAGCTCCGTGGAGTAGCGGATCAGCTTCTCCGTCTGCTTGGGGGAGACGTTCCAGGCCGGATACACGGCAATGGAGTCCCCGGAGTGGACACCGGCCCGCTCAATGTGCTCCATAATGCCGGGGATCAGCACATCCTTGCCGTCGCATATAGCGTCCACCTCCAGCTCCGTGCCCATCAGGTACTTGTCAATGAGAATCTCATTGTCCCCCTCGTGCTCCAGGATGATCTTCATGTACTCCCGGATATCGTTGTCCGAGAAGGCGATGATCATGTTCTGGCCGCCCAGCACGTAGCTGGGGCGCATCAGCACCGGGTAACCCAGGGTGTTGGCGGCTTCCAGGGCCTCCGGTTCCGTGTGGACCGTGGTGCCCGCCGCCCGCTTGATGCCCAGGGTTTCCAGCAGCTCGTCAAAGCGGCCCCGGTCCTCCGCCCGGTCAATGCTGTCCGCCGGGGTACCCAGGATGGGGATATTGTTCTCTACCAGGGTCTTGGTCAGCTTGATGGCCGTCTGGCCGCCGAAGGCCACCACGGTGCCCATGGGCTTCTCCTTCTCCACAATATCCAGCACGTCCTCCGGGGTCAGGGGGGAGAAGTACAGCCGGTCGCCGGTGTTGAAGTCGGTGGAAACCGTCTCCGGGTTGTTGTTGACGATCACCACCTCGCAGCCGGCCTTCTTCAGGGACCAGACGCAGTGGACGGAGGCGTAGTCAAACTCAATGCCCTGGCCGATCCGGATGGGGCCGGAGCCGAAGACGATGACCACCGGCTTGCCGGTGGAGTGCTCCTTCAGGAAGGGCTCCACC
>CAJFTW010000019.1 GCA_904420025.1 Candidatus Pseudolachnospira avium
CTTGCCATTGGCTGCACCCTTCCCACTGCCGGGCGGGTCAGGGACTTTCACCCCTTAGAACGTGCGCCCGCCGGGCGCACTATAAAGTAAAACTCCGGAAATTCAATTTTCCGGAGTTTTCTATTTTCATCGGGCGGACGCTTAGTCCGCCCAGCCGCCAGGACTCCAGCCCAATGGCGGCGTGTTCTCCAAAAAATCCTCCGGGTGCTCCGCAAAGGCCCGCATATATTCCAGGAACAGCCGGCAGCTCTCCGAAAGCCCCCTCTGTGGATTCCAAGAAAGGTAAATTACATTGCGGCAGGCTGGTTCCTTCACACGCACAAACGCAACGCCCGGCGTGTTCTGGAACCCCCAGCTCACTGCCGGCACCAAGGCAATCCCCAGTTCCGCCTCAATCATTCCCAGAATCGTAAAATGATCGCTGCTCTCCAGGACAATGTTAGGGCGGAACCCGGCCGTACGGCAGCAGTGAAGGAATTCATGATGGAATGCGTAGCTGGAGGGCAGGCAGACAAAGGGTTCCTCCCTGGCATCCCGCAGGGCAATGGACGGCCGTCTGGCCAGCGGATGGCTCTGGGGAACCGCCAATACCATCTCCTCATACAGAAAATTCAGCGTACCGCTGTCCTGGACAGGCTGCGAAGAGGAGTCCAGGAGAAAATCGTACTCCAGCTTTGACTCATCCAGCGAGGTGTTATATGTCAGCATCCGGAAATTCACTCCAGGATTTTCCTCACAAAACTGCTGAATAACTTTGGGCAGAATAATAGGAGTAGACTTGAGGAGCAAGGTAACCTGACGGTTTTCCGTCTGACGGTTATGCTCCAAATCCGTTTGAATATCCTGCAGGCACTGTTCCACCCGGTTGACACAGTCCAGCAGGATTTTTCCATTGCTGTTCAGGTGGATCCGCTTTTTCTCCCGTTCAAACAGCGGAGCTCCCAGCTCCTCCTCCAGCCCCCGGATCGTTTTGCTTAACGAAGGCTGAGCGATCAGGAGCTCGCAGGCTGCCTTGGTCATATGCTCCAGTTCCGCCGTCTTCTTAAAATACCGCAGCTGCTGCAAATCCATAACGCTTCCCCTTTCCTACTGCGGAATCCGCAGATTCTGAAAATACTCGGTGATATGTTGAATAAATTGCTCGGCCGCCCGGGACAAGTAGCCGTTTCTCCGCCATTGAATATTGATGCAGCGGAACACCCGGGCATCCTGGATACGCAGGAAATGAATATTTTTCTCCCGGGCATAGAGCCAGGTAAGCAGCGGCAGCAGTGCCACCCCCATGTTAGAGGCCACCAGCTCATTGATAAAAGGGGGATAGTCGCTGATCAGGACTGTCTCCGGATGGATTCCCAGAATGTGAAAATACTTGTCCGAGAGCTGGCGGAAATCCGACAGATAGGAACGGCGGATAAACTTTTCCCGGGCCAAATGAGCGGCCGAGACAGACCGCAGATCTGCCAGAGGATGGTCTTTGGACACTGCCAGGCCAATCTCTTCCTGGTAGATGGTGCGGGAGCAGGGAGCCAAGCTCTGGGGATCACTGGCGTAAAGATGCAGATCACTGCTGGTATCATCGATATTGATATATTTCTGGTACTGAACAATCCGCAATCTTACTTCTGGAAACTTCCGCTTAAAATCCCGGATGATAAAGGGAATCAGCTTAGGCAGGGTGGAGGTGGCAATCGTCAGCTCATAATCCAGCCGGCCACAGTTGTCCGCAATCTCCTTGCGGGTGTCCTCCAGCAGATTCAACAGCCGCCGGGCATGGCGGTACAGGATCTCCCCGTTGGCGTTCAGGGAAATCCGGTTGCCGCTGCGGTGGAACAGCGGTACCCCCAACTCCTGCTCCAAAGACTTAATATGGTTGCTGACAGCAGAGGAAAACACGTGGAACTCTGCCGCCGCCTTGCTGATGCTGTTCAGCTCCGCCGCCCGTATAAAATAGCGTAAGTGAAGAATTTCCATATCTGTAAATGCTCCTGTCTGAAAAACAACACTTTCCGGGAGGGCATTGCCCTCCGGCAGCGCCCTGTCTATTATACCAAAACTCCTTCGGAAATGCCGGAGAAAATCCCGAAAAAAATTCTTTTATTTTTTTTAAAAAAACGGTTGACAATCCAGGATTCCTCGGTTATAATGACTTTCGTCCTCAGCTGATACGGCTGAAACAAAGAAAATGGTTCCTTGGTCAAGCGGTTAAGACGCCGCCCTCTCACGGCGGAAACAGGGGTTCGATTCCCCTAGGGACTATTTTTTCATGTCCAGATTTTTTCGTGAAACCGCCATTGGCGGGAAACAAAAACTGCCAGGGCTTAGCTCCGGCAGTTTTTGTTATTCCATTCCTATGCAGCCTGTTTTCATAGGCTGTGTCAATGCTTATTCAAAAAGGCCTTGGAGCTTTCCATAATATCACTCTTACCCGCCAGCGCTTCCATAATCCGGTGCTGATGGGGAAGGAATTCCCGGCAGGCAGGCTCCGCAAAGCAGGAAACCGCCTCCTTCACCGCTCTAGGGCCGCTGGCCGGCTTCTGGCAGATCAGGTTGGCCCAGCGAAGCGCCATGTCGTAGGCGCTCTCCAGATCCGGCACCGCGTTGATGACGCCGTAGCGCATCCACTCCTCCGCCGGCCACCGGTAGGCCAGCAGCATCACCTCCATGGCCTTGGCCCGGCCCATCAGCTGGATGATCCGGGGCGTGCCGCCCACGCCAGGGAAAGATCCAAAGTTCACCTCCGTCAGCCCCAGAATGCTGCCCCTGGCCGCAATGCGCATATCGCAGGCCAGGGCAATCTCAAAGCTGCCGCCGAAGGCGCCGCCGTCCATAGCCGCAATGGTGGGCATGGGCAGGGCCCCAATCCGCTGGATAATGCCGTCCAGCTTGTCCACATGATAGTCCTTCTCCTTCATCTCGTTGACATCGCCGCCGGCGCCAAAGTACTTGCCGCTGTTGCGGATGATCACCACCCGCAGCCCTGCCTCCTTCTCCACCCAGGCCACTGCCTCGTCCAGGTCCTCCTTAAACTTCCGGTTGATCAGATTCAGAGGCGGGGCATCCAGATGGATCACCCCCACGTCCCCTTCCCGGTATACGCGTACATCTTTCTTTTCCTCTTCCATAATCTCCTCCCTCTTATCTCCGGCAGAATTCTTCCCGGATGCCCATGGGCCCCTGGCAGAACAGCCGCGGGTCCATCTCCTTCAGGTCCGGGGCAATCTCCGGGCAAAAATCCATTTGATCCAGCACATCCCGCTGCAGGTCAATCCCCGGGGCAATCTCTGTGAGGATCAGCCCATGCTCTCCTTGGCGGAACACCGCCCGCTCCGTAAGAATCAGCACCTCTTGCCCACGGCGGTAAGCCTCCCGCCCGTTGAAGGTGATCTCCGGCACCTCCCGCACAAACTTCCGGATGGCCCCTTCCTGCTCAATGTGCACCTTCTGATCCGCAATCTTCACCCGCAGGCCTTTGGCCTTGAGGGTCCCGCAGAACACCACCTTCCGGGTATTCTGGGAGATGTTCACAAAGCCGCCGATTCCCACAATCTTTCCGTTGAATTTGTGGACGTTGATGTTGCCGGCGGCATCCACCTCCGCAAAGCTCAGGAAGCAGACATCCAGGCCGCCGCCATCATAGAAGTCAAACATAGCCGGCATGTCCAGCAGGGCATGGAGGTTGACGCTGGCGCCAAAGAAAATCCCCTGGGCCGAGACGCCTCCCACCGGCCCGGTTTCCACAGTCAGGGTGAATTCCTGTTCCACCCCCTCCTCCCGGGCAATGACACCAATGCCGTCCGCAATACCCACGCCGATATTGCCAATATCCCCCGGCTTTGCCTCCAGCAAGGCCCGGCGGGCAATAACCTTCCGCTCGGTCAGAGGCATCTCCGTTACCTGCCCCTCGTCCACCACATAATCCCCGGACATAAAGCGGTTCACCGGTGCGTCATACAGCTGGGGCTGGTCCGGAACCACTACCAGCGCGTCAATCAGGTAGCCCGGCACATGGATCCGCTTGGGGTGCAGGGACCGGTTTTTCACCACCCGCTGCACCTGGGCAATCACCAGCCCGCCGTTGTTGTGCACTGCCATGGCCTGGGCCAGGTTGTCTATGTAGGCCACCTCGTCCTCCATGCTCAGGTATCCTTCCGTGTCTGCGGTGGTGCCTCGGATCAGCGCCACATCCGGAAACACCGAGGGGTAGAACAGGTACTCTTCCCCCTGGATCTCCCGGAGTTCCACCAGCTCCTCCGTGGTCACCTGGTTCAGCCGCCCACCCTGCTGCCGGGGGTCAATGAAGGTCCCCAGGCCGGTTTTGCTGAGAATGCCCGGCTGTCCCGCTGCCGCCGCCCGGTACAGCTGGCTCATAATGCCCATGGGAAAGTTATATGCCTCAATCTCATTCCGGGCCGCCATCTCCGCCAGCCTGGGAGACTGGTCCCAGTGGGCCCCAATGCCCCGCCTGACCAAGCCCGGCTGCGCCAGGGGAGACATTCCCCGGTCTTTCCGGTCCCCCAGCCCGGTGGTGTGGTAGAACACCAGGTTCCGGGGGGAACCGGTCTCCCGGTATCTCCGGGCCAAGGCCTCAATCAGCTCCGTGGGCTCCGCAATGCCGCCTCCGGTACCACCAAAGCAGACCACTTCCTCATCCCGGATCAGCGCTACCGCCTGGTCTGCCGTTAGAATCGGCACCCTGGTTCCGGTGCGGATCCGGCTCTTTTGCCGTTCCTTCTTTTTTTCTGTCATTTCTGCATTCTCCCTTTTATAGGCTGACATATATTCTTATGTCATTATAGTGTGGGTACCCATATCCTGTCCAATACCCTTCCCTTGACCTTGCCGTCACCGGTAAATTATAAAAAAATTCCGATGGCACCTTGCGGAAAATGTTATGGATGGCCAAGTGTCAGGCGCGGCAGGTACAGCGGAGGAAGTCCAGGAAAGAGCGGCAGAATAAAAAAAGCCGTACCCCAGACTCCGGTCTGTTGCACAGCTTTTCTCCTATTCTTTCCTTTTTCCACTTTGTTTTGATCCGATAACGCTCCCAGAGAACCGCTTTCGAACGGCTTCTGCTCCAAGAGGGCGTTTTTCTACCGGGCTCCGTCCCAGGCAGGCAGCCGCTTCACCAGCTGGCCGCCTACCACCCCTACCAGCACACCGGCGCCCAGGCCGGATGCCAGCAGAAACGGCAGGTACCAGGCCAGGTTCCGGTTTTCCAGCACCGCCATGGCCACCAGAATCTGGCCGATGTTGTGGGCCACGCCGCCCAGCACGCTGACCCCCACGATGCTGAATTTCCCGCTTTTCTTCCCGGCGGCCATGGCCAGAAAGCTGAGGATGCCGCCGGCCAGGCTGTACAGCATGCTGAACAGATTGCCAAAGGTAAAAGCTACCAGCACAATCCGCACCAGGTTCAGGATCAGCGCATCCCGGCCGCCCAGCCGGTACAGGGCCGCCAATACCACCACATTGGTGAGCCCCAGCTTCATCCCCGGCACCATAAAAAAGGCCGGAATCTGCGCCTCCACATAGCTGAGCACCAGGGCCAGCGCCACCAGCAGGCCATAGAGCGCCGTCTTTCGTCCTCTCATTCTCTCCTGTACCTTTCTATCCCGCAACGCCATCCACCTCCGGTTCCGTTCCGCCCTCCACCGTCACCACCACCCGGTTGGGCAGGCAGACAATGGTCTGGCCGCTGTAGCGGATTTCCCCCTGATGCACGCAGAGCTGATCCGGGCAGCTGGCCCCTGTCACCGAGGCCACGCCGCCCCGGATTTCCAGCTGGTTGGTGCCCCCATTCCAGCCTGTAATCTCCACGGAAAGGTCCTCCGAAAGGGGATAGGAGGCCACCTCCTGCCCGTCCACCTCCACCGTCACCTGGGCGCCTTCCTGCCGGGTCAGCCCCCAGAATGCCAGGGAGGCCACCGCCAGCAGCGCCACCCCTCCTATGAGAAACCAGTCGCCTTTTTTCATACCTGCCTCCTGCTTTTTGCTCTGCCATTGCATCGTCCTTGCGCCGCCGTATCCTACGCCGCCACTGCATCTTTCCCGCTCCGCCGCCGTATCTTTCCCGCTCCGCCGCCGCATTTTCCGGTTGTGCAGATTTCCCGGGAATGCTATACTAGGCAATTGGGCGCAGGCGATCCCTGCCCCGGATACTGCGGAGGTTTTGTTATGAACGGAAAATACCGGAAAGCCCTGAAAGCGGCTTTTCCCCTGACACTCCCCATCTTTGCCGGTTTCTGGTTTCTGGGGATGACCTATGGCATTTATATGCGGGTATCCGGCTTTAGTTTCTGGTACCCCATGCTCATGAGCCTGACCATTTTTGCCGGCTCGGTGGAATTTGTGGCGGTCAACCTGCTTCTGGGGGCTTTCAACCCGCTGCAGGCCCTGACCATGACCCTGATGCTCAACGCCCGCCATCTGTTCTACGGGATTTCCATGTTGGACAAATACCGGGGCACCGGCTGGAAAAAGTTCTATCTGATCTTCGGCCTCTGTGACGAGACCTTTTCCATCAACTACACCGCCGCTGTCCCGGAGGGGGTGGACAAGGGCTGCTTCTATTTCTGGGTAACCCTGCTGGACCATTTCTACTGGTTCTTTGGCGCCACCCTGGGCGGCCTTTTTGGCTCCCTGATCCCCTTCAACACCGAGGGCCTGGATTTTGTGATGACCGCCATGTTTGTGGTCATCTTCCTGGAGCAGTGGCTGAAGGAGAAGAACCACACCAGCGCCCTGGTGGGAACCGGCCTCTCCCTCCTCTGCCTCCTGGCCTTTGGGGCGGACGACTTTATCATCCCCTCCATGCTGGCCATTCTGGGCTCCCTGACCCTGATCCGGCAGCCACTGACCCGCCGGCTGCGGAAGGAGGAGGCAGCCGCCTCCCATGAGGCCCTTTCCTCCGAATCCGCCGGCCCCGGGCCGGAAGCAGCCTTACCAACCAAAGAAAGCAGGTGATTTCTATGACCTTAACCCAACAGATTGTGACCATCGCCATGGTGGTATTGGGCACTATGCTCACCCGTTTCCTCCCGTTTCTGCTCTTCCCCGCGGGAAAGCCCACCCCCCGGTACATTCAGTATCTGGGAAAGGTACTGCCCGCTGCCGTGTTCGGCATGCTGGTGATCTACTGTCTCCGGAGTGTGGACATCCTGGGCGGCAGCCACGGTATTCCGGAGCTGATCTCCATTGTGCTGGTGATCCTGCTGCACCTGTGGAAGCGCCAGATGCTGATTTCCATTGCCGGAGGCACCGTCTGCTACATGCTGCTGGTACAGCTGGCTTTTTAGAGCCTCCCCACCAGCCCCGGAATCTCCCCCAGGGAGCGGACCGTATAGTCCGGAACCGGATCGTGGGCTGCCTGCCCCTCCTCCGGCTCCCCGGGATGAAACCATATGGTCCGGATGCCGGCGTTCTTTCCTCCCTGGATGTCAGAGCTGAGGCTATCCCCCACAATCACCGTCTCCTCCGGGGCAAAATCCGGGATCACGGAAAAGCACAGGTCAAAAAATTCTTTCCGGGGCTTGTCAAAGCCGATGGCCTCCGAGATAAAATAGCCCTGGAACCAGGCTCCCAGCCCTGCGCTGCGGAGCCTTTTTTGCTGCACCTGGGCGGTTCCGTTGGTGACCAGGTACAGGCGGTACCGGGGCGCCAGCTCCCGGAGCAGCGCCTCCGCCCCCTCCATAAAAAAGTGGCCCTCCGCCAGATAGCTCTCGTAAAGGCGGGCGGCTTGTTCCGCCGGACAGTCCACCCCCAGCTCCTGAAACAGCAGCTGGTAACGCCGGAGCTTTACCTGGGGCCGGGTGATCTTCCCCTGCTCCAGCAGCTTCCACTGGGTCAGGTTCAGCTCACTGTACCGGCGAAGGGTCGCCTCCTTCGGCTCGATCCCCAGCTCCTGCAGGGTGCGGGTCAGCGCCTGCCGCTCCGCCCGGTTAAAATCCAGGAGGGTGTTGTCCAAGTCAAACAGGATGGTTCGTATCATAGTGTCTCCTTCGGTCTGTATGCGTCCTCTTTTGCGCTCTACTTGTCTCACCGGCAGGGCTCCCGGAGCCGGGAGAAGGCAGCCAGGATTCCCCGCTGCCGGAAAGCCGCCGCCAGCTCCTGGGCCATGGCCCACTGCTCCGGCCCGTCCACCTGGTTCACCAGCACCCGGTAGGGGGATTTCACGCCTTTCCGCAGCCCCTGGGGCAGGCAGGCCAGCCGCGCCACATCCGCCGGGGTCACCAGCGATCCCTCTGCCTTTCCCAGCAGGGCCCGCACCCGCTCCGGCCGGTGGCAGGCCTCCTCCACTGGCCGGCCGATTCCCGAGCATCCCACCACCGCCACCACGGCGCTGCAGCCCTCCGGGATCACCGGCTCCCACTCTGCCGGTGCCTTCAGGGGCTTCTTTTTGGCCCCGTCTGCCTCCACCAGCACCAGGTCCGCCGTGCGCCTCAGAAAGTCCAGGGTCTCCCCATCCACCCCCGCAATCTTCCAGGAGGTCTCCGGATCCTCCTCCCCGATCAAAGCCACCTGTTCCCGCTGCAGGGTTGCCCGGATCTCCTCCCAGGAGGCGCCCACCAGCAGGGGGCAATCCGCCTGCCGCGCCATGTGGGTGGTGGTGGTCAGCGCCACGGTCTTGCCCTGGCTGCGGCACTCCTCCGCCAGCCGGAACAAGAAGCTGGTCTTGCCTCCGCCCCCCACCGCTGCCACCAGCCCTGGGCCGTTCAGGTCCAGGGCCAGAGCCTCCGCCAGGGTCCCCCGCCGCCGCAGTTCGCCATCCCAGAGCTTCATGGCGAGGTTTCCTCCCGCTCCGCAAGGCTGTGGAGGAGGATCTCCAGCACACTGCCGGCAATGCAGCGGGCCTTGTCCGAGATGGTAAAGCAGTTTTTCTGCTGGGAGCCGCGCGGGTCAATGTCCGCAATCTTCAATCCCTTTTCCACCGAAAAACCGTCCCGGATCAGCCCCCGGACCACGCCGGTGAGGCTGGCCGGCACTGGCACCTGCCCAATCCGGGCCAGAGGCTGGCCCTCCTCCACCCAATCCCCAATGTGGACCAGGCTGTGGAGGGTGCCGGAAGCCGGGGCGTGGATCACCCGCTCCGCCCCGTAGCCGGCAATGATTCCCGGGACGCCGGTGTTGGGAGCCGCCTGTCCGGTGGAAAAAATCCGCCCCAGATCATGGCCCCGCATGGTTTCCACCACAAAATCCACGTCCTCCCCGGCGTTGAATCCCGGCCCCAGGGCAATGGTCAGGGGCGCCATATCCCGGCGGGTGCCCAGGTTCCGCTTGGCCAGAATAGCGTCCACCAGGGCGTAGGGGCCAAAGGCCTCCGCGCACTGTGCCTGCGGATCCACCAGCAGAGGCACCTCCCCGGCCCGCCACACAGCCTCCGTCTCCTCCAGCCGGTGAATCCGCCGGCAGCGGATCCCTTCCACCTCCGCCGTGCCTTCGTACACCGCCTCGCTGAAGGCCACCTTTCTCCGAATGGCCGTGGGGGCCTCACACTCCAGCACCAGCACCGGAAACCCGCTGCGGTGCAGCCGGTGGATGGTGCCAGTGGCCATGTCTCCACCGCCCCGGACCAGTATCTTCTCTCTCATGCTTCTGCCTTTCTACTCCACCAGGATCTTCTGTTCCCCGGTCTGGATCTCCCCCACAATCCCGCAGGGGAATCCCAGCTCCTCCAGCTCCCCCAGCGCCTGGAGCGCATCCTGCGGATCCACCGCCGCCAGCAGGCCGCCGTTGGTCTGAGGGTCAAAGAGAATCTCCTCCAGGGCAAAATCCTTCCGGCGGAATTCCACCAGCCCGCCCACAAAATTCCGGTTCCGCTGGCCCGCCGCGGTCAAATAAAAATCATCCGCGTATCCCCGGGCCTCCGGGATATAGGGCACCGCATCCCCCTGGATGACCGCGATAAAGCCCCCTGCGATCATCTCCGACAGGTGCCCCAGGAAGCTGAAGCCGGTTACGTCCGTACAGCCGTGTACCCGGTACTTCCGCAAAATTTCCGAGGCGTACCGGTTCAGGGCCGTCATGGAGGCCTCCGCCTGCCGCACCGCCGCCGGGGAGGCTTCCTGCACCCGCCGGGCCGCGTTGATGATGCCCACGCCCAGCGGCTTGGTGAGCAGCAGCAGGTCCCCGGGGCGGCAGGTGTTGTTCCGCAGGATCCGCCGGGGATGGATGACGCCGGTGACCGCCAGGCCGTACTTCACATCCGTATCCATAATGGAGTGGCCGCCGGAGAGGACGCCGCCGGCCTCCCGCACCTTCTCGCTGCCGCCCAGGAGGATCTCCCCCAGCATGTTCAGATCCCCCTGCTCCGGAAAGCAGACGATGTTCAGGGCGTTTTTCACGGTTCCGCCCATGGCGTACACATCGCTGAGGGCGTTGGCCGCCGCAATCTGTCCAAAAGTCCGGGGATCCTCCACCATAGGCGGGAAAAAATCCAGGGTCTGAACAATGGCCAGGTCCTCCGTCAGGCGGTACACCGCCGCATCATCGCTGCCGTCAAAGCCCACCAGAAGATTTTCATCCTCCGGCGGTGGCAGCTTCTCCAGCACCCGCCGCAGCGCTGCCGGTCCCAGCTTGGCCGTGCAGCCGCCGCCCTTGCAAAATACAAACTCCTGTTGCTCCTTCATCCTGCCTGCTCCTTCTTTTGGAAGAGGGGCTGCCCGGAAACCGGCCCGCGCCCTCCGGTTACCGCCCGGCAGCCTCTTGCGGACGGAAATCCTCCGCCAGCTCACGCACGGCCTGCACGGCCTGTTCCACTTCCGCCTCCGTGTTAAACCAGGAAAAGCTGAACCGCACCGCCCCCTGCTCCTGGGTTCCCAGGGCCCGGTGCATCCGCGGCGCGCAGTGGGCCCCGGGCCGGGTGGCAATGCCGTACTTCTGACTCAGCCGATCCGACACGGTTCCGGAATCCACATCCCACAGGTTCAGCGCCACAATGGCCGCCCGCTCCGGATCCCCAAAGTCCCCGTACACCGTCACCCCCTCCACCGGGGCCACCCCCTGGTAAAAGAGGTTCATCAGGCGGCGCTCCTGCCGCCCCACCGTCCCCAATCCCTGCCGCTCCAGAAAGTCCAGAGCCGCCGAAAGCCCCGCAATGCCGTGGCCGTTGAGGGTGCCGGCCTCCAGGCGGGTGGGGTACTCCGCCGGCTGCTCCCTCCGGTAGGACTGGACGCCGGAGCCTCCCACCTTCCAGGGCCGGATCTCCACCTCCTCCGCCACGCACAGGCCGCCGGTGCCCTGGGGGCCCATCAGCCCCTTGTGGCCGGTGAAGCAGAGGATGTGGATGCCCATGGCCTCCATGTCCAGGGGAAGGGAACCGGCAGTCTGAGAGGCATCCACCACCAGCAGCAGCCCGCGGCGCCGGGCTACCTCCCCGATCCGCCCCACATCCAATCGGTTTCCGGTGAGGTTGGAGGCGTGGGTACAGACAATAGCCCGGGTCTCCGGACGGATCAGCCGTTCAAAATCCTGGTAATCCACCTGTCCCCGGGCATCCGCCGGCACAAAGCTCAGCTGCACCTGCCGCTCTGCCTCCATCCGGTACAGGGGCCGCAGCACCGAATTATGCTCCAGGTCCGTGGTGATCACATGGTCCCCCGGGGAGAGGATACCGCAGATGGCCATATTTAAGGCCTCGGTGGAATTGGCTGTAAACGCCACATGATCCGCCCGGGGGCAGCCAAAAAAACGGGCCAGCTTGCAGCGGGCCTCGTAGATGCCCCGGGAGGCCGACAAGGCCCCCGGATGGGCTCCCCGGGAGGCGTTTCCCATGGTTGTCATGGCCTGCACCACCGCCTCCATCACCTCCGGGGGCTTCCGCAGGGTGGTGGCCGCATTGTCCAGATAAATCATCTTTCGTCTTCCCGCCTTTCCATCCACAGGCAGGCCACCGGCCAGCCTTTCACGCCCACAGCTCCAGGGTCCGCATCTCCTGCCACCGGAGGCCTGCCTCCGCCAGCGCCGCCTCCCATTTTTCCTTTTCCTCCGGGGCTGCCTTCCAGGCCAGGCCGCAGCCGGCGGTGATCTCCCGGGGGACCGGAATCAGCCGCCCGGGCAGCCCGCGGCTCGCACAGTAGCGCTCCATGGCCATGGCGTCTGTGGTGGCGGCAAAGGTGATGACCAGCGCCGTCTTTTTCTGCCGCATAACGCCTCCTCTCAGGGGCGCACAATCCGGCTGGCGCCGGCCATCTTTTCCGCGATCTCGTACATATTGCTGACGCCGCCCACCTGCAGCTTCTCACTGAGGCCGTAAAAATTCAGGCAGGTACCGCAGGTGAGGATCTCCACCCCCTGGGCCTCCAGGGTCTTCAGGTCTTCCAGGGAGGCAGAACCCTCGGTGGTCAGGAAGGCACCACCGTTGTAGAATAGAATGGTCTGGGGCAGCGTCTCCAGCTGGGTCAGGGCAAAAAGGAAGCTCTTCATCAGCGTCTCCCCCAGCTCCGGGCTTCCCTCGCCCATGCGACGGGAGGAAATGACCACCACGGTGCCGGAGGTGCTGCCTCCGGCGGGCACCAGGCAGGCCTCTGGGGCCTCCGCCTGGTTTTTCGAGGTCGTGCCCTCCGGGGCAGCCGCAGCCTGGGATTCCACAGCCGCGCTCTCTGCCGTCTTCACGCCCTCCGTCCCATCTGTGCTTTTCTCCGCTGCCTCCACCTGGAGGGTCACCCGGAAAGCATGGCCCCCCAGCTTTTCGGCCTTCAGGCCGTAGCCCTTCTGCTGGGCCATTTTGGTCAGGTTCTGTACCGCAATCTCATTGTCCACCAGCGTCTCCACCACACCGGGGCCGCCCAGCTCCGCAATGGCTTTTCTGGTTTTGACCAGGGGAATGGGGCAGGCGTCCCCCATGGCATTGACCTGTATCATAACGATCTCCTTTTCTCTAATTGCCGTGCCTCTCACGGCATCCGGCTACATCCGCAGGCGTTTCTTATGACTGCCGTTCCTCTGCCGGATGATTTACAGGCCGGTTCTGCCGCGCATCTCCTCCACGATCCCCAGCAGCACCTGGACGCAGGCGTCCATCCCCTCGGCGGTGATGTGCTCGTACGGGCCGTGGAAGGCATGGCCGCCGGTACCCAGGTTGGGGCAGGGCAAACCGCGCCAGCTGAGCACCGCGCCGTCTGTTCCGCCGCGGACCGGATCCGTCATCGGGGTCAGCCCAGCCTCCCGCGTGGCCTTCAGGGCCAGATCCACCAGCCACTGGTAGTCCGGCAGCATTTTTTCCGACATGTTGCGATAGCCAGGGGTGATGGTCACCTGGACGGTGCCCTCCCCGTATTCTGCGTTGAGCTTTGCGGCGGCGTCCCGCAGTGCCTGCTCCCGGCGCTGCAGCTCCGCAAAGTCAAAGTCCCGGAGGATATAGCCCAGCTTTGCTTTTGCCACATTGCCTTCCACCCCGGTCAGATGGTAAAAGCCCTGGCGGCCCGCACTCTGGCGCGGCGTCTGATCCCCGGGGAGCATGGCGGCAAACTGGCAGGCAATGAGACCGGCGTTGATCATGGTATCCTTGCTGGAGCCGGGGTGGACGTTGAAGCCCCGCACCTCCACTTTGGCGGCGGAGGCGTTGAAATTCTCCCAGGATACCTCGCCCTCCACCCCACCGTCCACGGTAAAGGCCACTGACGCGCCAAAGCGCTCTTTTTCAAAGTTCAGCACGCCGTTTCCCACCTCCTCGTCCGGCGTGAAGCAAACCGCCACCTTCCCGTGGGGACGCTCCGCCAGGCACTCCAGGAGGGTCATAATCTCCGCCACGCCGGCCTTGTCGTCCGCGCCCAGCAGGGTATCCCCGGAGGCGGTGATCAGCGTGCGGCCGGCCAGCTCCGGCAGATGCGGGAAGTCCTGCGCCGAAAGGACCCGGCCGCCACCCAGCTCCACATCCCCGCCGTCATAGTTAGGCAGGATCCGCGGGCGCACCCCTTGGCCGGAAAAATCCGGGGAGGTATCCATGTGGGCGATAAAACCGATAGCCGGTGCCTCCTCACAGCCCGGAGAGGCGGGCAGCTGGCCATAGACATAGCAGGTTTCCGAGCACACGGCGTCCGCTGCGCCCAAAGCCTTCAGCTCCTCCACCAGCGCATGGGCCAGCGCAAACTGTTCCGGCGTGCTGGGGGTGCTCCCCGCTCCTTCCGCACTGGCGGTGGGGTAGGTTACATACTTCAAAAGCCTTTCATACGCGCGCATAGTTCCTCCTTCTATATTAAACCGAGAGTCTGTTTGTACCGGCAGCCGCCGGCCAACAATTTAAGGTTAAATTTATCTTACTATTAAAAGTGAGGGCTGTCAACAAGACGCCGGGGCGCTTGTTTTTTTGCCGGAAACCGGCTATACTTTTGAGTATGTAGCCTGTAACCCCCTTTCTATTCCGCAATCCGGGAGGCCGCCGATTTTCCCTCTGCGCCTCCCTTCAGGAGGTTTCCATGAATTACCGCCTTACCATCCAATACGACGGCACCCGCTACGCTGGCTGGCAGCGGCAGTCCGGCTCCACCCCCACCATCCAGGGAAAGATTGAGGGGGTTCTCAGCCGCCTGGCCGGGAAGCCGGTAGAAATCCAGGGGGCCGGCCGCACCGATGCCGGGGTCCACGCCCTGGGCCAGGTGGCCAATGTCCGGCTGGACACGGAGCTTTCCCCGGAGGAAATCCGGGCCTACTTGAACACCTATCTGCCGGAGGATATTGGCATTGTGTCCGTAGCCCCGGCCTCAGACCGGTTCCACAGCCGCCTCAACGCCATCGGCAAAATTTATTGCTACCGGCTGGCCACGGACCCGGCCCGCCATGTGATGGAGCGAAAGTACATGACACCCTGGACGGAGCCGCTGGATGTGCCCGCCATGGAGCAGGCCGCCGGTTTGCTGCTGGGTTCCCACGACTTTCAGAGCTTCTGCGCCCGGAAGAGCAAGAAATCCACCGTCCGTCGGCTGGATGAAATCCGGCTGGAGCAGCTGCCCGGAGAGCTGCGTCTGACCTACCGGGGCAACGGCTTCCTGTACCAGATGGTGCGGATCCTCACCGGCACTCTGGTGGAGGTGGGCTCCGGCCAAAAGGCCCCGGAGGAAATCCCCGTCATTCTGGAAGCCCGGCAACGCCGGTATGCCGGCGTCACCGCACCGGCCCAGGGGCTTACCCTGGTGCAGGTGCTCTATTCGTAATGGAAAGGAGAAGAGATGCAGGTTCTGGTCGGTACAACCAATCCCTCCAAAGTACGGAGGTTTCAAGATCTTTTGCATGATTACGATGTGGAGTTTCTGACCCTGAAGGACAAGAATATTTCTCAGTCCCCGCCGGAAACCGGAAGCACGCCGGAGGAAAACGCCCGGATCAAGGCCCGGTTTTACGGGAATTTTTTTGATGTGGTTCTCTGCAATGACTCCGGTCTGTATTTTGACGCTCTGCCTCTCTCCGATCCCCGCCAGCCTGGCCTCCAAATCCGGACACCCCAGGGGAGGGAGCGGCTGGACGATGAAGCTATGATTGCCTACTACGCAGATTTGGTTCGCTCCCTGGGTGGGAGGGTACTGGCCTACTATCTGGACGGCATTGCCGTCTACTACAAAGGCGTTCTCACCTCTTTTATGGAAAGCAGGGAATCCGCCAGGGGGAGCGCCTTCTATATGGTGGACACGCCCTCCCCGCAAAGGCACATCGGCTGGCCCCTGGATTCCCTCTCCTTAAACCGCACAACCCTCGCCTACTTTACCGAACAGGGCAATCTTCAATACGATGAATCCGAGGAAACTTCCCGGCTGGGCCCCTATCGTGAAAGGCTCACGCGGTTTCTGGTGCAGGCGCTGCATATAGATTCGGGCAATTCTAAATAGATAATATAAATCCCAATCCTGAAAATACGGTATTTGAAATATGGGTGCCGATCCAGAAGAAGCCGTAGATTTTGAGTGGCCAATACAGAAAAAAATAGGGCTTCCTCAAAATTCTCCGTAGGAAATAAGCAGACACTACGGAGAAATTGAGACTTCCTGCTAAATTCTCCGTAAAAAATAAAGCGTCGCTACGGAGAAAATAAAGTTTTCCGCCAAATTCTCCGTAGAAAAGGAGCAATTACTACGGAGAAAATGAGGCTTTCCTCCCAATTCTCCGTAAAAGAGACACAGACATTACGGAGAAAATGAGACTTTCCTCCCAATTCTCCGTAGAAGGGACGCAGTCACTACGGAGAAAAATCACCATTTCATGTAAAATCTCCGTAGGAAGCAATCAGCTCCTACGGAGA
>CAJFTW010000020.1 GCA_904420025.1 Candidatus Pseudolachnospira avium
GGGGAGAAAGATAATCCTCCTTAGCTCAGTCGGTAGAGCATGCGGCTGTTAACCGCAGTGTCGTTGGTTCGAGTCCAACAGGGGGAGTTGGTAAAGTCCGTAAATGGAATATTTACGGACTTTTTGTGTTGTGTTTCACGGCCACTGGATATTTTTAGGCTGTCAGCCAAGCCCAACCACAATGGAGATCATTTGCAATAGGCAATATAACCGGCTTCTGTGGGATGGTCGGCAATTAAGCAGTTGCCTTCCTTTAATACATGAAAGGCAATCAGTAAATCGGCTCCTGCGGCGATAAAGTTGACCATCATGGTAAGCAAAGATATTGTGCCGGGATATATGAAAACAAACAATATACTGCCGAGTCCCAATACTACAAAGGGTGTTAAAACTCCAATTAAGTACGCTCTCTTTTTTAATGCTACCTTGCAAGCGCAGCTTGGCATCATGGTGTTGATGTTAAAATGGATCACCCGCCAGCCTTTTCCGCTTGAAATTGCCCATCCAATACCGTGCAGCAGTTCATGCATCACAACTGAGGCCGCAATAATGGCTATAAACATAATGTAAAAAGAAAAACCGCCGGTTTCTGATAAATGCGCTCTCTTAATTTAGGAAAAAACGGATTGCCTGTATCGCCATTTCCCTCTGTTTGTGTTAGAATAAAAGAAAATTCCCAATGAAGGAGGAAACCATCATGACCAAGGAAGTACAGGACTATGTGGCAGAGAAAACCAGGGAGCTGCTGGGCGCTTTTTCCTGCTGTGCGGAGCTGAAAGCGGCAGGGCAGGCCTGGCTGGATGCGCTGGGAACGGCGGATGAGGCGCAGGCGACCCAAACATATATCGAGGAGCTGGAGGAGGACATTATGCCGGTGGAGTCGCTGATTGCCTTTGCCGAGTCCGAGGGAGGCGCCAAGGTCTTTGGGCCGGAAAAGACCAAAGAGGTGGCAGCCCATGCCCGGGAGATCCAGGCGGCTGGCGCCCGGTACTGTGACTGCCCGGCCTGCGCGGCGGCGGAGGCGATCCTGTCTAAGAAAGAGGAACTGCTTTCGTGACATGAACCGCGCCATATCGGGCAACATTCTCCGGGCCATCCACGAGAGAAAATGGCTGAGCATCACGTACAAGAACAAACAGGAGGAAGTGACCCGTTACTGGATTGCCGTGTACGGAATCCAGGTCTCCCGGCGCAGCCTGCAGGCGGAGGGGTTTCACTTATCCGAGTATACGGTTAAAAGGCTGGACACCATCTATCTGGATTCCATTCTCTCCGCCTCCGTGGTGGAGGGCTCCTATTACCCGGGAAATCCGAAGCTGGTTCAGGACATGGATGCGCATCCGGAAAAATATGAGCCGCTGTTTGGGTCCGTCCCCAACCTGCGGATCTTGAACTACCTGGCGGACTGCAGCCGACTGGACACCCAGCCCTATCAGTGTGACTATTCGCTGATCCCCCACCTGGATGGGGAGTGCCTGGCCGATGGCCTGTATCCCCTCAGTGAGGTGCAGTTTGGGGAGCTGGTGCGGGTGTTCCAGAAGGAGGCAGACCCGGAGACACAGCGGAAACAGCGGAAGCTGCGCCGGCTGTGCGTGAACCTGCTGAGCCTGCCGGTAAAGGGGAGCGGCGGGGAGGCCCTGTATGTGCTGGCCTACCGGCGGCTGTTCCTGGATGTGAAGGAACGGACCCTGCGCCCGGCGGAGGAGATCACCGTGTGCCAGGAGTTTACGGTAAACGGAAGGCAGCAGAGCATCCGCCCGTATCTGGATCCGGAGGATTATGGCCTGCTGGCGGATTTTGAAACGAACCAGGAGGAAATCAAAGACCGGATTACCCGGCGGAATCCACAGCTGTCCGGTGTGGATGACCGTCCCTATATCATTGCCTTGGCAGCGGACATTGCCGTGAACCTGGATGCGGAGTATCAGCAGATTATCCGGAGCTTTGAGGAAGGCAAACCCAGCGATCCCATGAAAGCGTTCTTCGGAAAGCTGACCAGCCGCCCGGGCCGCCGGAAGGACTTCCCGCTGATGTTGGCCAAGCGGCCGGCCAATCTGGATCAGCTGCTGGCCGTCCATCACGCCATGAAGTATCCGGTGACCTACGTTCAGGGACCGCCTGGCACCGGCAAATCCTACACCATTGTCAATGCCATTGTCACCGCCTTCTTCCATGGACAGACGGTGCTGCTGGCATCTTACAACAATCACCCGGTGAACACGGTGGCAGAGAGCCTGCAGCGGCTTCCGTACCGTGCCGGAAAATCCATCCCCTTCCCGGTGATCCGCCTGGGCAGCGATGAGCGGGTGGAAAAAGCGCTGGAGCAGATTCAAAAGCTGCGCCGGTTGGCCCAAAGCTGTCAGGTTTATGAGAGCACCCTGGAACGGAACCGGGATGACCGGCTGCGCAGAACCAGGGAGCTGACGGCGCTGCTGAAGCGGTATGAGGAAATCCTGAGCCTGCGGGAGCAGCGGGAGGCCATTGAGCGGCTTCTGGATTCCAACCACCACCTGACCTTTCAGGCAGACCTGCAGGGACGCCAGCTGGCGGAGGTGGACCGGCGGCTGCAAGAGATTGGGCCGGTGACGGAGCACGAGGCCCAGGCACTGTTGGCGGATGATGAGGAAGCCTTCCGGACCTATCTGAATTTTGTCTCCGTCAAATACCTGAAACGGCTGGAGGAGCCCAAAAACCAGGATCTGCGGAACATTCTGGACATGGAGCCGGGAAAGGAGCAGGTGGCGGCGTTTAACCACTACCTGAGCCGGGGGGAGAACGTGCGGAAATTCCTGCGGATTTTTCCGGTGGTGGCAACCACCTGTATCTCCGCCCACAAAATCGGGGAGCCGGATACCTACTTTGACCTGGTTATTCTGGATGAGGCCAGCCAGTGCAGCACGGCCACGGCCCTGGTGCCCATTCTCCGGGGCGAGCGGCTGCTGCTGGTGGGGGATCCCCAACAGCTGAATCCGGTGATCCTGCTGGATCCGGCGGACAATGCGGTGCTGAAAAAGCGGTACCTGGTGGCGGAGGAGTACGACTATATCCGGAATTCGGTGTACAAGGCGTTTCTGGCCAATGACGCGGTCAGCGACGAGATCCTGCTGCGCCATCATTACCGGTGCGACCCGCGGATTATCCAGTTTAACAACCGAAAATATTACAACAGCCAGCTGGAGATCGAAAGCCCGCCCCGCTCCCCCAGCCCACTGGTATATATGGAGATGCCGGTGGATGAAGCCGACAGCCGGAACACAGCGCCGGCGGAGGCGGAGCAGATTGTGTGCTATGTGCTGAGGCATCGGGAGAAGAAGATTGGCGTGATTACGCCCTTTGCCAACCAGAAGGCCTGCATCCGCCAGGCCCTTGCCCAGCAGGGGATTACGGATGTCCCCTGCGGGACGGTGCATGCCTTCCAGGGGGATGAGCGGGATGTGATCCTCTTTTCCTTGGCGCTGACGGACCAGACCGGGGAGAAAACCTACGGCTGGCTGAAGAACAACCGGGAACTGATCAATGTGGCCACCTCCCGGGCCCGGGAGCAGCTGGTTCTCTTTGCCAGCGGAAAAAACCTGGAGCGCCTGCACCGGGAGGAGGAACCGGACGACCTGTATGAGCTGGTCCGCTATGTCCGGACCAACGGCGCCTCCCACGTTACCAGCGACCCGCTGTTTTCCCGGGCGCTGGGTGTGAAGCCCTACAGCACCGCCACGGAGGAAGCGTTCCTGCAGAGCCTGAATCACGCCCTGGGGAATGTGCTGAACAATAACCGGCGGTGTGAGATTCACAAGGGGGTGGCCATCTCCCAGGTGTTTGCGGAGAATCTCTCCGAGGGCAGCCTGTTTCACGGCCATTTTGATTTTGTGATCTCGGAAAAGGCCTACGGTGGGAAAAGCTATCCCATTCTGGCCATTGAGCTGAATGGCAAGGAGCATATCTCCGATGAGGCGGTGCGGAGACGGGACCGCCGGAAGGAGGAGATCTGCCGGGCGCACGGCTTTGAGCTGATCCGGGTGGAGAACTCCTACGCCAGGAGATACTATTATATAAAGAGGATTCTGGAAAAGTATTTCCGGAATATCCGGTGAAACCGGCCCAACCCCGGGGAGGCGGCAGCCTCCCCGGGGGTTTTTCCAACTTTTTACACAAGCGTGCGCCAGAATTTACATACGCCCATTACAACTTTACTGGATACCCCTGGTATCCCAGGTTTTGGAGGAGGAGTAAAAGCATGAAAACACGATGGAATCGTTTTCTGCCGGGCGTTATGGCGGCGGTAATGGCTGCCTCGGTGCTCTCCGGCAGTACCGTGATCCGGGCGGAGGAGAGTACCCCGGCCATGCAGGAATCGGAGCAGGCCCCTGGCGCCCAGGCGGAGGAATACACCGTCGCCTCCCAGACGGAAGCAGCGGTGGGAACGCCCTACAATACGGAGGGCCAGTATGATGTGACCGTGGACCACGTAATCATCAACCAGGTCTACGGCGGCAGCGATGACGGGGATGCCAGCCACAGCTTTATAGAGCTGTACAACCCCTGTGATGAGACGGTGGATCTGAACGGCTGGGAGCTGCAGTACCGGTCCAGCGAGGACGGGGACCACAGCGATTCCTGGCAGCAGCTGGCCCTCACCGGCACCATCCCGGCCCAGGGCTACTACCTGATCCGCTGCGGTGCAACCGAAGACGGCGCCTACCAGGTGCCGGAAGGGGACCAGGAGTGGGATGTGCAGCTGCACAACAAGGGCGTGTCCGTGGCCCTGTTCAGCCAGGATGTGACGCTGGATAATCGCTTTGCCGGTGCGGTGACAGCGGACAACCGCCCGGAGGGCTACGTGGATCTGCTGGCGGTCCAGGGCAATGACGGGGACGATGCCCAGATGCCGCCGGTGTATGAGGGCGCGGTAAGCCCGGACCAGTCCAAGAAAAAGGCGGTCCGCCGGGCTGGCTTTGCGGATACCGACGACAATGGGACGGACACCGAAGTGATAGACTACAGCGAGACGGTTCCGGAGGAGAAAGGGCCCCACAATGCCTCCGGGGAGACCGGCGGCCTACAGCCGGAGGATGTGCCGGCGGCCAATCCCTTCCGGAACAACAGCTTTGAGGAGGCGGCGGACCTGACCCTGCAGCGGCTGGCCAGCGTGAACATTGGCACGGCCAACGCGGACGGCGGCGTGGCGGAGATTGTGGCTTACAATGGGGACACCCAGACCGCCTACGTGGTCAACGGCCAGGACGGCCTGCTGTACTCCCTGCAGGTAACCGCCCAGGGCCTGGCTGTATCGGACCGCCTGAATGTGCGGGCGCTGATCACCGGCTTTACCTACGGCGATATGACCAGCGTGGCGGTGGATACGGACCACGACCGGATTGCGGTGGCGCTCCAGGCGGCGGACTATGCGGCCAACGGCCGGGTGCTGCTGCTGGACTATGACTTCCAGGTGCTGGCCACCTATGAGGTGGGGGTACAGCCGGATATGGTCACCTTCACCCCGGACGGAAATAAGGTGCTGACGGCCAATGAGGGAGAGCCCCGGCAGGGCTACGGCGCCGATGCCGTGGATCCGGAGGGCTCCGTGTCCATTGTGGATCTGGAGGCAGGCACCGTGACCAACGCCGGATTTGCGGCTTTTGATTCCGAAAGCCTGGCGGCGGAAGGGGTGCTCATCGGCAAGGCCAACGGGCGGGTGAATGAGGCTCGGGTGGATCTGGAGCCGGAGTACATTGGGGTGTCGGCGGACAGCCGGACCGCCTATGTGACCCTCCAGGAGGCCAACGCCATTGCCACCGTGGATCTGGAGGCAGGACGGGTGACGGCGGTGCGGAGCCTGGGCTTCCAGGATCTGTCCCGGGAAGAGAACGCCATTGACCTGGTGGAGGACGGCCAGTATGCGCCCACGACCTACGACAACGCGGTGGGCGTTTACATGCCGGACGGCGTCAGCGTTTACGAGGTGGGCGGTGTCACCTACCTGGTGACGGCCAACGAAGGGGACTCCCGGGAGTGGGAGGGGTACCTCAATGAAGCGGAGGTGACGCTGACGGCGGAGGACGGCACCATAGCCGAAGAAGTGCGGGTGCTGGACAAGAGCTGCACCACGGTGCCGGATGAGAGCAAGGAATACCTGTACGGCAGCCGCTCCTTCTCCATCTACCGGGCGGATACCATGGAGCAGGTGTATGACAGCGGCAATGCTTTTGAAGCCCTGACCGACCAGTACCTGCCGGATTGGTTCAACTGCTCTAACGATGATATAGATGTGGACAGCCGCAGCGCCAAGAAGGGGCCGGAGCCGGAGTCGGTGACGGTGGGGCAGGTAGGAAACCACCTGTTTGCCTTTGTGGCCCTGGAGCGCGTGGGCGGTATTATGGTGTATGATGTGACCAACCCGTCCCAGGCATCCTACGTCAACTATGTCAACACCCGGGATTTCTCCGGGGAGATCGCCGGGGATGTGGCGCCGGAGGGCCTGGCCTTTATCGCCGGGGCCGAATCCCCCAGCGGGAAGCCCATGCTGCTGGCCGCCTGTGAGGTGTCCGGTACCGTAGCCCTTTACGCCATGGACGGCAGCGCGGTTCCGGAGGAGGAGCCCTCCACAGAGGAGCCTTCCACCGAGGCACCCACCCAGGAGGAACCGGCCACGGAGGAGCCATCCACCGAAGCTCCCACCACGGCTGCTCCCTCCACGGAGGAATCCTCCGCGGCGGCAGCCAATCCCGGCGGAGGCAGCAATCCGCCCAAGACCGGGGATACCAGCCAGATCCTGCGCTGGACCGTGATTCTGGTTGTGGCGGCAGCCGCAGTGGCGGGAATTCTGCTGTATCAGAGAAAACAGGACAAGGGCAGATAATCCTGCGGGAAAGAACGCAAAAAATAACACGCACAAAAACAGGCGGCGTCTCTGCGTCGCTTGTTTTGTGCGCATTTTGTCGAAACCGTCGGTAAAAGAAAGCCAGCACGAGGAGGCGTTACTTCAGCTGCTGAATGCCCCGGATAGCGGCTTCTGCATCCCCGTCATACCAGAAATCCACCATATCCTGCAGCATGGAGGGCAGGAATTCATCCAGAGGGATCAAAGGGTGATAGAGGAAGGTCCTTCCCTGGCGGTACATACTGAGAATATCTTTTTTGACTAAGCGAGCCATCAGGGTGGAGACGGTCTGTGGCTTCCAGTCTGTGTGAAAGAGAGCAGCAGAGCGGCCCATTACTTCCCGCACGTCCAGATCGCATCCGGCGGCCCATATAATTTTCATGATTTTGGCTTCGGCCTTTGTAAGTTGAATCATAGTCTCATCTCCACAAAAATAGTTTGCAATTTCCTTTACCGATACTATCTTACCATATAGTCATAATATTTTACAATATCCACGAAAAATTTTTTCTTGACTTTTGAGTGAAACTATGGTATATTCAGAATCAGTCCGATGCACATTTGATTTCACATGCTTTTGTAAGTCATTTGCACGTCAAATGGGTTACAAAGACATGTGAATTTTTTTGTAAGAAACGAGAGCAGGAGAAAGGAGGAGTCACAATGCACAGCGGTACCGTGAAATGGTTCAACCCGGAAAAAGGGTATGGATTCATCTCCAATGACGAAGGCGGCGACGATATCTTCGTTCATTTTTCCGCCATTATGGTGGATGGATTCAAGACGCTGGCGGAAGGCCAGAAGGTCACGTTCGACATTGAGCAGGACCCGAAGAACAGCCAGAAGCTGCGTGCGGCAAATGTCTGCCCGGTTTAACGGCTGAGGCGGCGCCTGCACAGGCGGAAGGGCCCCTGTACAGGGAGAAAATTGGCCCGGGGGAGGCGGAAATCCGGCAGTGGAGTTTCCGCCTCCTTTTTGTTTGGTATAAATTTTTGCGTTTTAGGCTTGACATAAAGTTCACTGGAAGTGGTAAAATGCTTTTGTTTTCAAGGGACGCAAAAAAGGTGCAGGGGGAAAGGAAATGTTGGGAATCGGGTGGATCGCAGTGGCCCTGGCGGCGGCCGTGTTATGGATGCTGTTTTATCTGTATCTGCTGCATATACTGGAGTTTTTCCGGGCTAACGGCAAAAGCTGGGTGGTCCGGGGCGCGGCGGCGCTGGCGGCGCTGGCCGGGGTCCTGGCCTGTGGCAATATCTGGAACCTGGAGGCGGCGGTGCTGCTGCACGGGGCGGCTTTGATCGGCCTGGTGGATCTGGTGAATCTGATCGGCAAGGCGGTGGGGAAGGCCAGCGGGCACACCTTCCCCCGGTGGCGGAAGGTGTACCGCAGCGGGGTGGTCCCTCTGGCGGCAACGGTGCTGGTGCTGGGCTTTGCCTACTGGAATATGGAAACCATTGTGGAGACGGATTACACCGTGTACACCCCGAAGGAAATCCGGCCGGAGGGCTACCGGATTGCTATGATCTCCGACCTGCACTACAACACTACCATGGATCGGGAGAAGCTGGAGGAGCAGTGCCGCCGGATCCAGGATACCCAGCCGGACCTGCTGGTACTCTGCGGGGATCTGGTGGATGAGAACACCACCCTAGAAGAGCTGCAGGAGGCCTTTGAGGAGCTGGGCCAGGTGGAGAGCACCTACGGCACCTTCTTTGTCTACGGCAATCATGACCGTTCCCGGTACCGGCCGGAGCCCAACTATACGGAAGAGCAGCTGCGGGAGGCCATTGAGGGGAACGGGATCCGGATTCTGCGGGACGAGGCCCTGGCACTCAGCGAGGAGCTGACTGTCATTGGGCGGGACGACCGGTCCGTGTCCCAGTACGGCAGCCGCAAGAGCGGGACAGAGCTGCTGGAGGGAGTGGACACGGCGGATTTTCTGCTGCTGCTGGACCATCAGCCCCGGGAATACGCGGAGGACGGCGCCCTGGGCTTTGACCTGGTGCTGTCCGGCCACACCCACGCGGGGCAGCTGTGGCCGGTGGGCTGGATCAATCAGCTGCTGGGGGTCAGCGATGTGAACTACGGATATGCCCGCTTTGGGGACATGCAGGCCATTGTGTCCTCCGGCATCGGCGGCTGGGGCTATCCGCTGCGCACCTCCGGCCGGGCGGAGTTTGTGACGGTGCAGGTGCTGCCGGAAGGATAAAAAACATCAAAAAAAGGGGCAAAATGCATTAAATTTGCTCATGGAAATCCGGCTGCGTTCATGGTAAGATAGCAGGCAAAAGCGAGGAAGAGGAATAGTAACCGCAACGCGGCGTACAGAAAGCTGCCGGAAGATGCGAGGCAGCGGAAGCAATGCGGCGAACTGGCCTCGGAGCTGCCGGCTGAAGGGGAGCTTTCCCAGTAGGCTGTGCCGGACGTCCACCGTTAGCGGGACAGGATATGACGGGAAACCAAGTATCCGGCGAGGGCATGAGTCACATTCATGAAGTAGAGTGGTACCGCGGGAGGAATCTTTCGTCTCTACAGCAATTTGGCTGCGGAGGCGATTTTTTATTTTCAAAAAGCCTCGCCGGAGATCATCCAAGGGCGGGCAGGCCAACATCCCGGCAGCCGGAAATTTCAGATCAGGAGGAAAGCAAAATGAACTACCAAAAGTATCGGAGGCAGTATTTTCTGCCCCCTGCGGTTACCTGGGATTGGGCAAAGAAGGACTATATTGACCGGGCCCCGGCCTGGTGCAGCGTGGATCTGCGGGACGGCAACCAGGCGCTGGTGGAGCCCATGGGGCTGGAGGCCAAGCTGGAGTTCTTCCAGCTGCTGGTGGATCTGGGTTTCCGGGAAATTGAGGTGGGGTTCCCGGCGGCCTCGGAGACGGAGTACCGTTTTCTGCGCACCCTCATTGAGGAGAACCGGATTCCCCAGGGCGTGACCATCCAGGTGCTGACCCAGGCCCGGGAGCACATTATCCGCAAGACCTTTGAGGCGGTGCAGGGCGCTCCCCATGCCATCATCCATCTGTACAATTCCACATCCCTGGCCCAGCGGGAGCAGGTGTTCCGCAAGAGCCGGGAGGAGGTAAAGCAGCTGGCGGTGGACGGCGCCCGGCTGCTCCGGAAGCTGGCGGAGGAGACGGAAGGGAACTTTTCCTTTGAGTATTCGCCGGAGAGCTTTTCCGGCACGGAGGTGGACTATGCGGTGGAGGTGTGCAACGCGGTGCTGGATGTGTGGCAGCCAACCCCGGAACACAAGGTGATTCTCAATCTTCCCACCACTGTGGAGAACGCTATGCCCCACGTGTTTGCCTCCCAGGTGGAGTATGTCTGCCGGAACCTGCGCAGCCGGGAATCGGTGATTCTCTCCATCCATCCTCACAACGACCGGGGCTGTGCCGTGGCCACCGCGGAGATGGGGGTGCTGGCCGGGGCGGACCGGGTGGAGGGGACTCTGTTCGGCAATGGGGAGCGCACCGGCAATGTGGACCTGGTCACCCTGGGGATGAACCTGTTCTCCCAGGGGGTGGACCCGCAGCTGGATTTCAGCCGTATGCCCCATATCTGCGAGACCTACCAGCGGCTCACCGGCATGAAGGTCTCTCCCCGGCAGCCTTATGCCGGCGAGCTGGTATTCACCGCCTTCTCCGGTTCCCATCAGGACGCCATTGCCAAGGGCATGAAGTGGAGGGAAGAAAAGCAGTGCCCTTACTGGGAGGTCCCGTACCTGCCCATTGATCCCCAGGATGTGGGCAAGACCTACGACTCGGACGTGATCCGGATCAACAGCCAGTCCGGAAAGGGCGGCGTCAGTTTTATCCTTAAGCAGAATTTTGGCCTGGAACTGCCGGAGCAGATGAAGGAGGAGGTGGGGTACACCGTCAAGCATGTATCCGACCAGGAGCATCAGGAACTGTCCCCCCGGCAGATCTACCGGATCTTTTCGGAAAAATATGTTGCCTGCCAGGGGCAGTTCCAGGTGGAGGAATGCCATTTCCGCCAGACAGACGGTATGGAGGTTACGCTGGAGCTGAGCCTTCCCCAGGGAAAGAAGGAGGCAGAGGGGGCTGGAAATGGACGGCTGGATGCGGTGAGCAATGCGCTTCGGCAGTATTTTTCCCTGGACTATGAGCTGACGGTCTATGAGGTACACGCCATCTCCCAGGGGACCTCATCCCAGGCGGCGGCTTATGTGGCACTTCTCCACCAGGGAAAGGTGTACTGGGGCGTGGGGATCCATGAGGATATTCTCCGGGCCTCCATAGACGCCCTGGCGGTGGCCGTGAACCGGATTTTAAAGCGGCAGGAGGAACAGCAGCGGGAAGACCCGCGGCTGCAGGAAATGCTGGCGTACATCCGGGAACATTTCCGTACAATTACCTTGGCGGAGCTGGCAGGGCGATTCCATCTGTCTGCGCCGTATCTCTCCCGGTATATTAAGGAGAAGGCAGGCAGCACTTTTGTGGAAATCCTCACGGAAATCAAAATGCAGAAGGCATGCACCCTTCTGGCGGAAGAGGGTAAGACTGTGGAGGAGACGGCGGAGCAGGTGGGCTATCCCAGTGTTGAGCACTTCAGCCGGCGGTTTAAGCAGAGATACGGGAAAACACCGGCCCAGTATCGGAGCCATGCTAGCGGCACTTGACGGAATACTGGGGGATGATGGTATAATGTCCGCAGAGCGGACATTATACCGGCGCCGGTGCGGGTCCGACCGTAGGGAGGACATCTTCTTCACCGCACCGTGTGCATCCCCCGGAGGGATAGCATGTGCAGGGCACATGGTATAATGTCCATACCACAATCGGAACAGGAGGCGTGAGCGATGAAAAAACTAGGGTTTGGCTGTATGCGGATGCCGCTGCTGGAGATGGGCAATCCGGAAAGTGTGGACCGGGAGCATGTATGCCGGATGGTGGACCGGTTCCTGGAGAAGGGCGGTACCTATTTTGACACGGCGTACATGTATCACCATTTCCAAAGCGAGCGGATTGTCAAGGAGGTACTGGTGGACCGGCATCCACGGGACACCTATACCCTGGCGGACAAGCTGCCGGTGGTTTTCCTCCAGTGTCCGGAGGATGTGGAGCGGATTTTCCAGGAGCAGCTGAAAAAATGTGGGGTGGACTATTTTGACTACTACCTGCTCCATGACCTGAGCACCTCCCACTATGAGCAGGCGGAGAAGTACGACTGCTTTTCCTTCCTGCGGAGGCTAAAGGAGACAGGGAAGGCCCGGCATATCGGCTTTTCCTTCCATGACACGGCGGAGGTGCTGGATCAGATTTTAACCCGGCACCCAGAAGTGGAGTTTGTGCAATTGCAGATCAATTACCTGGACTGGGAGGATGCAGGAATCCAGTCCCGGCTGTGCTACGAGACAGCGATCCGTCACGGTAAGCCTGTGGTGGTCATGGAGCCGGTGAAGGGCGGAAGCCTGGCGCAGATTCCGGAAGAAGCCGGGCGGATTTTGAAGGCCTGCCATCCGGAGTGGTCCCCTGCCGCTTGGGCCCTGCGGTTTGCAGCCGGCCTGGATCAGGTGATGGTGGTGCTCAGCGGCATGTCCAGCTTGGAGCAGATGGAGGAGAACCTGCAGGTGCTGGAAAATCCGCAGCCCCTCTCCCCGGAGGAGCAGGAGGCGGTGCGGAAGGCGGTGGAACAGATCCGTGGGACAGTGGCCATCCCCTGTACAGCCTGTGGTTACTGCCTGGATGGATGTCCTCAGCAGATTGCCATCCCCAACTATTTTGCCCTGTTCAACGCGGAGAAAAAGGATCCCAGCGAAAAGCCCTGGGCCCAGCGGTCCTACTATGCCAACCTCAGCCAGAACCACGGAAAAGCATCGGACTGCGTGGCCTGCGGAACCTGTGAAAACATCTGCCCCCAGCACCTCCCCATCATCCAGCTGCTGAAGGATGTGGCCGGGGCGCTGGAGGACTGAGGAGGGAGCGGATACATGGAACAGAAAGAACTGCGGGACCTGCTGCGCCATGTGTCGGAGGGCAGCCTCTCGGTGGAGGATGCCATGCTGAAGCTGAAGCTTGCCCCCTATGAGGAGCTGGGCTTTGCCAAGGTGGATCGTCACCGAGCCCTGCGCCAGGGCATTGCGGAGGTGATCTACGGCGCCGGCAAGACCAAGGAGCAGATTGGGGAGATTGCAGCCCGCATGCTGGCGGATGGCCAGAAAACGGTGCTGATTACCCGCATGAGCCCGGAGGCCGCAGCCTACGTGGGGGGACGGATCCCTCTGGAGTACCATGAGATGGGCAGGGTGGGCATTGCCGGAAAAATGCCGGAGCCGGACGGCTGCGGCAAGATTGTCATTGCCACCGGCGGTACCAGCGACATGCCGGTGGCGGAGGAGGCAGCCCTGACAGCAGAGGCTCTGGGGAACCAGGTGGTGCGCCTTTATGACGTGGGGGTGGCGGGGCTGCACCGGCTGCTGTCCCATGCGGAGGACATTATGAGTGCCAGGGCCATTGTGGCTATTGCCGGCATGGAAGGTGCGCTGGCCAGCGTTATCGGCGGCATGGCAGACTGCCCGGTGATTGCAGTACCCACCAGCGTGGGCTATGGGGCTTCTTTCGGCGGGCTGGCGGCGCTGCTGTCCATGCTCAATTCCTGTGCCAGCGGGGTTAGTGTGGTGAATATTGATAACGGTTTTGGGGCCGGATACCTGGCCAGCATGATCAATCACATTGGTGTAGAGTAGGGGCGGTGAGGCACCTTTCTGCGCGTGATGGACCTGGAGCCGGAAAAACGGTGGGAACAGGCGGAAAACGGGCGAAAAAGTCCTTGCATTTCCGGGACAAATATGCTATCCTAGTTAAAGTCAGTTCCAAGTCAGGAAAATTTCCGGCTCCGTGGTCAAGCGGTTAAGACATCGCCCTTTCACGGCGGTA
>CAJFTW010000021.1 GCA_904420025.1 Candidatus Pseudolachnospira avium
GCATCAGGCAGAAGGAGACCGGACATATTTCCTATCCCTGACCGATTTTGAAAAGCAAATGCCGCGGGATCAATTCTGCCGATGCCACAACAGCTATCTTGTTAATATGTCATTCGTAGAAGAAATCGGCCGGATGGAGCTTTCTTTGCGTGGAGGCGTCCGCCTGCCCGTAGGCCGCGCCTATTACAAGGCCCTTCAAAGCGCTTTCATCCGCTACCTTAACCGGTAAAAAGATTATAAAAGGAGCAGACATTCCTGTCCGCCCCCTCTTATGCCTGCTTTTTCTTCGGCAGCTTCAGCGCCGTCTGCACGATAAAAACATGTTCTTCGGTATAGCTGATGTCCAGCAGACTGTGGTATTTCTCCGCTACGGCGGACATCTGCGGCAGCCCAAAGCCATGTGCCATGTTGTCAGGCTTTGTCGTGCGTAGTTCTCCGTGTTCGTCCTCATTTAAAATGCCGGCATAACGGTTCTCGCACTTGATAGCGAGGAAGCCATTTTTTACGTCCGCCTTAAACCGGATGAAACGTTCCTCCGGCTTTTCCACTTGTTTGCAGGCTTCCAGCGCATTGTCCAGCATATTCATCAGCAGCGTACAGAGGTCTTTTTCTGGGATTGTCAATTCGGTAGGAATATGCGCCTGTGCGTTAAAAGCGGCGCCTGCCTGTGCAGCACGGGAGGCAGCATCCTGCAAAATGGCGTTGAAGGTGATATGGTCCGTAAATCGTGTTTGAGAAAGCTGTGCCTCCTGCTGTTTCAAATCACGGAGAAGTCTGCCAAGTCGGTCAAAATCCTTCTGCTGGTACAAAGCGTCCAAAGCGGTGATCTGATGCCGGAATTCATGCCGAAGCGCTGCGCTGCCCCGCATTTTCTGTTCGATGGTAAGCAGACGCCGCTCACTCACAACGTGGACGCCAGCAGCACCATCCCCTATGAAATCCGATCCGGCGGAACGGTTTTCGAGTCGGTGGTTTATGACGAAAGCACAGAGGCTGGAACAAAAACGCCCCTGACTGCCAACATAACCAAAGAAGCATGGGAAGATGCCAAATCCGGCGCTTACACAGCGTCTCTCACCTTCATGATTCAGTATACAAACCCCCATGCCCAGCCATAATGAAGGGCAACACAACTGGAAATGAGGTGATAGGATGAAGAAACGCATTTGCTTTTTCTGTGCAGCGCTGCTGGCGGGCTGTATAAGTGTGCTGGCACGGGCGGAGGAAACGGAATTGACGGTCAGCGTGCCGGAGCAGCATACGGTTACCATAGAAAGTGACGGCGGCCGGATTGCGGCAGACGGAACGGTCTGCGGGGATACAGCGGAAGTAGAACGGCATAAGGAGCAGGATTACTGGATTCTTCCCGACGCCGGGAAGGTGCTGGAGAGCCTGATCTATAACGGCGAGGACGTGACTGCCCAGGTGAAAAACGGCATCTTTACTGCGCCGGCCCTGGTGCGGGACGCCGTACTCAGGGTGGTTTATACAGATGCCCCGGCCGCGCCGGACGACAAATGCTACAGCATCGGCGGAACGGTGGCCAATGCGGACGGCGACCCGCTTCCCGCCGTGACGGTGGACATCGGCGGCAAAACCGGTGGAACGGACGAAAACGGCCGTTTTGATTTGACGGATGTCCCTTCGGGCACCCATACCGTGGTGGTTACCGATGGCAACGGCCGTGTAGTCGGGCACGGGGAAATCACCATCAGCCAGGGGGATGATACGGAACTGACGCTGACGGTGGATGAAAACGGAAGCCCGCTTGTAAAACCGGGGCCGGATACCGAAAATATCCGCCTGGAACTGGTAATCGGCCCGGACGGCAGCATTGTGGTAAAGAATGCCGTGGATATCACCCCGGAACCGCCTGATCCTGGGCCGCAGACCGGCGATGACAGCACCCTGCTGCTATGGAGTATGATACTGCTAATGAGCAGCGCAATCCTTTTTTTCCTTCCGTTAGCTAAGGGACAGGGAAAATCCGAATAGCAAAACAGCCCCGTCTTTTCGATGGGGGCTGTTTTTGGGTGCTCCCGCCATGGGCGGGCTTTAACGGGTGAATTAGCCGATTATGGACTAGCGATGGGAGCAAGGGAGATTGTTCCCATCTCCAGCAGAGCACTTTGTTATAATACTGGCTTAATCAGCAGGCATTGATTGGCAGGAATGCTTCCTACTCCGGCCGGTACACTTCCTTTCCTCCCAGGAACACCCGCTGCAGCCGGTTCAGGGCGGTGATGTCCTGGGCGGCGTTGCCGCTTACCACCAGCAAATCGGCGGTGAGGCCCTCCTTCAGCTGGCCGGTGACGGACTCCAGGCCCATGACCCGGGCCGGATTGCCGGTGGCGGTGGCAATGGCCTGGACCGGCGTGATTCCGTACTCCACCATCAGGGACAGTTCCCGGTTAATGGGCAGCGGCGGCGCCCCGTACAGCACCATATCGCTGCCGGCCAGCACCGTTACGCCGGTATCGTAAAATTTCTTGAAGTTGTTTTTGTAGGCCAGGTAGGCTGGCTCAAAGAAGGCCATGTCCCGGATAGCCTTGGCAGCAATACGGTCGCTGGGGTCTGCCCCGGAGGCCAGCAGGTCCCGGGTGAACTCATACAGCACCGTGTAGGCAGTGATGGTGGGCGTCCAGGCAATGCCCTTCTCCGCCATCTGCCGGGCCTGGTCCTCCGTGAGGAAGGTGCCGTGCTCAATGGTATCAAAGCCTGCGTCAATGCACATCTGGATGGCTGGCTGCAGCCCCGCATGCACCACGCATTTCTTGCCTACCCGATGGCACTCATCCACAGCGGCGTTCAACTCCTCCTGGGTGAATTCCGGGATGGGGGAGCGGTTGCTGGTGAGAAGTTTGATCCAGTCAGCCCCGTCCCGGATCTGTTCCCGTATTTTCTTCCGGATGGCCCAGGGGCCGTCTACCTCCGGAATCCCGTCGTCATGTCCATGGCCTCCGGTCATGCAGATCCCGGTATCGGTGTGGAAGATCCGGGGTACTGTCAGCCATCCCTTTTCCCCTGCCTGGCGCAGCCGGTTGCACAGGTTGTGGGGGGAGGAAACATCCCGCACCGTGGTGATGCCTAAGCGGATGGCCTGTCTGGCCTGCTCGGCGGCGTAGTAGGCAATCATGAAATCGTCAAAGTTTTCTTGGTCTGGCTGGCTGTAATAGTATCCAAAATGGACATGCATGTCAAAAAGTCCTGGCAGAAGGCTGGCATGGGGAAATTCTGTCACCGGTTCTTCCGGAAAGCGGGCTGTAAGTTCGGCCCGGGTTCCCACCGCTCGGATCCTGCCGTCCTCTCCTACGCACAGAGCGCCTTCAGGTATAACGGTTTTGCCGTCCCCTACAATCAACTGGCTCCCACAGTAAATCAAAGTGTTCCCTCCTTCTTGCCGGAAATCCGTTGAACTTGGTTCTATACCGGATTCTGGCATTTTCTTTCATTCTAGCACATCTGAGGCAGAAATCAAGCTCTGGCGAAATCGTTGGAATCTGTTGTCGTAATGGGGGAAAAGTTGTGTTACAATGAAAAAAAGGAGGAATGCACAGAATGAAAAGCCGGATACCCTGGTGGCGGTCCCTGTTGGCAACGCTGCTGCTGATTGTGCTGGTGGTTGCAGCCTCTTTTGTGGTTACAGGAAGGGTCAACCGTATGGAGGTGGAGCGGAGCTTTGAGCGGCTGCACCAGGAGGCCAGTGCGCTGGCAAAAGAAATCGTGACCCAAAAGAACAATGAACAGGAGCAGCTGAAGCTGCTGGCCTCCGTTGCGGCGGGCTGGGAAAACCTGGATTCTCCGGAGCTGTGGCAGCTCCTGGATTCCTTTTTCCCGGCGGGGACTATGTCCCGGGCGGAGATACTGCTGCCAGGGGATATGGTGATTACCCAGGGGGGAAGGCGGGTGGACGTCCAGGGCCTCCTTTCCTTTGATGTGGAAGCACCGCTGGGGGTCCATATCAGTGGCCGGAGTACCGACTGGCAGGAGGATGGCGGCTATGTGGTGAGGCATTTTGTGCCTGTGGAAAAAGGGGGGAAGACGGTGGCCCTGCTGTACGGCGTAGTGGATCTGAGGACGCTGCCGGCGGAGCTGGCAGCAGAACCCTATGGCGGACAGGCGGCCTTGTATATCATAGAAGGCCAGACCGGGGATTTTCTGGTGGATACCTGGCACAACGAACCGGGGGGCAATATCTGGGCGTTGGGGGAACGGAAAATGGAGCCGGGATATAACCATGAACAGCTGAAGCAGGGGCTTATTGACGGTCAGGAGGGGTATGTGGTCTTCCTCTCGGAAACCGCCGGGGAGCGTCTATATTTTTACTACGAGCCCATAGCAGTCAATCAGTGGAGGATTGCCCTGTCTGTCCCGGAAAAGGTGGTTTTCTCCAGTGCCAAGGGAATCCGGGATATTCTTACTGTATTCCTGGTGGTGGAAGGGGTGGGCTTTTTCCTGTATTTCCTGTGGGTGCTCCGTTTTGTGCGGCGGGCAACCAATGAGAAGCAACGGCAGCTGGATACCCTCAATGAGATTTATGATGTGGAAAAGCTACTTTTTAATGCCCATGAGCAGAAGGACAATATGCGCTTGGCCCTGGAAAAAATTGCCCGGATGAACCGGGCGGAAGGTGCGGGGTTTTGGACGCGGGCATTGCCGGAGGCCCAGGGGGTTTTTCTCTGGAATCCTGCCGGAGATGCCATGGCGGGAATGACGGCGGTCAAGACTTCAGAGGCTTTGCAGGAATATTTTGGGCAAGGGGAGGAGATGTTTAACGCGGCCAGCCCGGAGGAGCTGCAGAAAAAGCTGCCCGGGGCCGGAGGGCTGCGGAGCCTTCTGGCGGTTCCGGCGGAGGATGGGGACCGGGGGATCTGCGGGGTGCTGGCGGTCTGGAATATAGCGGAAAAAGTAGCGGATCCGGCTGTTTTAAAGAGCCTGGAGTTTAGTTTCAGCCGGTTCTGCCATAACCTGCAGACCTATCAGGCCATTAAGGCGCAGGGGGAGACAGATCTGCTCTCCGGCCTGAACAACCGGAACCGCTATGAGATGGACCTCTCCCATCTGCCCCTCCATTCGCTGGCTTGTATCTACCTGGATGCCAACGGCCTCCATGAGCTGAACAATGCGCAGGGGCATGAGGCGGGGGATCGGATGCTGCGGGCGGTGGCCGGGCAGCTGCGGGAGAAATTTGGCAGCCGCTATACCTACCGGATTGGTGGCGATGAGTTCCTGGCCTTTGCGCCGGATGCGGAGGAGCAGGAGGTGGCCCGCCGGTGCCGGGAGCTGGAGCTGGAATTGGAGCGGGAAGGCTATGCGGTTTCCATAGGCTTCCGGTGGGAGGCACGGGTGGATTCAGCAGAGGTGCTGGTCAAGGCAGCGGAGCAGAAAATGTATGCGGCCAAGCGGGCTTACTACCAGCAGGAAGCCCATGACCGGCGGCGAGGGGAACGGAGCACGGGCATCGGGGACGCGGAGGCGGGCCTGGGCAACGGAGAGGTTCCGGGAGGCGGTACCCTGCCTGCGCCCCCCGGCGCGGAGGCGGCGAAGCCGCCGGCCGGGGCAGAAGGTGCGGATCCGCCAGCATACACGGAGGATTGGGAACTGCTGGATGTGGTGGACGGAAACGGTTTCCCCACCGGCCGGACAGTGACCCGGAAGGTAGCCCACGCCCGGGGCATCCGCCACCGCACAGCCCATGTGTGGCTGGTCCGGCGGCGGGGGGAGAAGCTGGAGGTGCTGCTGCAGAAGCGGAGTGCGGAGAAGGATGCCTACCCTGGCTGCTATGATATTTCCAGCGCTGGACACGTCCCTGCCGGCTCCGGCTACCTGGACTCGGCGGTCCGAGAGCTGCGGGAGGAGCTGGGGGTAGAGGCAGATCCCCGGGAGCTCCACTACTGCGGGCGGCGGTGGGTATACCAGGAGGACTGGTTCCGCAATGCTCCCTTTGTGGACAACCAGGTGAGCCAGGTCTACTTACTCTGGCGAGATCTGGAACCGGAGCAGCTGACGCTGCAGCGGGAGGAGGTGGAGTCTGTTTGCTGGATGGAGCTGGAACAGTGCCGGCAGTGGGTGCAGGAAGGGCGGATGAAGACCTGCATTGCCAACGAAGAGCTGGATCTGCTGGCCGGGGCCCTGTACGGGTGGAAGAAGCGGACACTGTGACCGGCACTTCACGCGGCCGGAAAAGGCGGCGCTATGGCCGGCACCTCACACAGTTTTTACATGGAAGTGGTAGAATGTCAGAAAACATAGAATTTTGTGCAGGAGGAGTAAGCGAGCATGATTACCTACTCAGATATTCAGAAAAACGAGGCAATCCGCACCTATATTTCCAAGGCGGATGAATCGCTGATTGCCCTGGGCTACACGGAGCACAGCTTTGCCCACGTGACCCGGGTGGCGGAGACGGCCCGGTACATTTTGCAGACCATGGGGTACCCGGAGCGGGATCAGGAGCTGGCCCAGATTGCCGGTTTCCTCCATGACATCGGCAACCTGGTGAACCGCATTGACCACGCCCAGAGCGGGGCGGTGATGGCCTTCCGGATTCTGGACAACCTGGGCATGGAACCGGCGGAGATTGCCGCCATTGTCACCGCCATCGGCAACCACGATGAGGGGACCGCCCAGGCGGTGAACCCCATAGCGGCGGCCCTGATCCTGGGGGACAAGACGGATGTGCGCCGCAGCCGGGTTCGGAACAAGGACAAGACCACCTTTGACATCCACGACCGGGTCAATTACTCGGTGAAGCAGTCGGCGGTGAAGATTAATGAGGATAAAACCCTGATCAAGCTGAAGCTGAGTGTGGATACCCGCTATGGCTCGGTGATGGATTACTTTGAAATTTTTCTGGGGCGCATGATCCTCTGCCGGAAAGCGGCGGAGGCTCTGGGCCTGCAGTTCCGTCTGCTGATTAACGAACAGCAGGTGGTTTGAGAGGAGGAGGATATGCTTACAATAGGCGCCCACATGTCCATTGCCAAGGGGCTGGCCCGGACGGCGGAGAATGTGGTGGCTATGGAAGCCAACACCATGCAGATTTTCAGCCGCAATCCCCGGGGATCCAACTTTAAGGTGCCGGAGGAACGGGAAGTGGAGCATTTTCAGCGGATCCGCCGGGAACATGGCTTTGGGCCGCTGCTGGCCCATGCCCCCTACACCTTGAACCTGGCCAGCAACCAGGACCGGGTGTATGAGTTTGCCTGCACGGTGATCCGGGAGGATGTGGCCCGGATGGACCAGCTTGGTATGGAGCTGCTGGTGTTCCATCCCGGCAGCCATACCGGCATTGGGGAGAAGGCGGGCATCCGGAATATTGCGGCGGGGCTGAACCAGGCCGTCACCGGCGCGGAGAACATCCAGGTGCTGCTGGAGACCATGTCCGGAAAGGGCACGGAAATCGGCTGGCGCTTCGAGCAGCTGAGGGAGATCCGGGAGCAGACGGAGCACCCGGAGAAGATTGGCATCTGCCTGGACACCTGCCATTTGTTTGCCGCCGGGTACGATATTGTCCGGGACCTGGACGGGGTGCTGGAGGAATTTGACCGGGTGCTGGGCCTGCCGCTGCTGCGGGCTATCCACTTAAACGACAGCTTAATGCCCCTGGGCTCCCGGAAGGACCGCCACGCGGTCATCGGCGGCGGCCAGATTGGCCTGGAGCCGCTGCTGGCGGTGCTGCGCCACCCGGCCCTGAGGGAACTGCCCTTTTTCCTGGAAACCCCGCGGGATGACGCCGGGCACCGGGAGGAGATCCGCATGCTGCGGGAGGAGCTGGGAGAGTGAAAAAATCTGAACATGCAACCGGATGGAAGCTCTACCAAGAGATTACCGGGGATGCGTCTGTATAAAATGTGTATGCCGGCCTCACGGAAGGCCGGCATACACATTTTCCAGATTGATATGGAGGGGCGCCTGCATGTGGTCCAGAACGGCGCTGTAGGCCGCCTGGGGATCCCCTTCCTGGATGGCCTGATAGATTTTCCGGTGTTCCGCCAGGGTCTCCTCCATCCGGTGGGGCTTCTGGAGGGAGAGGGCGGCCAGCCGCTGCAGCTTGTACATATACTGGCTGAAAAACTCCTGGAAGGCAGCGTTTTCACTGGATTGGACCAGCAGCCAGTGGAAGTTCCGGTCCTCCTGGGAGAAGGCTTCCGGGTCGCCGCCACCGGCAAAAATTTCCTGCTGGCGCCGGAGGGATTCCTCCAGTCCGGCGGCCAGGTGTTCCGCCGCCTCCGTGCCCTTCTTCCCCGCCAGCTTCCGGCAGCAGTAGCCTTCAATGGCGGAGCGGACCTCATAGGTCTCCAATACGTCCTGTTCGTTCATCCGATGCAGGGCAAAGCCCTTGTTGGGGATAATGTCCAGGTAGCCTTCCTGGTAGAGCAGGTGCACCGCGTCCCGGACCGGGGTGCGGGAGATGCCCACCTCCCGGGCAATCTGGGATTCGGAGTAAATCTGATTGTAGCCGAGCTCGCCGGACAGAATCCGGTCCTTGATATACTGGTACGCTTCCTGCTGAAGCACCTTAAATTCACGCTGCCTCATGGTACTCCTTTCCGTGGGGAGCCGCTCCTGAAAGACGCCGGCATTCCCGGGCTTTTCCCCAAAATACTACAAATTTGCGCCTGCGTCAACCTCCTGTTTGGCGGCAGCGGGGCGCCGCCCGTTCATCGGAAAGGGCTTGATCTGTCGGAAAGGGGATTGACAAAACGGGAGGGCAGCGGTAGGATAAAGGCAACAGTTGTATACCGGTATACCGGTGTAAAAACAATGTGCGGCAAGCAGAGGAGGAAACGTGAGATGATCGGATTTATTGGTCTGGGAATTATGGGAAAGCCCATGGTAAAGAACCTGCTGAAGGCGGGGAATACGGTGAAGGTGGCGGATGTGGTGCCGGCGGCGGTGGAGGCGCTGGTTGCCGAGGGGGCCGAAGCTTCCACCCAACAGGAAATCGGCGCATCCTGCTCGGTGATCTTTCTGAGCCTGCCCAGCGGCCCCATCGTACAGCAGGTGCTGTTTGGGGAGAACGGCGTGGCGGAGGCGGCGGCACCGGGAACGGTGATCTGTGACTGCAGCTCCGTGACGCCGGTGGAATCCAAGACCTGCTGGGAGAAGCTGCAGCAGAAAGGCGTGGGCTTTGTGGATTGCCCTATGAGCGGCGGGGAGACCGGCGCCATTGCCGGAACCCTGGCCTTTATGGCCGGCGGCCGGGAGGAGGACTTCCAGAAGGTGAAGCCTTATCTGGAGCAGATGGGCTCCTCGGCGCTGTGGATGGGCGCAGCCGGCAGCGGCTCCATGACCAAGCTGGCCAACCAGGTGATTGTAAACCTGACCATCACCGCGGTTTCCGAGGCCCTGGTCCTGGCGGTGAAGGGTGGCGTGGATCCGGAGAAGGTGTATGAGGCCATCCGGGGCGGCCTGGCGGGCAGCACCGTGCTGGACACCAAGGCGCCCATGATGATTGCCCGGAATTTTAAGCCCGGCGGAAAAATCTCCATCAACCACAAGGATATCAAGAACGTGCTGGCCACGGCCCATGAGCTGGATGTGCCCATGCCCTTTACCAGCCAGCTGTTTGAGGTCATGCAGGCGCTGAAGGTGGGCGGCCACATGAACGACGATCACAGCGGCATTGTCCAGTATTTTGAGCAGCTGGCGGACGTGGTGGTCAAGAAACCGGAATGATTTTGAAGAAAGCCCGGTAGTGCAACGGAGCAATCCGAGGGCTTTCATGGATAGCGGTGTCCGCGTCAGCGGACATGAAAGTTTGCGGGATATTCCTTAGAGAGGAGACGGAATCCATGGAGAGCAAAGCAAGAAACATGCAGGAGGTGCTGGGGGCCCTGCCCCCGGCGGATCCGGAAAAGACGGCGGCGCTGCTGGCCCGGGAGCGGGAGGGGGTCAGCCGGAAGATGGTAGTGCTGGATGATGACCCCACCGGCGTGCAGACCGTCCACGATATATCGGTGTATACCGGCTGGACAGAGGAGCTGGTACGCCAGGGATTTGACGAGGAAGAGCCGCTGTTCTTTATCCTTACCAATTCCCGGAGCTTTACGGCGGAGCAGACCCGTCAGGCCCACCGGGAGATGGCGGAGGCCATCGGCAAGGTTTCCCGGGAGACCGGCAAGCCCTTTGTGCTGGTGAGCCGCAGCGACTCCACCCTCCGGGGCCATTATCCCTTGGAGACGGAGACCCTGCGGCAGGTGCTGGAGGCGGATTTTGGCCTCCACTATGACGGGGAGATCCTCTGCCCCTTCTTCCTGGAGGGGGGCCGGTACACGGTGGGCAACATCCACTATGTGCAGGATGGGGAGATGCTGATTCCCGCCGGGGAAACAGAGTTTGCCAAGGATGCCACCTTCGGTTACCGGTCCTCGGATCTGACCCAGTGGTGTGAGGAGAAAACCGGCGGCCGCTATCCGGCGGACCAGGCGGTGTCCATCTCCATTGAAGAGCTGCGGGCCCTGGATGTGGAGGGAATTGCGGCCAAGCTGTCCGGTGTAAAGGACTTTGGCAAGGTGATTGTAAACGCGGCGGACCCGGCGGATATCCAGGTATTCCTGGCAGCCTTTTTCCGGGTGCTGAAGGCCGGCAAGGAGTTCCTGTTCCGCAGCGCGGCGGCCATCCCCAAGGCCCTGGGCGGGGTGACGGATAAACCGCTGCTGACCCATTCGGAGCTGGTGGATGACCGGGAGACCAACGGCGGCATTGTGCTGGTAGGCTCCCATGTGAAAAAGACCACCCAGCAGCTGGAGGCCCTGAAGGAGTCGGCCTGCGCCATGCGCTGGATTCCCTTTAACGCCCAGCGGGTGCTGGAACCCGGCGGCCTGGAGAAGGAGGCCCAGCAGGCCACCCGGCAGGCGGAGGAGTGCATCCGCCAGGGACAGACGGCGGTGGTGTACACCAGCCGGGAGCTGGTGCAGCTGAATACGGCGGACCGGGAACAGATGCTGGAAGCTTCCGTGCAGATTTCCGCGGCGGTGACCAGCGTCATTGCCCGGCTGACGGAGAAACCGGCATTTATTGTGGCCAAGGGGGGCATCACCTCCAGTGACGTGGGCACCAAGGCCCTGGGCGTCCGGAAAGCCCGGGTTATGGGCCAGATTGCGCCGGGAATCCCCGTGTGGATGACCGGGGAAGAAAGCAAGTTCCCGGGAATGCCCTATGTGATCTTCCCGGGCAACGTGGGCGGCGTGGAGACCCTCCGGGAAGTGGTGGAGAAGCTGGTGAAACAGTAAATCGCCGAAAATAGCCTTAAAAAGCAGAGAAAAAGCTGCTGCGCCGATGACCGGTTCCTTTTGGGTCAGCGCAGCAGCTTTTTTGGTTGGTGCGGCCATGGCAGAAATCCATCCGGCCTCCGCTAAGGTTTGCTAAAATTTTCAAAAAAGATTTGCCATCTGTAAAATACCTGTGCTATGATGGAGGCGGACTGTATATTTTCGGAAAAGAATGAAAAAACAAGAGAACAAAGAAGGAGAGTGGTAGTTTTTGGCTGTGTTAAGACCTTTTGCGGCGGTGCGCCCGGTGCCGGAGCTGGCGGAGCGGGTGGCAGCCCTGCCCTATGACGTAATGAATAGCCAGGAGGCCCGCCGTATGGTGGAGGGCAATCCCTATTCTTTTCTGCATGTGGACCGGGCAGAGGTGGATCTGGACCCCTCGGTGGATCCTTATGATCCCCAGGTATACCGGAAGGCGGAGGCGAATCTTCAGAATATGCAGCGGGAGGGAGTCCTTTTCCAGGACGAGGCCCCCTGCTATTATCTCTACCGCCAGGAGATGGACGGCCATGCCCAGACTGGGGTGGTGGGCTGCGCATCCATAGACGATTACCTGGAAAACCATATCAAAAAGCACGAGCTGACCCGGCCGGAGAAGGAGGAGGACCGGATCCGCCATGTGGATGCCTGCAGCGCCCACACCGGCCCCATCTTCCTCACCTGCCGGCCCCATGCCTGGGTGGGCCAGACCGTGGATGCCTGGACCCGGTCGCACGCGCCGGTGTACGATTTTACCGCGGAGGACGGCATCCGGCACACCGTGTGGGTGGTGGACGAGCCGGAGACCATGGCGGGCCTGGAGCAGACGTTCCGGGAGATTCCGGATTTTTACATAGCGGATGGGCACCACCGGGCGGCTTCCGCGGTGAAGGTGGGGCAGATGCGCCGGGAAAGCCGCGGCTCCTACAGCGGGGAGGAGGAATTCAACTTCTTCCTGGCGGTTCTGTTCCCCAGTGACCAGCTCTCTATATGGGATTACAACCGGGTGGTGGCAGATTTGGGAGGCCTCTCGGAAGAAGAATTCCTGGAAAAAACCGGGGAGCGTTTTACGGTGACACCGCTGGCAGGAATGGAAAAGCCGGCGGAAAAGCACGCCATCCACCTGTATCTGGGTGGAAAATGGTACCGGCTCCAGGCCAAGCCCGGCACCTTCCGGGAGGATGACCCGGTGGAACGGCTGGACGTATCCATCCTGCAGCAGAACCTGCTGGCGCCGGTGCTGGGCATTGGGGATCCCCGGACGGATAAGCGGATCGAGTTTGTGGGCGGCATCCGCGGCCTGGAGGAGCTGGTGCGTCTGGTGGACGGCGGCATGGCTGCAGCGTTTGCCATGTACCCCACCACCCTGGAGGATTTGATGGATATTGCGGACAGCGGGAAGATTATGCCCCCCAAGTCCACCTGGTTTGAGCCAAAGCTGCGCAGCGGCCTGTTTATACACCTGATTCCGTAAACGAGAGGAGAAGAACCATGATACCCCACGACAAGCCAAGAGAAGAGATCCTGCGGGAGCTCCAGACCCATTCCGACACCGGCCTGACCAGGCAGCAGGCGGAAGAGCGCCTGGTCCAGTACGGGCCCAACCAGCTCCGGGAGAAAAAGAAAACGACGAATTTTCAGCGCTTCCTGGAGCAGTTTAAGGATGTAATGATTGTGATCCTGCTCATAGCGGCGGCCATCTCCTTTGTGATCGCCTGCACCGAGGGGGATCCTATGGAATTCTTTGAGCCGGGGCTGATTCTGCTGATCGTCATCCTCAACGCCATCATGGGCGTGGTGCAGGAGAGCAAGGCAGAGAAGGCCCTGGATGCCCTGAAAAACATGTCCGCCCCCCACGCCCGGGTGATCCGGGACGGGGAAGAAAAGCAGATTGACGCCACCCAGCTGGTGCCGGGAGATGTGATCCGGCTGGAGGCCGGGGACTTTATTCCCGCAGACGCCCGGCTGCTGAAGAGCGCCAGCCTCAAGAGCGAGGAATCGGCCCTGACCGGTGAGTCGGTGCCCTCGGAGAAGAATGCGGATGCGGTGGTGGAGGAGAAAGCGCCCCTGGGGGATCGGACCAACATGGTGTTCTCCGGGTGCAGCGTCACCTACGGAACCGCCACGGCGGTGGTTACCGGGACTGGCATGGACACGGAGATGGGAAAGATTGCCGGGCTGCTGGAGGGGGCGGACGACGGCCAGACGCCGCTGCAGCAGAAGCTGGCCCAGCTGGGGAAATTCCTGGGCTTCCTGGCTCTGGGCGCCTGCGCCATCATCTTTGTGGTGGGCATCCTCAGCGGCATGGAGGTGCTGGAGATCTTTATGACGGCGGTATCCCTGGCGGTGTCGGCCATCCCGGAAGGGCTGCCGGCCATTGTGACCATTGTGCTGGCCATTGGCGTGCAGCGGATGGCCAAGCGGAACGCGCTGGTGCGGCGGCTGCCGGCGGTGGAGACCCTGGGAAGCGCCTCGGTGATCTGCTCGGATAAGACCGGCACCCTGACCCAGAACCGGATGACCCTGGTGAGAGCCTGGACCGAGGGGATGGAGGAGCCGGAGGCCATTGGGCCGGACAACAGCGAGAGCATCCGGCTGCTGCTGCGGTATGGCACCCTGTGCTGTGACGGTACGGTGGCCTTTGGGCCGGACGGGAAAGAGCAGCACCTGGGGGATCCCACGGAAACCTCCATTGTGGTGGCGGCCCACAAAAACGGCATGGAGCAGGATGCGCTGAAGAAGGAGTACCCGCGGCTGGCGGAGATCCCCTTTGACTCGGACCGGAAGCTGATGACCACGGTGAACCGGGTGGACGGGAAGAACCTGGTGATTGTCAAGGGAGCCTTTGACGTGATGGCGGACCGCTGTGTGGCCGGGGACGTGGAGCGGGCCCGGGAAATCAACGACGCCATGAGCTCAGACGCCCTGCGGGTGCTGGCAGTGGGCTATAAGGAGATCGAGGCGGTGCCGGAGGAGGCCACGCCGGAGGCCCTGGAGAACGGCCTGACCTTCCTGGGCCTGGTGGGTATGATCGACCCGCCGCGGCCGGAGGTGAAGGACGCGGTGGCGGTGTGCCGCCGGGCTGGCATCAAGCCGGTGATGATCACCGGGGACCATGTGGTGACAGCCTCGGCCATTGCCCGGGAGCTGGGGATCCTGAAGGAAGGGGATAAGGCCATCACCGGGGCCCAGCTGGACGCCATGACGGACGAGCAGCTGGACCGGGAGGTGGAGAGCATCTCCGTGTACGCCCGGGTATCGCCGGAGAACAAGATCCGGATTGTGCGCGCCTGGCAGCGGAAGGGCCAGGTGGTGTCCATGACCGGGGACGGCGTCAACGACGCGCCGGCGCTGAAGGCGGCGGACATTGGCTGCGCCATGGGCATCACGGGCACGGACGTGGCCAAGGGGGCGGCGGATATGACCCTGACGGATGACAATTTTGCCACCATTGTGGACGCGGTGCGGGAAGGCCGCGGTATCTACGCCAATATCCGCAAGGTGGTGGGCTACCTGCTGGGGACCAACATCGGGGAAGTGCTGACGGTCTTTCTGGCCATGGTGCTGTGGCGGAAGACCCCGCTGATCTCCATGCAGCTTTTGTGGATCAACCTGGTGACGGACAGCCTGCCGGCCATTGCCCTGGGCATGGAGGCGGTGGAGCCGGATGTGATGGATCAGAAGCCCAAGCCCAAGGATGAGAGCATTTTTGCCCATGGCCTGGGGCTGAAGGTGTTTATCCAGGGCGTGATGTTTGCGGCCCTGACCCTCATTGCCTTTGTGCTGGGGGAGCGTACCATCGGCAGCGAGGCGGGCGGCCAGACCATGGCCTTTACGGTGCTGGCGCTGGTGCAGCTGGTCCAGTCCTATAACATGCGGTCCGAGCACTCCCTGTTTAAGATCGGGCCTTTCAGCAACCGGAACCTGAACCTGGCGTGCCTGGTTTCCCTGGTGCTAGTTCTGGTGGTGCTGTTCACTCCGGCGCGGATTGCCTTTGGGCTGGTGGCACTGCCCACGGAGCTGTACCTGGAGGCGCTGATCCTGATCCTGGTGCCCATTGTGGTCATGGAGCTCTCCAAGGCCGTGGGGCTGATCCGGCACCATTCCCACGGGGACGGCAAATAAAGGGGACGTTTTCCACCGGCAGCCGCGGAAGCCGCCGATGCTCTCTGGGAAAACGTAAAAAGGGGCAGTTTTCCCTTGCATCCCAGGGGGGAACGTGCTATACTATGGGCACAAAAGCATAAATTTCACAATGAAGGCGAGATGTATTTGCAAAATAGGATTTCATGCGTTAAGTGTTCCATGGATGGGGAGTTGCCACGGAAACGAAAAGCCTGTCTTACGGTATGGAATCCGCACCCGTTGCAGAGAAAAGCCCCGTCAGTGGGTTCGATACAGTTTGCCTTGCAATTCCCCGTATTCATTTTGGAGACGGGGAATTGTTTCTTCTGCACAGGGTGTAAACGTCTGGACAGGCAGAAAAGAGGCAGAAATAACATGGTAGACAGAGCAAAAATTGAACAGGCAATCCGGCTGTACCTGGAAGGGATCGGCGAGGATGTGAACCGGGAGGGGCTGGTGGAGACGCCGTCCCGCATTGCCCGGATGTGCGAGGAAGTATACGGCGGCATGGATGAGGACGCAGATGTACACCTGTCCAAGCAATTTACGGTGGACAACAACGAGATGGTGCTGGAGAAGGACATTACTTTCTATTCCATGTGTGAGCACCACCTGCTGCCCTTCTACGGCAAGGCGCACATTGCCTACATTCCCAACGGCCGGGTGGTGGGGCTGAGCAAGCTGGCCCGCACCGTGGATGTGTATGCCCGCCGGGCCCAGATCCAGGAAAAGATGACCACCCAGATCGCGGACGCGCTGGAGCGGAACCTGGATCCCCTGGGCGTCATGGTGGTGGTGGAGGCCGAGCACACCTGCATGACCATGCGTGGCATCAAGAAGCCCGGCAGCAAAACGGTGACCACGGTGATCCGGGGCGCTTTCCGGGATGACCGGGAGCTGCAGAAAATGGTATTGGATATGGTAAGGGGGTAAGCCCTTTACCGGAAAGGAAGAAATCTATGGAACGGGTGAACCGGATTTGGAATCATCCGCTGTATCAGCAGAATTTCCGGCTGCTTCTCTCCCTGGAGGCGGACCGGAAATTTTGCCGTCATGGGCTGGATCACTGCCTGGATGTGGCCCGGCTGGCCTGCCTGTATGAATGGGAGGCGGGCCGGCAGCCGGACCGGGAGCAGATCTACGCCGCGGCCCTGCTCCACGACCTGGGGCGGGCCCGGGAGTACCGGGAGGGCATCCCCCACGATCAGGCCAGCCGGGAGCTGGCGGCTCAGATTCTGCCGGACTGCGGATACAGCGAGCAGGAGCAGCGGGCAATTCTGGAGGCCATCGGCAGCCACCGGGGCGCAGGCCCGCAGCAGGGGCTGGGCGCCCTGCTGTACCGGGCGGACAAGGAGTCCCGCTGCTGCTTTGCCTGCCCGGCGGAGCCGGAATGCCATTGGAGCGAGGAAAAGAAGAACCGCGCTATCACACGGTAGCGGAGCCACACAGTAGCACAGCCACACAGTAGCACAGCCACACAGGAAAAGCGGCTGTGCAGGGAGGACAAGAGAATGCAGATTGGAGCAAAAGAGTTTGACACCACCCATGGTGCCTACATCATGGGGATTTTGAATGTGACGCCGGATTCCTTCTCCGACGGGGGGAAGTGGAACCGGCTGGACGCGGCCCTGGCCCATGGAGAGGCCATGGTGCAGGAGGGGGCGGCCATCCTGGACGTGGGGGGAGAGTCCACCCGCCCGGGCCACCAGCAGATCTCCGAGGAGGAGGAGATCAACCGGGTGGTGCCGGTGATCCGGGCGCTGAAGGAGCGGCTGGACGTGCCGGTTTCCATTGACACCTACAAGGCATCGGTGGCGGAGGCGGCCTTGGCGGCCGGGGCGGACCTGGTCAACGATATATGGGGGCTCAAGTACGATCCCCGGATGGCGGAGGTGATTGCCGCCCACGGGGCTGCCTGCTGCCTGATGCACAACCGGGAGAAGCCGGAGTACCGGGATCTGATGCCGGATTTGCTGGCGGACCTGCGGGAGTCCCTGGAGCTGGCGGACCGGGCGGGGATCCCCCGGGACCGGATTCTGCTGGACCCGGGAATCGGCTTCGGCAAGACCCGTGAGCAGAACCTGGAGGTGATCCGGCAGGTGGGCCAGCTGCGGTCCCTGGGCTGTCCGGTGCTGCTGGCCACCTCCCGGAAGTCGGTGATCGGCCTGACCCTGGACCTGCCGGTGGACCAGCGGGTGGAGGGGACCATTGCCACCTCGGTGATCGGCCTGATCCAGGGCTGCTCCTTCTTCCGGGTACACGATGTAAAGGAAAACCTGCGGGCCATCCGGATGGCCCAGGCCATTGGATTTTACGCGGAAGCGTGAGAGGAGGAGGGTTATGGACCGGATTCACATTAAAAACCTGGAGATTTTTGCCCACCACGGCGTATTCCCGGAAGAGAATACCCTGGGGCAGAAGTTTGTGGTCTCCGCCACCCTGTACACGGATACCTCCGGGGCAGGCCGCACGGACGACCTGACCCAGTCCATCCACTATGGGGAGGTGAGCCAGCAGATCCAGGCCTTTGTGGCAGGTCACACCTTTCAGCTGCTGGAGCGGGTGGCAGAGGAGCTGGCGGAGGAGCTGCTGCTGACCGTCCCCCGGCTGGAGCAGGTGGACCTGGAGGTGAAAAAGCCCTGGGCTCCGGTGGGCCTGCCTCTGGAGACCGTGTCGGTGGAGATCACCCGGGGCTGGCACACGGCCTATGTGGCCCTGGGCTCCAACCTGGGGGAACGGGAAGCCTACCTGAACGGGGCGGTGCAGGCTCTGAGGGAAACCCGGGGCTGTCGGGTGGAGCAGGTATCGGCCTTCCGGGACACGGCTCCCTACGGCTACACGGACCAGGGAGAATTCCTCAACGGCTGCCTGCGTCTGCGAACCCTGCTCTCCCCGCTGCGCCTGCTGGACCGGCTCCATGAGATTGAGCAGGCGGCGGGGCGGGAGCGGAAGATCCACTGGGGTCCCCGGACGCTGGATCTGGATATTGTGCTGTATGACGATGCGGTCATCGACCTGCCGGAGCTGACGGTGCCCCACCGGGATATGCAGAACCGGGATTTTGTGCTGTATCCCCTGGAGGAGATTGCCCCCTGGGTGCGGCACCCGGTGTTCCGGAAGACGGTCGCTGAGCTGGCGGAGGAGCTGCGGGCCGCCGGCGGCCGCGCGGAGGAGGGGTGACAGTGAAGGAGATTTTGGATTTCCGCCCGGATTTTGCGGAGTATCTGCGGGATGAATCCCGGAAGACCGGCACCGCCCAGAGCATTTCCTTCCCGGAGACCGAGGAGGAGGTGCGGGCGATCCTGCGGGCGGTCTGCGGCCGGAAGCTGCCGGTGACCATCCAGGGCAGCCGCACCGGCCTGGCCGGGGCCGCGGTGCCGCCGGGAGGCCATATTTTGAATCTGAGCCGCATGAACCGGGTGCTGGGCATGGAGCAGGCCGGGGACCGCTTCCTGCTCCGGGTGCAGCCGGGGCTGATCCTCTCCCAGCTGCGGAAAGGGCTGGAGGAGCGGAGCTTTTCCACCCAGGGCTGGAGCCCGGAGGAACGGCAGGTGTACACCCGGTTCTGCCGGGCGCCGGAGCAGTTTTTCCCCACGGACCCCACGGAGACCTCCGCCAGCCTGGGCGGCATGGCGGCCTGCAATGCCTCCGGGGCCCGGAGCTTCCGGTACGGGGCGGCCCGGAACCATATCCGGGGGCTGCGGATGGTGCTGGCCGATGGGGATGTGCTGGCCCTGTCCCGGGGGCAGTTTACGGCCCAGGGGCGGAAACTGCGGCTGACCACCCTGGGCGGGCGGAGGCTGGAGGTGCTACTGCCCACCTACCGGATGCCGGAGACCAAGAATGCTTCCGGCTACTATGCGGCGGATGACATGGACGCGGTGGACTTTCTGGTGGGCTCGGATGGCACCCTGGGGGCGATTACGGAGCTGACCCTGGAGCTGCTGCCGCTGCCGCCGGTGATCTGGGGCGTCAGCTGCTTTTTTGCCCGGGAGGAGCAGGCGGTAGCCTTTGTGCGGAAGGCCCGGGAGCAGGTGGCCTTCCTGGCGGCCCTGGAATATTTTGACCGGGGGGCTTTGGACATCCTCCGCCGGGAGAAGGAGCAGAGCACGGCCTTTGCCGGCCTGCCCCGGCTGCCGGAGCCGGAGAAAGCCGGGGCCTGCGTGTACGCGGAGTTTCACTGTGAGGCGGAGGACGAGGCCCTGGAGGCCCTGTACCACCTGGGACGGGTGCTGGAGGAGGCCGGCGGCAGCGAGGAGGAAACCTGGGTGGCCCGGACCCCTCTGGACCGGGAGCAGCTGCAGTTCTTCCGCCATGCGGTGCCGGAGAGCGTCAACCGGTGGATTGATGAGCGCCGGCGGACGGAGCCCTCCCTGACCAAGCTGGCGGCGGACATGTCCGTCCCGGACGACTGCCTGGAGCAGGTGGTGGCCCTGTACCGGGAGGGGCTGGCCCGGTACGGCCTGGAGAGCGCTATCTGGGGCCATATCGGCAACAACCACCTGCACGTGAACATCCTGCCCCGGAACCGGGAGGATTATCAGAAGGGCAAGGAGCTGTACCGGCAGTGGGCCGGACAAATCACAAGAATGGGCGGCGCGGTGTCCGCGGAGCACGGCGTGGGGAAGCTGAAGGCCGAGTATCTGGAGGTCATGTACGGCCCGGCCCATATCCGGGAGATGATCCGGGCCAAGGAGGCCTTTGATCCGGATTTCCTCCTGGGCCGGGGCAACCTGTTCCCGCCGCCGGAGGTGAAGGGCGAGCAGCCAGAGGTGAAGGGCGAGCCGCTGGAGATGCCCGGTGGGAAGCCGGAAGCCAAGGCGAATGCCCAGGAATCTGAGGCGAATGCCCCGGCAGCTTGCAGCCGTGGGGACACGGCAGACAGATAAGGAGGTTGTCCATGCGGATTCTGGTTTGTGTCAAGCAGGTGCCCTCGGGCACCCAGGTGCGGCTGGACCCGGAAACCCGGACCATGATCCGGGACGCCCGCCAGTCGGTGTTGAACCCCTTTGACGCCTATGCGGTGGAGGAGGCGGTGCGGATCAAGGAACGGCTGGGCGGGCAGGTGACGGTGCTCAGCATGGGGATACCCTCCACGGAGCGGCTGCTCCGGGATACCATGGCCCGGGGCGCGGACGAGGGGATTCTGCTCAGCGACCGGGCCTTCGCCGGGGCGGATACCCTGGCCACCTCCTACACTCTGGCGGAGGGCATCCGCCGGCTGGGGGATTTTTCCCTGATCCTCTGCGGCCGCATGGCGGTGGACGGGGATACGGCCCAGATTGGGCCGGAGCTGGCGGAACAGCTGGGGATTCCTCATGTGACGGAGGTTTGCCGGATTGTCTCCCTGGATGAGCGGGAGGCGGTGGTGGCGCGGGAGGCGGAGGGCGTCCGCCGGACCCTGGCGGTGCCGCTGCCGGCGCTGTTCACCGTGAGCCGGGAGATCAACCAGCCCCGGCTGCCCTCACTGGCGGGGATCCGCCGGGCGGCGCAGGGTTCGGTGCAGGTCTGGGGGGCGTCGGAGCTGCAGACAGACCCGGAGCGGACCGGGCTGGCAGGCTCCCCCACCAAGGTGGTGGAAACCTACGTGCCGGAGCGGGAGCAGGAGTGCCGGTGGATCACGGGAACCGCGGCCGAGCAGGCGGCGGAGGTGCTGCGTGTATGGAAGGAGAGAAAGCCATGACAAAAGGGACCGGAAAACAGTCGGAAGAAAATGGCCTGCTCATTGACCGCCAGCGCTGTGTAGGCTGTGGGATCTGTGCCTCTGCCTGTCCTTTTGGAGGCATTTCCGTTCAGAATGGCACGGCGGAAACCAATGCGGCCTGCACCCTGTGCGGGACCTGCGTGGAGCTGTGCCCGGCGGAGGCCCTCTCCATCCGCCGGGAAGAACAGAAGGCGGATGACGGGCATCGGGATATATGGGTGTTTGCGGAGCTGGCGGGAGAGGAACAGCTGGCGCCGGTGGTGCGGGAGCTGCTGGGAAAGGGACGGCAGCTGGCAGACGCCCGGGGCTGCCGCCTGGCGGCTGTGCTCCTGGGCGGGGCCGGTTCCTTCCGGGAGGCGGAGCTGATCTCCCTGGGGGCGGACCTGGTCTACCTCTGCCGGGATGCCAGCCTGGCGGATCCCCTGGAGCAGCCCTACGCCCAGGTGCTGGCCGGGATGGTGGAGCAGTTCCGGCCGGAGGTGTTCCTCTTTGGCGCCACCAGTTTTGGGCGCTCCCTGGCGCCGCGGCTGGCGGCCCGGCTGGGGACCGGGCTGACGGCGGACTGCACGGAGCTGGCCATGGGGGAGGACGGGCTGCTGCGGCAGACCCGGCCGGCCTTTGGCGGCAACCTGATGGCCACCATCCTGTGCCCGGCCCGGCGGCCCCAGATGGCCACCGTGCGTCCCGGTGTCTTTGCCCCGGCGGCGCCGGATCCCAACCGGTCCGGCCGGGTGCGGGCGTTCCCGCTGCCGTCCCTTTCCTCCGGCATCCGGGTGCGGGAGCAGGTACAGCTGCCGCCGGTGGAATCCATTGCCGGTGCGCCGGTGCTGGTGGTGGCCGGAAGAGGCATCGGCAGCCGGAAAAACCTGGCGCTGGTCCAGGAGTTTGCCCGCCGGATGGGGGCGGCCTGGGGCTGTTCCCGGCCGTTGGTGGATGCCGGCTGGTGTGAGCACGCCCACCAGGTGGGGCAGACTGGCTGCAGTGTGGCGCCGCGGCTGCTGATCAGCCTGGGGGTATCCGGGGCGGTACAGCACCTGGCCGGCATCCGCCGGGCAGAGACGGTGGTGGCGGTCAACACAGACCCCCAGGCGCCGATCTTCCAGGTGAGCCAGTATGGAATCCAGGGGGATTGTGTGGAGATCCTCCGGGAATGGCTGCGGCAGCTGGGCTAGGCATCTTTCAAGGGCAGGGTGAAGGAGAACACGGCACCGTTCTCATGATTGCGTGCCTCAATGGTACCGCCGTGGGCGGTGACAATGGTTTTGCAGATGGAAAGGCCGATGCCCATACCCTTGGCGGCATCGCCGCTGCGGTTTTCCCGGGGATTGACGCCGTCAAAGATGGTGTCCAGCCGGTCCGGGTCAATGCCCACCCCAAAGTCGTACACGGAAAAGCAGACAAAGTTGTCCCTGGTGCAGATCCGGCACTCAATGGGCTGGGTGCTGTGAGAGTGGCGGATGGCGTTCTCCATCAGGTTGATCAGCACCTGCTCAATGAGGGTGGGATCCATAGGGGCCAGAATCAGCTCGTCCGGCATGGTGACCCGGATGCTGGCGCCGGGGATCCGCTTTTTCAGCCGGGTGATGGCCTCCGCCATCACCTCCTCCACTGCCTCCAGGGTTTTGTTGATCCGGGCGGTGCTCTTGTCGCTGATCCGGGTGACGGAGAGCAGATTTTCCACCATGTTCAGCAGCCATTCGCCGTCTTCGTGGACGTTTTGGATCAGCTGCCGCTTTTCCGCTTCGCTGAGGGAGGCGCCGTTTTCCAGGTAGGTGGCGCTGGCGCCGATGATGCCTGTAAGAGGTGTTCGCAGGTCATGGGAGATGGCCCGGAGCAGGTTAGCACGCATCCGCTCTTTTTCAGCTTCCATCAGCATTTGTTCCCGCTCACGGTTAATGCGGGTCTGCTCGGAAAGATGGGTGGTGGTGGTGCTGGTAATCAGTGTAACCGCCAGCATTCCGATGAAAGTTAGAGGATAGCCGGCTAGAGAAAAGTTTAGAGTAAAAAAAGGATATGTGAAAAAAAAGTTGACTGCAATAATGCTGGCCACGGACGCAGTGATTCCCCAAAAATACCCGGTAGTGTTCCGGGCAATGGTGACAATGGCCAACATATACAAGATGGCAATGTTGACGGTGTTGTTGGCCAAGCTGCGGTAGAGAAAGGACAGCGCAGAGGCTGCTACCAGGGAACCGATGGTGATGACCAGGTTCCGGAGAAAACGCGTCCGTGTTTTCTTGTTCAGTGCTTGTATCATGGGGATATCTCCTTGGGGTGACAGGGTGGGAGGCGGCCAGCGCCTGGCCCGCGGAATTACAGGCGGGAGGCGGCCAGGGCCAGCAGCATGTTCTGGCGGGTAATGCGGAACAGTTCCGAATCCCCGGTGGTCCGCTGGATTTCCTCCAGGGCCTCCTCGTAGGTGGATACGGCGTTCTCATACCGGGACGACCGGTAATAGAGATCTGCCAGGGCTGCCAGCGCTGCCCCCAGTCGGACATCCTCCGGTTTGCCCTGGCATTGGGTCCGGACAATTTCCAGCACCTTTTTCTGGCATTCCAGGGCTTCATCAAACTGTTCCCGCTGCTGGTAGAGCCGGCTCAGGGTCTCCAGCGCTTCGGCCACGGGGCTGCCGGCTCCCATACCGTGCTCCCGCCAGAAGGCTTCCGCCCGGCTGGCGTAGTCCAGACCCTGCTCCGTGCTTTCCGCCTCCAGGCAGGCGGAGGCAGCGTTTTGGAGCAGCGTGCCGTAGAGCTCCGCCTGGGCAAAGCCCATCCGCTTCGCCATTTCCAGGGCTTGGGCTGCGGTGGGAAGGGCTTTCGCCGGCTGGCCGGCCTTGCGATACAGCTCGGTGAGCTCATTGGTCAGGGTCAGGGCTGCCTGGGAATCCGGCTCGGCCTGGCGGAGGCTTTCCTGTAAGAGGGTTTCCGCTTTTTCCCATTCCTTCTGGGCAAGAAGCGCATCCAGCTGCTGAAACAGAACACGTAAATTCATGATGATTGATTCCTTTCCATAAAAATCCGATATTTCCTACCAGTTTAGCACGGAAAGGCCGGAAAAGCAAATCGGATTCAGGAGGTAGACGAGTGGATACAAGAGAAATAGGGCAAATACGGCGAGGCGGCCTCACTCCTCCGGGGAGGAGATCTTTTCCCGCAGTTTCCCGTTGATGGCCTCCCGCATCAGGCAATAGAGGATGGAACAGAAGGGGACGCCCAGGAGCATGCCCAGAACGCCTCCTATGCTGCCGCCGATGGTGATGGCAGCCAACACCCAGAGGCTGGGGAGCCCTATGGATTTGCCCACCACCCGCGGGTAGATCCAGTCCCCCTCCATCTGCTGGAGCAGGATGATAAAGACCACAAACCAGAATGCCTGGGAGGGGCTTTCCATAAAGATCAGCAGGACGCCCACGGCGGTGCCCAGAAAGGCTCCCACCACCGGGATCAGGGCGGTGAAGCTTACCAGGGCGGAGATGGTGGGGGCATAGGGAAATCCCAGCAGCAGCATGCCCAGATAGCAGAGAGCGCCGATGATCAGGGCCTCTGTACACTGGCCGGCCACAAAGCGGGAGCAGACCTGGTAGGAGAGGGCGGAGAGGGAGAAAATCCGCTCTACCACCGCCTCCGGCAGCACTGCCAGCAGAATCTTTTTGGTCTGATAGGAAAGGGATTCCTTGCTGCAGAGCATGTACAGGGCAAAGGTGAAGCCAAAGACCAGATTCACAAAGCCGTGGACCAGGGTGCCGGCCAGGTTCACCGCGCCGCCCACTGCGCCGGCCAGGGAGGAATCCTCCCCCTGGGAGAAGAGGGCGGCCAGCAGCTCCTCCAGCCGGGCCTCATCCAGGGTCAGCCGTTCCAGGAACCGGGGGGAAACACCCCATCTTCCCAGAAAGGAGACGGAGAAATCCCGCAGGTCTTCCAGGTAGGCTGGCAGCACCTGGGCCAGGGAGAGCAGGGAGGTCCGCAGTTGGGGGAGAATCAGCAGGATCAGCAAGAGCAGCAGGCCCACGGTAAACAGCAGGCTCAGGGCAATGGCCAGGGGCCGCCGGATTTTCAAAAAAAGACGGTTCTCCCTCCAGGGCAGCAGCGGAAAAATCCGCTCTTCCAGGGCGGTCAGGGGAACGTTCAGCACAAAGGCAATGCCAAAGCCAATGAGAAGGGGAGAGAGGATCCCCAGGAGCCAGGAAATTCCCCGGGCTACAGCGCCCAGGTTTTGCAGGCCCAGATACAGCACCACCGTGTAGGTGATCAGCTGCAGCAGTGTGCGGACGGTGCGGGAATGGAAGTCCAGGACAATCGCCTCCCTGTATGGTATTCGCAGGTACCGTACCAGAAGAGCGGGCCGCTGTCAACGGGGAATCCCCCGCAGCCACCGACAGGAAAAGACCGAAGCGGACGCCGTCCGGCGGCAGCCGGCGGGAAGAAGGGGGAAAGGAGTCGGAAAAGGTGGAAAAAGAACAGGAAAAACAGCCCCACTTTGTGTATATACTCCGCTGCCGGGACGGCAGCCTTTATACCGGGTGGACTACCCATTTGGAGGAGCGGGTCCGCACCCACAACCAGGGAAAGGGCGCCAAGTACACCCGCAGCCGCCGCCCGGTGCAGCTGGTCTACTGGGAGCAGTACCCGGACAAAGGGCAGGCACTGCGCCGGGAGCAGGCCATCAAGCGGCTGAGCCGGGAGGAAAAACTGGCATTAATCCAGGGGCAGCCGGAAGCGCCGGCGGAATCTTAAGAATTTCTTCCCTTGCCAGGCCTTCGTATGTGTGATATATTCTATGTGTACTAGTTATCCTAGTACACTTGAAATAGAAAGGGAGGAGGCAGCGGATGTTCCAAATTGATGTCATGAGCCGCAAACCGGTATACGAGCAGCTGATTAACCAGATGGAACGGTTTATTCTGACCGGGGTCATGCACCAGGACGATCAGATCCCGTCCGTTCGGAGCCTTTCCGTGGAATTGGCGGTGAATCCCAACACCATACAGAAAGCTTACTCAGAGCTGGACCGGCGAGGCATCACCTACTCGGTTCCTGGGAGGGGCAGCTTTGTGGCGGCCGGAGCCGCGGAACGGATTGGAGAGAGAAGGAGGAGCAAATTGAAGGAATTTATCGCGCTGGTCAGCGAGCTGGCTTTGGCAGGAATCAAAAAAGAAGAGATTATTGCCTGCGTGGAGGAGGCCTTCCGGGAGAAGGAGGCGGTGCAATGATCAAAGTGAAGGATCTTACCAAAAGGTTTGAGGATTTTACAGCGCTGGATCAGATTTCCTGTACCATCCCCCACGGCTGTATCTATGGGCTGGTCGGCTCCAACGGTGCGGGGAAATCCACCTTTCTGCGGCTGGTCACCGGGGTTTACCGGCCGGACGCCGGGCAGGTGGAAATGGATGGGGCGCCGGTTTATGAAAATCCGGCGGTGAAGTCCCAGATTGCTTATGTGCCGGATGACCTGTACTTCCTGGGCGGTGCCTCCATGGACCGGATGGCCCAGCTGTATGAGGCGGTTTATCCGGAATTCAACCGGAACCGTTATCGGTACCTGACGGAGAATTTTGGCCTGAACCCCAAAAAGCCGGTGCACAATTTTTCCAAGGGCATGAAGCGCCAGGCGGCCATTGTGCTGTCCCTGTCTGCCCATCCCCGGTATCTGTTCTTTGACGAGACCTTTGACGGCCTGGACCCGGTGATGCGGAACCTGGTCAAATCCCTGATCTGCGAGGATGTGCTGGAGCGGCAGGCCACCGCCATCATCACCTCCCATTCTCTGCGGGAGCTGGAGGACATCTGTGATCAGCTGGCACTGCTGCACCAGGGCGGGCTGGTGCTGGAGAGCGACGTCCAGAACCTGAAAACCTCTCTGTTCAAGGTGCAGGTGGCCTTCCACCAGGATTACAATGAGAAGCTGTTTGAGGGGGTGGAGCTGCTCCACTACTCCAAGCGGGGATCAGTGGCCAACCTGATTGTCCGCGGGCAGCAGGAGGAAACAGTGGCTAAAATTGCCGCCCTGCACCCGGTGCTGCTGGATGTGCTTCCGCTGACGCTGGAGGAGGTCTTTACCTATGAGATGGAAGCCCTGGGCTACTACTTTGACCCCAGCGGTTATGGTTTTGTGGAGGGAAAGGAGGGAAAGCATGAAAAAAAGCTGGTTTGATGTCCGCCTGTATCGGGAAGGCCTGCGGCAGCTGCGGGTCATGGGAATCCTGAGCCTGGTGCTGATGACACTGGCCGCCGTGCTGGTGCCGGTGGGCCGGGCCATTGGTGCCGCCAGCAGCCAGGCAGCCTACCTGGCCAGGGGCGAAGCGTTTGCGCCGGAGACGCTGACCTTCCTGAATGCGCATCCGCTGTTGATTCTGAGCTTTCTGGTGCTGGCTCCGGTGATGAGCCTGTACCTGTTCCACTTCCTGGACCGGCGGGATGCCTGTGATTTTTACCACGCCATCCCCCAGACCCGGGGCTGCCTGTACCGCAGCTTTGCGGCGGCGCTGGCCACCTGGCTGCTGGCGGTGATTTTTGTCTCCACCCTGGCCAATGTGGTTACCTGCCAGCTGCTGGGGCGGTATCTGGCGCTTACCTTCTCCTCCGTGCCGGTGGTGCTGCTGAACTTTACGGCGGCCAGCCTGCTGGTGGCGGCAGCGGTGCTGCTGGCGACCTCCCTCACCGGGACCCTGTTCACCAACATGGTGGTGGCTCTGCTGATCCTTTTTCTGCCCCGGGCCATCCTGCTGGGGGTAAGCGTCTGCCTGGGGTCCTCCATGCCCTACGTCAGCGAGGCACATTTGTTCCCGTTTTTAGACTATTCCTGGAACGTGGTGGTGGGCACTTTTGTGGGCTGGTTTGACGGGAACTTCCTGGACGTGCTCTACCGCTGGCAGTCCGGCGTGTACACGCTGGTGCTGGCCCTGCTCTATCTGGTTGCGGCCGGCGTGTGCTTTGGGCGCCGGGGCAGCGAGGCGGCGGGGCAGGCAGCCCTCAGCCGGCGGCTGCAGCTGGTGTTCCGGCTGGCAGTCTCCCTGACGATCTGCCTGCTGCCCATTGGTATGATCTATGATTGCCTCACCGGCGGCAGCAGTGCCAGCGGCAGTTGGCTCTTTGCCCTGCTGGTGATGTATCTGGTGGCGGTGATCGCCTACTTCCTGTACGAGCTGATTGCCACCCGGAAGCTGCGGAACCTGGCCCGGGCGGTGCCGGGGCTGGGGGTGTTGGCAGTGCTGAACCTGGTGCTTCTGTTTGGCATGTTCGGCATCTACCGCTATACCTCCTCCCAGCAGCCCAGCCCGGAGGAGATCACCGGCGTTTCCCTTCAGGCAGACGGCACCTACTGGCTCAGCTCCTCCACCAACCAGAACGGCCAGGAGGTACAGGACTACTTTGATGTGCTCCTGGAGGAGGTGCAGCTGGATTCCCCGGAGGTGCGGAACATGGTAAGCCAGCGGCTGCGCCAGACCATTGCCTACTACAGCGGGGACGGGGACCAGGAGGCCAACCAGCTCTTTGGCAGCGCCAACACCTGGCAGCGGCTGCTGCGGATCCAGGTGGGAGGGAAGGTACTCTACCGGAACGTGCTGATGACGGAGGCGGACCAGCAGCTGCTGGAGCGGGAGCTGCAGCAGCGGGAGGAGGCCCAGGCCATCTACCAGCAGCTGCCGGAGAGCGGGCAGCGGGAGACCACCGTCAGGACCAGCTATGGGCTGGGGAACGCTGCGGCGGAGCAGATCTATGAAACGCTGCGGCAGGAGGTGGCAGAGATGGATTTCTCCCAGTGGTACGCCCTGGCGGAGCGCCATTACACCAGCGAGGAGAACACGGTTGTCGGTTATCTGTCCATGAGCACCTACGTGGACAATCAGCTGCTGGGGACCGAGCTGCCCATTTCCACACAGATGCCGGAAACCTTCCGGGTCTATATGGAAGCAAAGCAGGCTTCCGAGGAGGAGGCGCTTCAGACGATGCTTAGGGCCCTGGAGGACGGTTCCGGCTTGCTGGTGGATTTGTACTGCAGCGGTTATGAGGACGGCCAGTTCTCCTTCTACGGAAATCAGAGCTTTGTCTTTAACCCGTACGAGAAGCCGGCGGAAGCGGACCTGGAGGAGGGCAGCCTGCCTCTCTCCGAAGCGGAGGCAGTGGAGCAGGCGGCCTCCGGGACAGAGGATGAGGCCGCTGTGCGGGAGGCCAGCCGGAAAACCGGGGAGGCGCTGTGCCCGCTGCTGCAGGAGAAGGCGGCGGAGCCGGTGGAAGCCGGAAGCCCTTTCCTGAATTTCCAGATCACCTATTTTGCGGACGGCGATTACCGCAACTTGGACGTGTACGTGGCGGCAAGCCGGGAAGAACTGGCCCAGGCCATGGGGGACCTGCTGGTCCTGCAGGATACCTGAAGAGACAGAAACCCGGAAAGGATAAAAGGAGCGGGGGCAGTTGGCTGTTCAACTGCTCCCGCTCCTTTGGGTGGGTGCGCCGGAGGCGCACACCCTCTGGCCGGTTGACGTTTTCACATCTTGAAACTCAATTCTTCTTTCCGCCGGTGAGCTTGCTCATAATCCAAACGGCGATGATAATCACCAGGCAGGCGGCAAAGATTCCTACCATGCCCTTCCAGAGAATATCCAGCGCAACCATAAAGGTTTCCATTCTATCCATTGTTCGTTTTCTCCTTTCGCTGATTCTTACAGGAACTGGCTGACCAGGCTGATAACCAGGCCGCCGGCCACAACCGAAGCAATCTGGCCGGAGACGTTGGCTCCCGCTGCATGCATCAGGATGATGTTGGTGGGATCCTCCTCCTGGGCCATCTTCTGGACTACCCGGGAAGCCATGGGAAAGGCGGAAATGCCCGCCGCACCGATCATGGGGTTGATCTTTTCTTTCCGGAACAGGTTCAGGATTTTGGCAAATACTACGCCGCCGATGGTGTCAAAGACAAAGGCCAGCAGGCCGATGACCATGATCAGGATGGTTTCCGGCTGTACAAACTCATTCGCCCGCATGCTGAAGGAGATGGTGATGCCCAGCAGCAGGGTGATCAGGTTGGCCAGGTTGTCCTGGGCAGTCTGGGAAAGGGTCTTGACCACGCCGCATTCCCGCAGCAGGTTGCCGAACATCAGGAAACCCACCAGGGCCACCGAGGACGGGGCGATAAAGCCGACGATAAAGGTGACTACAATGGGGAACGCAATCCGCATGGGGCGGCTGACGGTACCAGCGTGGTATTTCATGTGGATCCGGCGTTCTTTCTTTGTAGTGACCAGCTTGATGGCGAAGGGCTGGACAATGGGCACCAGGGCCATGTAGGAGTAGGCGGCCACCGCAATGGGCCCTACATACCGGGAATCCAGGATTTGGGATACCAGGATGGAGGTGGGGCCATCGGCCGCGCCAATGATGCCCACAGAGGCCGCGTCCTTCAGGTCAAAGCCCAGCAGCGCGGCGGCACAGATGGCGAAAAAAATACCGAACTGGGCAGCAGCGCCAAACAGGAACATGACCGGCTGGGACAGCAGGGGACCGAAGTCGATCATGGCGCCGATGCCGATAAACAGCAGGATAGGCATGGCCTCGGAGGCCTCAATCCCCACCTCAAACAGCCACTGGATAATGCCGTGGGTGGCGATCTTCCCTTCTACCAGCTGGTCAATGACACCGCTCATGGGCAGGTTGACCAGAATGGCACCGAAGCCCATGGGCAGCAGCAGCGACGGCTCGTACTCTTTTTTGATAGCCAGATAGATCAGCAAAATACCGATAACATACATGACCACCTGCCGCCAGTTTACAACCATAAAACCTTCCACCAAAAATTCCATTGTTTTTCTGTCAGTCTCCTTTGTCTCTTGATATTTTGGAATTACCTATCTATATAAAAAGACTTTTGCGCATTTAATGCCGCGCAAAAGTCTTGCCATTTCAATTCCCTGCGGGCCGGGGCCGGATTGACGCATGAGAATCCACCAAAAAGAATGCCAGCTACTCCCTTTTACTGTTTTAGTATAGCAAAAATAAATGGTTTGTGTGTTAAGATTCCGCTAAAATATAAACGTGCTAAAACTCTGCCAATGCAAGCCCTCCGGTTGCGCCGCCGGGCAGAACATGGTATAATGGCCGCTGTACGGGTATGATACCAAGGCATTGTGCCAGCGATGGTATTCCCGTAACTTTTTCGTCTAACCTGCATGCCCGCTGGCGCGGGCATCACCAACAATGAAAACCCTTCGGATTGCTCCGTACTGCGCACTCCCGCAATCCTACCTGCATTCGCAATCCGGCCTTCGGCCTACTTGCTCATAC
>CAJFTW010000022.1 GCA_904420025.1 Candidatus Pseudolachnospira avium
AAAAGATTTTGATTGTGGATGACGAGGCGGAAATTGCAGACCTGGTGGCCCTCTACCTGCGAAACGAAAATTTCACCGTGTTCCCCTGCTACACCGCAGAAGATGCCCTGGCCTGCATTGAACAGGAAAAGCTGGATCTGGCGATTCTGGATGTGATGATCCCCGGAACGGACGGCCTGACCCTCTGCCGGAAAATCCGGGAGCACTACACCTTTCCCATTATCATGCTGACCGCCAAAAATCAGGATCTGGACAAAATCACCGGCCTGACCCTGGGGGCCGATGACTACATGACCAAGCCCTTCCAGCCCCTGGAGCTGGTGGCCCGGGTGAAGGCCCAGCTGCGCCGCTACAAACGCTACAACACCGGCCAGGAGCCGGAGGAGGAGTACGCCATCTCCGGCCTGGTGCTCAACGCGGAGACCCACCAGTGTACCCTGGACGAAAAGCCCCTGTCCCTGACCCCCACGGAGTTTTCCATCCTCCTCTACCTTTGCCAGCGGCGGGGCAAGGTGGTCAGCTCCGAGGAGCTGTTCCACCATGTCTGGGGCGACGAGTATTACGACAAAAACAACAACACCATCACCGTGCATATCCGGCACCTGCGGGAAAAGATGCGCGACTCCTTTGAGAATCCCAAATACATTCAGACCGTCTGGGGGTGTGGATATAAAATTGAAGGATAAGCTTACCTCCGCCGCCCGGGTCATCCTGCTGCTGGCTGGGGTGGCGGTGGCCGTTTATGTGCTGCTTTTTATTGTGGATATTTTGTGGAACGGTTCCGTTGCCGACTGGTTTTTCAACAGTTTTGTGCGGGAAGAGACCATCACCGACGCCCTGGGGCAGGTATACCAGGTATCCAGCGTGCTCTGGTACCGCCTGAAAACGTTTCTGCGGGACAGCTTTCTCCTGGCGGTGATTCTGGGCACTCTTCTGATCCTCCTCATTGCCCGGCGGTACGCCCGCTCCCAGGTGCGGAAATCCGTCTCCCAGGCCACCCGGATGATCCACCTGTACATGTCCCATGACCTGGATGCCTCGGACGTATTCCCCCGCAGCTATGCAGAGCTCTCCGCGGAAATGGTGCAGATCAAAGCGGAAATGGAGCGGCGGGAGCAGGCGCTGAAAACGGAATCCAGCCGCAAGAATGACCTGATCACCTACCTGGCCCATGACCTGAAAACGCCCCTGACCTCCGTCATCGGCTATCTGAGCCTTCTGGAGGAGGCCCCGGACATGCCGGAGGAACAGAAAGCCAAGTATGTACACATTGCCCGGGAGAAGGCGGACCGGCTGGAACGGCTGATCAACGAATTTTTTGAGATTACCCGGTACAACCTGCAGCAGATTCTGCTGGAGAAGGAGACCTTTGACCTCTCCTACCTGCTGATCCAGATGAAGGATGAATTCTATCCGCTGCTCTCCGCCCACGGCAACACGGCGGTGCTTTCCTCCCAGGAGGACCTGACCCTCTATGGGGATCCGGAAAAGCTGGCCCGGGTCTTTCACAATGTGCTGAAGAACGCCATCGCCTACAGCTATCCCGGCACGCCCATTGAGATCCGGGCGGAGCGCCAGGATGACCATATCGTCATCACCTTCCGGAACAAAGGAAAAACCATCCCCCAGCAAAAGCTGGAAGCCATCTTTGAAAAATTCTTCCGGCTGGATGAGGCCCGCACCAGCAACGCCGGAGGCGCCGGCCTGGGCCTGGCCATTGCCAAGGAGATCGTCTCCCTCCACGGCGGTACCATCACCGCCGAAAGCGAGCAGGAGGTCACCACCTTCCGCATTGCCCTCCCCCTGGACGCCTGAGCCGGCGGCGCTCCCGCCCCGGAAGAACGGCGGCTCTGCCGCTATGCCAAATCTCAACCAAATCTTAGGCTTTTCTCAGGAATTTCACAAGCTGCCGTTAAAGCGCCTGTCCACCGTTTTTCCTACAATAAAGGAAACGGAGGACAGGCGCTTTGCCTTTCTTCCCATAATATTTCAGGAGGTTTTTTATGTCTGCATCCATATCGGCCGCTGCCAACCCGCCCCGGATTGGGGTCCTGTTCGGGGGCGATTCCCCGGAATACCCGGTTTCCCTGCAGTCCGCTTATGCGGTACTCTCCCATATCAACCGTTCCCGGTTCCAGCCAGTTCTCCTGGGGATCCGGCGGGACGGCCGCTGGCTTCTCTACGAGGGCCCCCTCTCCAAAATCCCGGAGGATGACTGGCATCAGGATCCCCGGTGTACCCCGGCCTGGATCTCCCCGGACCGGGGCATCCACGGCGTCACCGTCTGGGACGGCCAGGCCATCCGGGAAATCCATCTGGACGCTGCCTTTCCCCTGCTCCACGGGAAAAATGGGGAGGACGGTACCGTCCAGGGGATTCTGGAGCTGGCCGGCATCCCCATCATCGGCTGCGGCACCTTAAGCTCCGCCCTCTGTATGGACAAGCTGCGGGCCCACCGGATTGCCGCCTCCCTGGGCATTCCGGTCCCCCGGGATATACCGGCGGAACCTTCCTGGACGCCGGAGCAGGCCCTCCGGGCGGCGGAGGAGCTGTCCTATCCCCTGTTCGTCAAGCCGGTGCGGGCCGGCTCCTCCTTTGGCATCACCCAGGTCCGGACGCCGGAGGAGCTGGAGCCGGCCCTGCGGGAGGCCTTCCACTTTGACTCCCAGGTAATCCTGGAGGAGGCCATCCCCGGCTTTGAGGTAGGCTGCGCCGTGCTGGGCAAGGAGGAGCTGTTCACCGGCGCGGTGGATGAGATTGAGCTGTCCCAGGGCTTCTTTGACTATACGGAAAAGTATACCCTTCGAAGCTCCCGGATCCATGTGCCGGCCCGGATTGCCCCGGAAAAAGCCGGGGAAATCCAGGAGACAGCTAAAATTCTGTACAAGGGGCTGGCCTGCAGCGGCTTTGCCCGGGTGGATTTTTTCCTGACGCCCCAGGGGAAGGTGGTATTCAACGAGATCAACACCATCCCCGGCTTCACCGCCCACAGCCGCTATCCCGGCATGATGCGGGCCGCCGGCCTTTCCTTTGAGGAGCTGATTCAGCGCCTGCTGGAAACGGAGGTGAAAGCATGAGAAGGTATCGGCTCACCGAAGCCGGCGCCCGCCAGGGCAGCCTGATCCTGGTCTCCCCCCAATACGCCCTGGACCGGGAACCGGCGTTGGAACAGCTGGAAGCGCTGCCGGCGGAAATGCCGGATTCTTCCGCAGGGCAGCTTCCCTGCCACTCCGCCCTTCCTTCCATCCTTCTGGAACGCCAGGCAGCCGCCTGCCTCCGGGCGCTGTTAAGCCGCCTCTCCGCCCCTTCGGGCATTCTGGCTGTCAGCGGATTCCGGCCGCTGGCGGAGCAGACCGCCCTCTGGGACCAGTCCCTGGAGGAGAATGGTTCCGCCTACACACAGAAGTTTGTGGCCAAGCCAGGCCACAGCGAGCACCAGACCGGATTGGCGGTGGATCTGGCGGAGCGCCGGGACTGCCTGGACCCCATCTGCCCGGCCTTCCCCTACACCGGCGTGTGCCAGGAATTCCGGGAGGCCGCCCCTTCCCTGGGCTTTGTGGAGCGATACCCGGCGGGAAAAGAGTCCATCACCGGTATTGGCCCGGAGCCCTGGCACTTCCGCTATGTAGGCCTGCCCCACTCCCGGATTCTCACGGAACAGGGGATGACCCTGGAGGAGTACCTGGCCTTCCTGCGGGAAGCCACCTCCCCCTCCGCCCCCTTCCGCCACCGTTCCCCTGGCTGGGAGGAGGAAATCTTCTACCTTCCCTGGCAGGGGCAGGATGGACAGCATCTGGCAGTGCCGGAGGAGGCGGACTGCCGGATTTCCGGCACCAACGAAGGGGGCTTTGTGGTATGCCTCCGGAGGAAAGCCCCATGAAAGAGAACGTCTTTGGCAGCGGCATAGACGGCTTCCGCCTGCCGGCAGCCTTCCTGGTGGCAGCCATCCACATTGGCCCTCTAGCCTGCTGGAGTGCCGGGCTGGATTTTCTGTTCTCCTACTGCCTGGCCCGGCTGGCCGTCCCCTTTTTCCTGATGACCACCGGCTTCTTTGTGCTGGCCCCCTGGCTGGAAAACCAGGCCCCACGGCAGACGCCGGCGGATTTCCCTCCCCAGGCGCAGGCCCAACCGGTTCCCCGTTCCCGGAAAGCAGCCCCTCTGGGCCGTTTTCTCCGCCGGACGCTGCTGGCCTATCTGGCGGCGGTGCTGCTCTATCTGCCCCTGCAGGCCTACGCCGGCAACCTGCCCGGAAGCCTGGAGGAGGCCCTGGGGCAGCTGCTTGTGAACGGCACCTTCTACCACCTGTGGTATTTTCCCGCGGTGATCACCGGCTGCCTTCTGATGGCCCTGGCGCTGCCCCGGCTGGAGCTTCGGAAAACCGGCGTGCTGGCGCTTCTGCTCTTCCTCATCGGCCTGCTGGGGGACAGCTGGTTTGGGCTGGCCCAAAGGCTGCCGGCGCTGGACACCTTTTACCAGGGGATTTTCACCTTCAGCACCTACACCCGCAACGGGCTGTTCTACACGCCGGCCTTTCTTTTTCTGGGCGTACTGGCGGCCCGGCGGCGCCCGGTTTCCTGGCGGTTGGGCCTTGCACTCTCCCTCTGCCTGCTGCTGGCGGAGGGCTGGCTTACCTACTCCCTGGGCTGGCAGCGGCACAACAGCATGTACCTGGCCCTGCTGCCTGCCAGCTGGTTTCTCTTTGCCGCCCTGCTCTCCGTGAGAGGACGGGATCTGCGGGCCCTCCGCCCGGTTTCCATGGGGATCTATCTGCTCCACCCTCTGGTCATTGTGCTGGTCCGGGGCGGCGCCCGGGTGCTGGGGCTGTGGAGCCTCCTGGTGAAAAACACATTCCTGCACTGGCTGGCCGTATGCCTGGCCTCCCTGGCCCTGGCCGCCGCCCTGGCTTGCCTGCAAAAGCTCTGGAAAGGGAGGAAATATGGATCGAAAGAACCGCGCCTGGATTGAACTGAATCCGGATCACCTGCGCCACAATCTCCGGCAGCTGCAAGGGCTGGTGCCCTCTTCCTGCGCCCTGATGCCTGCCGTAAAGACGGACGCCTACGGCCACGGTGCCGTGGCTGTTTCCCAGACGCTGCAAGCCGCCGGCGTCCGCCACTTTTGCGTGGCCTCCGCCGAGGAAGGCATACAGCTGCGAAAGGCCGGCATCACCGGGGAGATCCTGATTCTGGGCTGCACCGCCCCGGAGATGCTGGGGGAGGTCCGGGAGTATCGCCTGACCCAGACGGTGGTGGACGCCGCTTACGGCCAGCTGCTGCAGCGGTGGGCGTATGGGACAGCTTGCTCCACAGCCACGGCCCCGGCCTTCTCCCCGGCGGCCGCCTGCAATCTTTCCCACACAGCACCTCTGCTGGTCCATGTGGCGGTGGACACCGGCATGCACCGGCTGGGGGAGCCATGGGAAAACCGGGAAGCCCTGGCCGGCCTCTGGAAGCTGCCGGCTCTGCGGATCACCGGCCTGTTTTCCCATCTTTGCGTCTCGGACAGCCTGCGGGAGGAAGACATTGCCTTTACCCGGCTGCAGGTCCGGCACTTCCGGGATACGGTATCCGCCCTCCGCCGCCGGGGGCTCTCCGGCTTTGCCTGCCACCTGCAGGCCAGCTACGGGATCCTCAACGCTCCGGCCTTCTTCCCGGCGCCCGGCATCCCCTCCCAATCCCCGCTCTCCCTGGACCTGGCCCGTCCGGGCATTGCCCTCTACGGCTGTCTCAGCAGCCCGGGGGATCATCCGCTCCAGCCGGCTTCCCTGCGGCCTGTACTGTCCCTGAAGGCCCGGGTGGCAACGGTAAAGCACCTGCAGCCCGGGGAGTCCGCCGGATACGGGCTAGACTACACGGCGGATCGGGAAGCCACCCTGGCCGTCCTTGCCATCGGCTACGGGGACGGGATCCCCCGCTCCCTCTCCGCCGGAAGGGGATCCGTGCTGATCCGGGGCCAGGAGGCTCCCATAGCCGGACGGATCTGCATGGACCAGCTGCTGGCGGATGTAACCCACATCCCCGGTGTATCCCCCGGCCAGGAAGCGGTACTCATCGGCACCTGCGGCGGCAAAACCCTCTCAGCGGAAGCGCAGGCCCAGCGGGCCGGAACCATCACCAACGAGCTGCTGAGCCGGCTGGGGGGAAGGCTTCCCCGGCTGTTGTGTAAATGACAGGGAATCCTCCCCTCTGTCATAATTGTCCCATCCCCTGAATAGAATATACAAAAACTCTCAGGGGAGGGAAGGGGCATGAGCACAAAAAAGGCACGCATTCTGGTATTTCGGCTGAAGGAGATCATCTATACCGTCATCTTTGTGGCACTGGCCGTCCTGCTGATCTTCCTGCTGGTACATATGTTTTCCTCCGGTGGTGATTCCGAGGCCTCCAGCGGCGTCTACACCCCCGGCGTCTACACCAGCTCACTCACCGTGGGAAGCCAGACGGTGGACGTGGAGGTGACCGTGGACGCGGATCACATCAACGGCATCCGCCTGGTGAACCTCAGTGAAACCGTGACCACCATGTATCCGCTGATGGAGCCGGCCATTGAGAACCTGGCCAGCCAGATTCTGGCCAACCAGAGCACGGAGAACATTGTGATTCCGGAGAATCAGAAATATACCTCCGCGGCCCTGCTCCAGGCCATTGAGGACGCGCTGGCCAAGGCGCAGTAAAAAGAGAGTCCTGCGAGAGGGAGATCCCCCTTCTCACAGGGCTCTTTGCCATTCCTGACGTGTCACGACTGTTCCAAGTCTTCCGCCAGATTCTTGTTGCTCCCGGCATAGCCGGACCCGAATGCGAAAGCTTTATCCGATAAATCCGTCTCCCGCACCTGCCGCCGGATCTCCAGCACCTGGAAGGGCGCCACGGAAAGTTCCCGGACTCCCAGCCGCAGCAGCAGAGCCGTGTACGCCGGATCCCCGGCCAGGTCTCCACAGACGCCAACCCAGATGCCGGCCCGGGCAGCGGCTGCCGCCGACTCCTCCACCAGGCGCCACACCGCCGGATGGCAGCCGGCAAAATACCCTGCGGTCCGGGCGTTCTGCCGGTCCGCCGCCAGGGTGTACTGGGTCAGGTCGTTGGTGCCAATGCTGAAGAAATCCACCAGCCCAGCCAGCCGGTCCCCCATCAGGGCGGCGGCAGGGGTCTCCACCATAATGCCTTGCTCCACCTGCCCCACCGGAATCCCTTCCTGCTCCAGCTCGCCCCGCACTTGGGCGGAAAAATCAAGGACCTGCCGCAGCTCCTCCTCCCCAGCAATCATAGGATAGAGAATAGCCGCCCGGCCATAGGCGCTGGCCCGGTAGATGGCCCGCAGCTGGGTCCGGAACACCTGGGGCCGGGCCAGGCAGAAGCGGATGCCCCGGCACCCCAGCGCCGGGTTTTCCTCTGTCTCCAGAGGAGCGTAGGACAGCTGCTTATCCGCTCCAATATCCAGGGTGCGGATGACCACCTGACGCCCCTCCATGGACTCCACTGCCCGGCGGTAGACCGCAAGCTGCTCCTCCTCCGCGGGCCAGTGATCCGCCTCCAGAAACAGCAGCTCCGTGCGGAACAGTCCAATGCCATCGGCCCCCTGGGCCAACGCCGCCTCCAGATCCCGCTGGTTCCCCACATTGGCGCACACGGAAACCGGATGGCCATCCCGGGTGACGCTGGGCAGTCCCCGCAGACACTGCAGCTGGCTCTGCCGCTGCTGTTCCACCTCCCGGCGCTGCTCCAGCTCCTCCAACTGTTCCCGGGTGGGGTTCAGAATCAGAAGGCCCCGCCCCGCATCCAAGGCAGCGGGACAGCCCTCCCACTCCGCCGTTGGCTTTGCCTCCAGGGCCACCACCGCCGGCAGGTTCCGGCTCCGGGCCAGAATGGCCGTGTGGCAGTGGAGGGAGCCCTGGGAAACCGCCATACCCAGAATGCGGCTGGTATCCATCTGGGCGGTCTCGCTGGGCGTCAGATCCTCCGCCGCCAGAATGCAGGGCTCCTCCGGCAGCGGCTGCCGCTGCCGGTGCTGCAGGATTCCCACCACCCGGTCCGCCACATCCCGCAGGTCCGCCGCCCGGGCAACCCATTCCGCCTCCTCCAGAGCCTCCAGCTGCCCGGCCAGCTGCTCTCCAGCCTGGTGGGCAGCCCATGCGGCGGAAGTCCTCTCCTTCTCCAGAATTTCCCCCGCCATCTCCGCAAAGAGCGGATCCTCTAGCAGCATCCGGTGGCCGAAAAACACCTGGGCTTCCTCCTCCCCCAGGCTCTCCCGGATCCGCTGTTCCAGTGCTTCCAGCTCCTGCCCCGCCTGGGCGCAGGCATCCTGAAAGCGCTGCCGTTCCCGCTCCGGATTCCCGGTTCCCGGCTCCCGCTCCGGCGTCCGCCCCCGCCTCCAGACATGCAGTTTTCCCAGCACAATGCCTTTCCCTACGCCTATTCCCCGGAGTTCGGTCATACGCTGCTCCTTTCCCGCCCTTGCCAAACCAGCAAAACTGTATTATTCTTGGATTGAAATTCCTTTTTGCTACCCGTACATCCAACCACGGACCAGGAAAGCCCTCGGATTGCTCCGCACTGCGGGCATCCCGACCGGGCTTTCTGAGTAAACAGGTGACCCGCTATGGAATATTACGGAACCCTTGGGCCCGGCTGCAAGGAGCCGGAGACCCTGAAACGTATGCTCCAGGCCGGCATGACCGGCCTGCGGCTCAACCTCTCCCACGGATCCCTGCCCCGGCAGGCTTCCTTTCTGGCCGCCTGGCAGCAGGCCAGGAAGGAAACCGGCAGCAACGCCGGCCTCCTGCTGGATCTGGAGGGGCCGGAGCTGCGCATTGGCTCGCTGCCGGAGCCTCTGCTCCTCTCCCCAGGCGAAGCACTGCTTTTGGGAGCCGGCGGCATTCCCATTCCGCCGGCGCTGCTGCCCTGGCTGATCCCGGGGCAGGAAGTGCGCCTGGATGACGGCAAGCTGCTGCTCCGGGTGGAGTCTGGGGGAAGCACAGCCGCCTTCTGCCGGGTGGTCCGGGGCGGCCTTCTCTCCTCCCGGAAAAGCCTGGCCCTCCCCGGCAGCCCGGTACGCCTTCCAGCCCTCACCGAGGCTGACCGGCAAAACCTGCGCCTGGCCTCCCAGGCCGGCGTCACCGGGGTCATGCTGCCCTTCGTCCACGCCCCGGAGGACATCCGGGAGCTGGAGCAGGCCCTGGAGGATGCCGGCGTTCCCCAGCTGCGGATTTTCGCCAAACTGGAGGATGCGGAGGGCCTCCGCCGCCTGCCGGAGCTGGCACCCCTGGGCCATACCATTGTCATTGCCCGGGGGGATCTGGGCAACGCTCTGAAGCCCTGGGAGCTTCCCCGGGCGCAGAAAGAGGCGGCCCGGATCTGCCGCCTCTGGAACACTCCGTTTCTAGTGGTGACCCAGCTGCTGGACTCCATGGAACAGCGGCCGGTTCCCACCCGCGCCGAGGTGCTGGATATTTTCAACGCGGTGCTGGACGGTGCCTCCGCCCTGATGCTCACCGGCGAGACCGCCGCCGGAAAATATCCGGTCCAGGCCATGGACATACTGGTGAAAACCGGGGAGGAAGCCCTCCGCTACCGGGCCGAAAGCCTGTGCCCGCCTACAGGCCGTTGACTACATGCTCCGGCCGCTCCCCTTTCGCCACCCGCGCTAGGTTTTCCCAGACCATCCGGTGGGCCCGGGTAAAGGTGCCCACGGTAATCCCTCCCACATGGGGGGAGAGCACCAGCCGCCCGAGGCAGTCCGCCGGCAGGGAGGCCAGGGGGTTGTCCGCCGTCACCGGCTCCGGGTACAGGGTATCCAGCCCGGCGCCGGCCAGGCGGCCGGACAGAAGCGCCCGCCGCACCGCCTCATGGTCCATCAGCTCACCCCGGGCCGTGTTGATCAGATACGCCCCGGGCTTCATGGCCGCCAGGAAGGCTTCGTCCACCATGCCCTGGGTCTCCTCCGTCACCGGCACGTGGAGGCTGACCACATCACACCGGGCCAGCAGTTCCTCCTGGGAGGCCCACTGAACGCCCAGGGCCTCCTCCACCGCCGGCTCCGCCCGGTGATGGCTGTAATACAGGACCCGGCAGCCAAAGGCAGCCAGCAGGCGGGCCGTGGCCTTTCCAATATCCCCCAGGCCATAGATGCCAACCTGGCAGTCCCCCAGCTCCCGGATGCCTTCCACCATCCCTTGTTCCTTCACCTGAATCTGGCGCCCTTCCCGGACCGCCCGGTCCCCGGACACCACATCCCGCAGCAAGCCCAGCATCAGCAGAACCGCCTGCTCCGCCACCGCCCCGGCGTTGACTCCCTTGCAGTTGCATACGTAGATGCCCCGCTCCCGGGCCGCCGCAGTGTCAATGGCATGGTAGGCCACTCCCTCCGAGTGAATCAGCTTCAGGTTGGGCATGCGGCGGATCAGTTCCCCGGCCACCGGGGAGATGGCATCCGCCAGCAGAAACTCTGCATCCCCGCCGGCCTGCAAAATTTCCTCCTGGGAAGCCCCCCGGGAACAGACCACCATCTCCACCTGCCGGGTAAACGAATTGTCCGGGCGGTATTTGGCCGCCCGAACCGGATCGCCGATCACCAACAGCTTCATAACCGCTCCTCCTGCTCTTCCATCTCCTCCAGGGCCTCCACTTCCTCCAGCCAGATCCGGCTGGAGGCGTCGCTGGGCATCCGCCAGTCGCCCCGGGGGGACAGTGCCACCGAACCCACCTTGGGGCCATCCGGCAGGCAGGACCGCTTAAACTGCTGGGCAAAGAAGCGGCGGTAAAAATTCTTCATCCAATGGAGGATTTCCCCGGCGCGGTAGGACTCCCCAAAGGCCTTGCAGGCCAGCCGGTAGGTTTTTTCCGGGGAGAAGCCGAATCGGAGAATATAATAGAGGAAGAAGTCATGGAGCTCATAGGGCCCCACCAGATCCTCGGTTTTCTGGGAAATCTTCCCCTCCTCCGGGGGCAGCAGCTCCGGGCTCACCGGCGTGTCCAGCACATCCAGCAATGCCTGGGACATGGCCGCATCCCCGCAGGTGTCCGCCCAGTACCGCACCAGGTGGCGCACCAGCGTCTTGGGCACACCGCCGTTGACCCCGTACATGGACATGTGGTCCCCGTTGTAGGTGGCCCAGCCCAGGGCCAGCTCCGAAAGATCCCCGGTACCAATGACCAGGCCGCCCACCTGGTTGGCCACATCCATCAGCACCTGGGTCCGCTCCCGGGCCTGGGCGTTCTCATACGTCACATCGTGGCAGTCCTCATCCTGGCCAATATCCCGGAAATGGCTGCGGACACTTTCCCGGATGGGGATCTCCCGGAGGGTGGCTCCCACCGCCTCTGCCAGCACACAGGCATTCCGGTAGGTCCGGTCGGTGGTGCCAAAGCAGGGCATGGTCACCGCCAGAATATCCTCCCGGGGCAGGCCCAGCTGGTCAAAGGCCCGGGCAGCCACCAGCAGCGCCAGGGTGGAATCCAGGCCGCCGGAGATGCCCACCACCCCATAGCGGCAGCCGGTGTGCTCCAGCCGCTTTTTCAGCCCCATGGCCTGAATCCACAGGATCTCCTCATACCGCTCCGCCTGGCGCCTTCCGTCCGCCGGCACGAAGGGGGTCCGAGAGACCGGCGGCAGCTCCGACTCCTCCGGCTCCAGGGAGAAGGACACCAGCTCATAGCCGTGGCTGTCCATGGGGCCGAAGGTGACGTTGCGCCGGCGCTCTGCCTGGAGCTTTTCCACGTCCAGGATCCCGTAGGTAATCTCATTCCGGAACCGGGGGGCCTCCGCCAGCAGCGCGCCGTTCTCTCCGATCAGGTTCTGGCCGCCGAACACCAGGTCCGTGGTGGATTCCCCCTCCCCGCTGGCCGCGTACACGTAGCCGCAAACCAGGCGGCCGGACTGGCCCTTGACCAGATCCCGCCGGTAGTCCCCCTTGCCGGTGGACTCATCGCTGGCGGAGCTGTTGACAATCACCGTGGCCCCAGCCAGAGCATGGGAAATGCTGGGGGGCTGGGGGGCCCAGAGATCCTCACAGACCTCCGCCCCCACCACCAGATCCGGCATTTCCTCACACTGGAACAGAATCCGGGAGCCAAAGGGGACCAGGTACCGCTGGCCCTCCCAGTCGGTGAACTCCACATCTGCCGCCGCCTCCCCGCCGGGGGTAAAATGGCGCAGCTCATAGAATTCCCCATAGTTGGGCAGGTGCCGCTTGGGCACCACCCCCAGCAGCTCCCCCCGGGAGAAAGCCGCCATCACATTGTAGAGCTTTCCGCCCTCAGGCCAGGTGGTTCCCACAAAGGCCAGGGCATCCAGCTCCCGGCTGGCCTCCACCAGCGCCCGCAGCTGCTCCTCGGCCTCCCGCAGCAGACGGGATTGGAGAAACAGGTCCCCGCAGGTATAGCCGGTCAGGGCCAGCTCCGGAAACACAATCAGCTTGGCTCCCTGCGCTGCCGCCTCCCGCATCTGCTCTTCCATCCGTTCCCGGTTATACACCGGATCCGCCACCCGGATTTCCGGCGTGGCCGCCGCTGCCTTTATAAAACCATTTCGCATGAATTCTTCCCGTTTACGCGTCCTTCAGGAAAGCCGCGTAGCCTTTCTTTGCCTCATAGATGTCCGCCTTGCTGCCAATCTCCCAGGGTGCGTGCATGTTCAGCACGGCAATGCCGCTGTCAATGACCTCCATGCCATAGTTGGCCATAATGTAGGCGATGGTGCCGCCGCCTCCCACATCCACCTTGCCCAGCTCTGCCGTCTGCCAGGCCACCTGGTTCTCATCCATAATCCGGCGTACTGCCGCCATGTACTCGGCGGAGGCATCGTTGGAGCCGGACTTGCCCCGGGAACCGGTGTACTTGTTGAACACCAGGCCCCGTCCCATGTAAGCGCTGTTTTTCTTTTCAAATACGTTGGGGTAATTGGGATCATACGCAGCACTGACATCCGAGGAAAGCATCCGGGACCGTGCCAGTGCCCGGCGGAGGCCCAGCTCCGAATACTGTCCGCAGAGGCCCATGATCTCTGCCACTGTATTTTCAAAGAACCGAGAATGCATTCCGGTTGCTCCCATACTCCCAATTTCTTCCTTATCCACCAGCAGGCATACACCGGTTTTCTTCAAACTGCCCGCCTCCAGCATGGCTATCAGGGAGGTAAAGGCGCAGATGCGGTCGTCCTGACCATATCCCATGATCATACTCCGGTCTAAACCAAAATCTCTCGCCTGCCCTGCCGGCACCACTTCAATCTCTGCGGAGAGGAAGTCCTCCTCCTCCATTCCGTACTTCTCCTTCAGAATGGAGAGGATGGTCTTCTTAACCAGCTCTTTCTTGTCTTCCTCCTCCGTCTTGGCGGGGCGGCTGCCCACCAGCACGTTCAGATCCTCACCTTCAATGACCAGCCGGGCCTTTTTCTCCATCTGCTCACCAGACAGATGGGCCAGCAAGTCACTGATCCCCACCACCGGGTCGCTGTCCGCCTCGCCGATGACCACGTCCACGGAAGTGCCGTCCTTTTTGGCCACCACACCGTGGAGGGCCAGAGGCAGGGCCACCCACTGGTATTTCTTAATGCCGCCGTAGTAATGGGTATCCAGCAGAGCCTGCTCTGTGTCCTCATACAGGGGGTTCTGCTTCAGATCCAATCGGGGGGAATCAATGTGGGCGCCCAGCAAATTCATGCCCATCTCCAGCGGTTCTTCACCAATCTGGAACAGCGCCAGGGCCTTTCCCATACATTCTCCATACACCCTGTCCCCCGCCGACAGCTTCTCCCCGGCATCCATGACCTCCTGCAGGCTGCGGTACCCGGCCTTGCGGGCCAGCTTCACCGCCTCCTTCACACACTCCCGCTCCGTCTTGGCCGCAGAGAGATACTGGCGATACGCTTCTGCCAGCTCGGTCAGTTCCCTCTGCTCCGCCTCTCCGTACTTCAGCCAAACATTTTCTCTCTCCATTGTATTGTACCCCTTTTTATAAAAATATGAAAATAGCTGCCGCAAAATCCTGCCAGATTTTACAGCAGCCATCCACTCCAGCCTTACACTCTGGACAGATATTCTCCGGTCCTCGTATCAATCTTGATCACATCGCCCTGATCCACAAACAGCGGCACATACACCGTTGCGCCGGTCTCCACCACCGCGGGTTTGGTGGCGCCGGTGGCCGTGTCACCCTTAAAGCCAGGCTCGGTATCCGTCACCGCCAGCTCCACAAACAGCGGAGGCTCAATGGAGAACACGTTTCCCTTGTGGGAACAGATCTTGACCATCTCATTTTCCTTAACAAACTTCAGTGCATCCCCGATCTGCTCTTTGCCCAGGGCAATCTGCTCGTAGGTGTTTACGTCCATGAAATGGTAAAGATCACCGTCTGTGTACAGATACTGCATATCCACCCGGTCAATTCTGGCCTCCTCGCACTTTTCGGTGGGCCGGAAGGTTTTTTCCACCACGCCGCCGTTGACAATATTTTTCAGCTTGGTGCGGACAAACGCCGCGCCCTTGCCGGGCTTTACATGCTGAAACTCTACGATCTGGTAAATATTGCCCTCGTACTCGATGGTCATGCCATTTCTGAAATCACCTGCTGAAACCATTGGCTAACTTCCTCCTTGGAATTTCAATTTCCTATTCAATTTGAGAATCTATCCGTCTTATTTTATAATAAAACATACGACTTTTCAACCTCTTTTTTGCCGCCGCCTATAAAAATAGAGGACCAGCCGCTCCAGCTTCCGCTTGAGCACAATCTGGATCTCCTCCTTGGGGTGGATGGGGGACACCAGAATGGTATACAGGCCGGCCCGGTTGGCTCCGTACACATCCGTAAACAGCTGGTCCCCCACAAACAGCGTATCTTCCCGGCTGGTCCCCAGCTGCTCCATGGCTTCCTGGTAGCCCCGGACGGATGGCTTGTGGGCATCGCAAATCCAGGCGGAATCCACCGCCCTGGCAAAAGGCTCCACCCGCGGAAGGTGGTTGTTGGAGATCAGGCAGGTGCCGAAGCCCATGCGGTGAAGCCGCTGGAACAGAGCCTCTGCCTCCGGCGTAGCCGGGGCTCCGTGGGGCACCAGGGTGTTGTCAATATCAAAGAGAATTCCCCGGAAGCCCTTCTGCCACATCCCTTCGTAATCAATGGTATAGGCGGATGGCTGCTGCTCCCGGGGATAAAACTTCCGCAGCATCAGCTCTTCTTTTTGGCCACCTTCTCGATCTCCCGCAGGAAGGTGTCCACATCCTTAAACTCTTTGTAGACGGAAGCAAAACGGACGTAGGCCACGTCATCCAAATTCCGGAGGTGCTCCATGACCAGCTCGCCGATGACGCTGCTGGGCACCTCCTTCTCCTCCCGGCCCATAATCTCGTTTTCGATCTCGTCGATCATCTGGTTGATCTCCGTCACCGGAATCGGGCGCTTGTGGCAGGAACGCATGATCCCCTCCTCCAGCTTGGAGCGGTCATAAGGTTCCCGCCGGTCTCCTTTTTTCACCACCATCAGGGGGATGGTCTCCACCTTCTCATAGGTGGTGAAACGTTTGCCGCACACCTCACACTGCCGGCGGCGGCGAATGGAGTTTTCCGCGGGGCGGGAATCAATCACTTTAGTCTCCGCCGCATTGCAAAACGGGCACTTCATCGGGAGCTCCTCCTTCGTTATGATAGGATGTATAGATTTTCCTTCCTCTGGGACAGCTTCTGGGTGAAAGCCTCCGCAAAGGAACGGTATTCCTCCGTGTCCATATTCTTGGCGCCGGTGGGACAGAGCCGGATACACCGGAAGCAGGAGATACATTTTTCCTCATTGATGCGGGAGGGTTCCCCCTGGTCAATGGCCTGCTCCGGGCATTCCCGTGCGCACAGGCCGCAGCGGGTACACGCCTCGGAGGTATGGGGATAAAAGTGCCCTCCCGTGCCCCCTTCCCGATACGGATAATTCCCCGGGACCGAAACCACTTCCAGGCGGTCCGCCTCCAAAGCCGCCTTCACCTGAAGGGCGAAGGCCCGGTCCTGCTCCAGATCTGCCTCCTCCGGGCGGCCAACCTGAATGGAACCATATGTGTGCTGCCCCACCAGGGCGGCAGCTGCCACCGGGACAAAGCCCAGTGCCTCCACCAGATCCTTCATTTCCAGGAGGGCGTCGTCAAAATCCCGGTTCCCGTAAGTCACTGTCACAATACAAGGGGTCTTATGGCCCACAAACTGCTGGAACCGCTCCACAGCCCCCCGGTACAGGCGGCCGCCATATACCGGTGCGCCAAACACCACCAGAGAATCCTTGGGGAAGCTGGTCCGCTCCGGGACGGCTCCCGCAACCGTCACATCCACCTCCTTTGCCTGGGGGTCAATGGCACGGGCAATGGCCACCGCGCCGGCTTTAGATGTTCCGGTGGGTGAAAAATAGATTGCATCCACACTTACAGGTTTCATTTTTTCTCCCTCCATGTTCCTTTTTATTATACGCATAGTTGCCGGAAATTGCAAGCGCCGCATTCGCCGAAGGGCGTCAGAGGACCCGCAGCAGCCCGGCCAGAATGCCGGCCTGCACAAGCAGGAGCAGTGAAAACCCAATCCAGAATTTCTTGTGCCGGGTCTTGTGGCGGAACACCGCCATACCGGCCAAGCCTCCCAGGCTTCCCCCCAGGGCCGCCAGCAAAAACAGCGTCCTCTCCCGGATCCGCCACTTCTGCCGTCTGGCCTTCCATTTGTCAAGCCCCATGGCCCCAAAGGCCAGCAGGTTCCACAACGCCAGCCACAGGGCCAGGGCGCTCCTCAGCATGTTCTCTCCTCCTGGATGATCAGCAAGGTTCCCTCCTGGACCGCCACCCGGCTGGGAATGCCGGTAAACTCGTTGCTGACGCCCAGAGGATTTTCCTTGACCATCCGATAGCCGTCCAGCTGGTATTTTAACCCCTCCTCCGTGACGCCCTCCGCCGCGTCTCCCAGGCAGAATACGGAAAGATAGCCCCGGGCCTCCGCCGGAAAACGGATTTCCCCGTTGCGGATCACCCAGATCCGTGTGCCGCAGCCCACCAGCTCCGCCCGGATTCCCCGGGTCGCCAGCCCTGCCATCATCTGCAGATTGGCAATGGTGTGGGACAGGCGTCCGCCGGTGCCGCCGTAGATCCGGAAATCCCGGTATCCCCGGCGGATGCCCTCCTCCACCGCCGCTACCATGTCTGTGTCATCCTTCTCCGGCACCAGCGCCACCACCTCCGGCGCCTCCGGCCGGTAGCCCAGGGAATCAAAATCCCCAATGGCCAGATCCACCCGGATGCCCCGCTCCCGGCAGTGGCGGAATCCGCCGTCCCCGGCAATGACCAGATCCTCCGTCCCCGGCTCCAACGGGCCGTCCCCAAAGTCTCCGGCGCCGATCACATAACAGATTCCCATGGCTGTCTCCTCCTGCTCCTCTGTCTGATAGACCCAAGTGTATGCTCCGGTCTAGTGTATGTACCCAGTATACATCAAACACCCCCTGGTGCGCAACCTCTGACTGCTCCTGGATGCGCCCTTTTCCGACTTTTATCTTTTGGCAAAACAAAAACCCCGGAAGATGGAAGTTTCCATCTCCGGAGCCTTTGCGGATTCCTTTTGTTCGCTCAGTTGGGCATCCGAATGTCCCGTACATCCCGCACCACGTTGTGGCGAATGGGCTTCCACTCAATCTTCCGCACCAGCGCCACCACCGAGATGGGCAGGTAGGTGTACATGAAGACGGGGAACGTAAACAGGTACAAAATCTTCTTATAATTCTTGCAGTGGATATGCTTCCACTCAGTCATTACCGTCAAGGCACCCATGGCCAGCAGCATACCGTAGGACTGCACCACGTACATGCCCACCCGGTTGATCAGAGGCTGCATCTCCCGCACTGTGTACACATCCCCGGTAACGCCCACCAGGATCATCAGCAGGCCCAGCGGCAGCAGCACCGCGCTGACCAGCATACCCGGAGCCAGGGTCATGAGCATATCGTAAGCGGAAAAACAACCCTGTCCCACCTTTTTCACCAGCCGTCCGCCATAGCGGAAGAACACCTGGTAGAAGCCCTTGGACCAGCGCAGCCGCTGATTCCAGGAGTCCCGGAAGGTGGTGGGCTGCTCGTCATAGAGCACCGCATCCTTATTATAGCCGATGACCTCACCGCTGAGGATGGTATCCGTGGAAAACTCAATATCCTCCGTCAGCAGATGATGTTTCCAGCCGCCGTTCTTCCGGAAAATATCCGTATGTACCAGGAAGCCGGTGCCGGAGACAAAGCAGCTGGTGCCCAGGGTCATCCGGGCCTGGTTCAGATACCGGGCCTCCCGCAGGAACCACAGGGCATATCCGGCGGAAATCCAGTTGGAATCATAGTTTTTGGAGTTGCGGTAGCTGGTGATGGCCCGGTAACCAGAATCGAACGTGTCGTTCATGTGGGCCACATAATTCTCGTCCAGCACGTTGTCTGCGTCAAATACAAAGTAGCCTTCGCAGTGCTCCAGGGTGTAGTCCTGGTCAATGTGATGCAGCAGCTCGTTGAGGGCGTACCCTTTGCCCACCAGTTCGGTGTTGAACCGCTCATACACAACGGCTCCGGCCTCCCGGGCCACCTGGGCCGTGCGGTCCGTGCAGTTGTCCGCCACCACAAAGATGTCGATGAGCTCCTGCGGGTAGTTCTGCTGCCGGATGCTCCGGATCAGCTGCCCGATCACCAGCTCCTCATTCCTGGCGGAAATCAGCACGCCAAAATGGTGCTGCACCTTGGCCTTATGTACCCGCGGCTTGCGGAAAAGAGAGACCGCAATGTACGCCATCTGGTAGAAGTAAAACGCGAAAAAAGCCCAACCCAGCAATTCAATCGCTTTTTCCAAAACGCTAACCATAAATTGTCCTCCCTTTAATTCACTCTTATCATAGCAGTGGGAGATTAAGATTAGCACCCGGATTTTCTTAAGAATTTATGAATTAAATGTTACAGATATTGCGAAGTTCTTATTCCGCGGCGGATGCGCCGGTTCTCCCCTCTTCCGCCTGCCCCCCCCCCCGGCCCAAAGTATAAATCTCACATTAAATTTATATAATTTGCATGAAATATTATATAATACTATTGACAAGTTTTTGCGTTGTGCTATAATGAGTCCCGAAAGGAGGGAAGGACCATGAAGAAAAGCGTGTACAGCCTGGTCCTGATGGACGATGTGGTCCAGGCCGTGGACGACCTGGCCAGCCGGATGGGCACCAGCCGCTCCAACCTGATCAATCAGATTTTGGCGGAGCACGTCTCCCTGTCCACCCCGGAGAAACGGATGAAGGACATCTTTTCCTCCCTGGAGGAGCTGATGGACGAGACGTTCCAGGTGCAAACCCAGTCTGCCGCCAGCATGCTCTCCATCCGCAGTCCGCTGCGCTACAAATATAAGCCAACCATCCGCTACAGCGTGGAGCTTTACGCGGTTCCGGAAAATGCGGTGGGGAAGCTGCGGGTTTCCCTGCGGACACAAAACGCCCAGCTTCTGCAGTCTCTCACAGACTTCTTCCAGATCTGGGCCACACTGGAAAACCATTACCTGCACCGCTACTTTCCCCAGGGGATCCGGTGGGAGGCAGCGGATGGCAAATTTACCCGGGAGCTGATGTTTCCGCCCGGGAAGGAGGAAGTGACCAGCGAGGAGCTGGGAAACACCATCGCTTCCTATATACAAATGTTGGACGCGGTTATGAAAACCTACTTTGCCGCCCTGGACAGTCCCACTACTGCCGCTGTCCAGGCGGAAAATATGTACCGGCAGTATTTGCAGAATAGATCAACCATAATTTGAGAAAAATGGAGGAGGTGTGGATATGAATCCCGAAAAGTTCACACAAAAATCGTTGGAGGCACTGCAGGAAGCCCAGAGTATTGCCATACGCAATCAAAATTCCGCCATTGAGCAGGCGCACCTGATGTCCGCCCTGCTGACCCAGGAAAGCGGGCTGATCCCGCAGATTTTTACCAAAATGACCATTGATCCCCGGGAGCTTCTGGCCCGGACGGATCAGGTGATTGCCGGATACCCCAAGGTTTCCGGTAATGTGCAGCAGTATCTCTCCCAGCCCCTGAACCGGGCGCTGGTGGAGGCGGAGACCCAGGCCAAGAAGATGCAGGATGAATATGTATCCGTGGAGCATCTGGTCATGGCCCTGCTGGAGATGCCGGATAAGGATATGAAGGAAATCTTCCGTGCCTTCAGCATCAGCAAAAAGGAGTATATGAACGCGGTGCAGTCCATCCGGGGCAGTGCCCGGGTGACCAACCAGAACCCGGAGGAAACCTACGACGTGCTGGATAAATATGGACAGGATCTGACGGAGATGGCCCGGAACAGCAAGCTGGACCCGGTAATCGGCCGGGATAGTGAGATCCGGAATGTGATCCGTATCCTGTCCCGGAAAACCAAAAACAACCCGGTGCTCATCGGCGAGCCCGGCGTGGGCAAAACCGCCATTGCCGAAGGGCTGGCCCTGCGGATTGTGGCGGGGGATGTGCCAGACAACCTGAAGGACCGGAAGATCTTCTCCCTGGACATGGGGGCTCTGGTGGCCGGCGCCAAATACCGGGGCGAATTTGAGGAACGGCTGAAGGCGGTGCTGGAGGAAATCAAAAAGAGTGAGGGGCAGATTATCCTGTTCATTGATGAGCTCCACACCATTGTGGGTGCCGGCAAGTCGGAGGGCGCCATGGACGCAGGCAATCTGTTAAAGCCCATGCTGGCCCGGGGCGAGCTCCACTGCATTGGCGCCACCACCCTCAACGAGTACCGGCAGTACATTGAGAAGGACGCGGCCCTGGAGCGGAGGTTCCAGCCGGTAATGGTAGAGGAACCCACGGTGGAGGACACCATCTCCATCCTCCGGGGGCTGAAGGAACGGTACGAGGTGTTCCACGGCGTCAAGATTACGGACCAGGCCCTGATTGCCGCCGCCACCCTCTCCAACCGGTATATTTCCGACCGGTTCCTGCCGGACAAGGCCATTGACCTGGTGGATGAAGCCTGCGCCATGATCCGCACGGAGATGGATTCCATGCCCACCGAGCTGGATGAGATCTCCCGGAAGATTATGCAGCACGAGATTGAGGAGGCGGCCCTGAAAAAGGAGACCGACAAGCTGGCCCAGGAGCATCTCCATGAGGTGCAGAGGGAATTGGCGGAAATGCGGGAGCAGTTCAACCAGATGAAGGCCAAATGGGACAACGAGAAGGAGGCCATCTCCAAGGTCCAGAAGCTGCGGGAAGAGATTGACGCCACCAACAGCCAGATTGAACAGGCAGAGCGGGAGTACGACCTGAACAAGGCCGCTGAGCTGAAGTACGGCAAGCTGCCCTCCCTCCGCTCCCAGCTGGCAGAGGAGGAGGAAAAAGCCGAGCGGAACAAGAATTCCGAGGACAATCTGCTCCGGGATAAGGTGACAGAGGAAGAGATCGCCCGGATTGTGGCCCGGTGGACCGGCATTCCGGTTGCCAAGCTGATGGAGGGTGAGCGGGAGAAGCTGCTGGGGCTGGAAGACATTCTGCACCAGCGGGTCATTGGCCAGGACGAGGCGGTGACCAAGGTCACCGAGGCCATTCTCCGTTCCCGGGCGGGCATTCAGGATCCCAACCGGCCCATTGGTTCCTTCCTGTTCCTGGGCCCCACCGGCGTGGGCAAGACGGAGCTGGCCAAGGCCCTGGCCCAAGCCCTGTTTGACGATGAGAAGAACATGATCCGGATTGACATGAGCGAGTATATGGAGAAGTTCAGCGTCAGCCGTCTGATTGGAGCGCCGCCCGGATACGTGGGATACGAGGAAGGCGGCCAGCTGACCGAGGCGGTCCGGCGGAAGCCCTACGCCGTCATCCTGCTGGACGAGGTGGAGAAGGCCCACCCGGATGTGTTCAATATTCTGCTGCAGGTACTGGACGATGGCCGGATCACCGACTCCCAGGGACGGACGGTGGACTTTAAGAACACCATCATCATCCTGACCTCCAACCTGGGCTCCAACTATCTGCTGGAGGGCATTCAGCCTGACGGCACCATCCGGCAGGAGTCCCTGGACGCGGTGGACGCCCTGCTGAAACAGAGCTTCCGCCCGGAGTTTTTGAACCGGCTGGATGAGATTGTGTACTACAAACCGCTGCAGAGGGCCGAGATCCACCAGATTGTGGACCTGATGCTGAAGAACCTGCAGGAGCGGCTGAAGGACCGGGAGCTGAGCGTCCAGGTCACCGATGCTGCCAAGGATTATATCATTGACCAGAGCTACGACCCGGCTTATGGCGCGCGGCCGCTGAAGCGGTTTATCCAGCGGAAGGTGGAGACCCTGGTAGCCAAACGGATTATCGCCGGGGATGTGGAACCCGGCCAGACCCTGAACGTGGACTGTGTGGACGGGGAGCTGCGGATTACCAACTGATCAAACCGGCTGCGCAGAGTCCTGCGTATGAACGGAGAAGAAGGAGGAACGGACCATTCCCGGCCCGTTCCTCCTTCTTCTCTTTTCCGCGTTTTCCCTCTCTGGCCCGGCCTTCCTTTCACTCCCCTGTTTTTCCAGTTTCCCATATGAGCCGGCAGGCGCCGGCCATACTCCGGATCTCTCCAAAAGAACAGCCTCCTATTCTGGATAAAAGCTCTCCCAGAAGGCAGCACCGCAGTGCCAGCGCCGCTTTGCCTTCTGTGTCCGTTTCTTTTCTTCCGGGTATTCGTCCTTCCTGCCCGCCGGTTTCCAGCCACCGCTCCAGATACAGTACTGCCTGCCGGGGATGGAAACGGAAAACTTTCAGCCGCTCGGTCAAAAGAGCCAGCCGTCCCGGGCCTTCCTGCTCAAGCAGGCGTTCCACCTCTGCCCTCCGGCACCGCTGGCGGCCTGGACAGACCAGACAAGCGGCCCGGGCCGGCTGGGCCGCCTGCTCCGGATACACCTGTACCGGCCGCGCCTCCTTCTCTCCGGCCACGGAAACCAGGCACGCCCCGGGCCGGATATCCCGCTGCCCCCGGCAGGAAAGCACCGGCTGGCCCAGAACCGCTTCCATGCACCGCCGGTCCCTCTCGGAAATCAAGGCATGTACAATCCTCACCTGTATATTTTCCAGCAGCGATTCCCCCAGCTCTGCAGGGTGCTCCTGGCTGAAGACCCAGCCGGCGCCCAGGCCCCGGAATCCGGCCAGCGCCGTCTCCGGCACCTGCCCTTCCATGGCCAGCAGCCGTTTCCGCCGCCGTTCCGCCGGCATTCGGGACAGTGCGCACCGGAGCCGGAACAGCAGCAGCTCCCGCAGGAATACCGCCGCCCTGCCGGAAAAAGCGTCCAGCTCCAACACAGCCGGAGCCTCCAGAAGCTCTGCCGCTGTCAGTCCGCCGCAGGCTTTAAAATACTGCCGCGGACATCCCTCGTAAAGATTTTTCCGTCCGATTTCCAGCACTTCCCACAAATGCCGGCAGATTTCCCTCCGCTCCGACATCTCCGGCATTCCTGTCCCCTCGCCGGACTCCAACCACTTTCCCATATCCCACAGGGTAGGGAACGGGCGGAAAGGATCCAGACAGGACGTCTGCCCGCTGTCCCAGCCAAACTGCCGGTACAAAGACAGCAAAAGCCTCTGGTACATTTCCCGGGAAACCTTCCCACCGGAAGAATCCGCCAGCATTCGCGCCACTGCCGCCGCATGTTCCCCTATTCGAATCCCTTCCTCCGGCTGAAGGGGGTTCAGGTTCAGCGGCAAACCATCCGCCTCCGTGGTATATACCCGAAGCGAAGGAACGCTTTCCACCAGGTCCGCATATTCCCCCCTCCCCCACTCCAGCACCAGAAACGGCAGGCGGCAGGACCGGTATGCTTCCGCCAGCAGCCTCTTGATGGTAGTTGTCTTCCCGGTGCCGCAGGTCCCCAGGACTGCTGTGTGGCCTTCCAGGCAAGCTGCCGGAATCCCCTTCGCCCCGGGTTCTGGCCTTTCCAGATAGATGTGGCGCTCTTTCCTCATACCGCTTTCCTCTCCTGTTTCTTAAAACAGCTTACCCTCCAGGAATTCCATAATCCTCCTGACCGTTCCCTCCTGGAAGGGATTGCCCAGGCCGACGGCCTTCAGGGCGTCAAAATACCCGAGGCTTCCGCCGATCCGGCACAGCTTGCAGTAGTCGTTCCACGCCTTCTCCCGGTCCTGGCACATCCGCTGGTAGAACTCAAAGGCTCCCATCTGGGCCAGGGCGTAGTCGATGTAGTAGAAGGGGTTGATGAAGATATGGGGCTTCTGCATCCAGAAACCGCCGCCCTCCAAAAACTCACTGCCGGCATAGTTTCTCCACGGCATGTAGGTCTTTTCCAGTTCCCGCCAGATGGCGCGGCGTCCCGCCGCGTCCGGCCGCTCCGCAAAGACGCGGTGCTGGAATTCGTCTACGCAGGCAATGTAAGGCACGGCCTCCAGCGCGTCCTCCAGGTGGCAGAGACGGTACTGGTCCGCCTTCTCCCCAAAGAAGCTTTCCATCCAGGGATAGGTAAACAGCTCCATGGACATAGAATGGATCTCGCACAGCTCGCTGGTGGCAAACGCCTGGGACGCCAGCGGGTTGGTTCGGCTGGAAAGATAGCTTTCAAAGGCATGGCCTGCCTCGTGGGTCAGCACGTCCACATCCGCGCTGGTGCCGTTGAAGTTGGCAAAGATAAACGGAGCCTTGGGTTCCTGCAGGAAAGCGCAGTAGCCGCCGGTCTGTTTGCCGGGGCGGCTGTCCAGGTCAAAGAGCTCATGCTCCACCATAAAGTCAAAGAATTCTCCCGTCTCCGCAGACAGCTCCCGGTACATCCGCTGGGCCTTGGCCACCAGCTCCGCCCGTCCGCCGATGGGGACCGCGTTTCCTTCCGGGGAGGTCAGGGACTCGTCGTACCACTCCAGGCGGGAAAGCCCCAGCCGCTTGGCCTGCCGCTCAAACAGCCGCTGGCACAGAGGAGTCACATACTCCTTCACCTGCTTCCGGAACCGGGCCACGTCCTCGGCGTTATAGTCGTAGTGGCTCCGGGCCGCGTAGATCATGGAGACAAAGCTGTCAAAGCCCAGTTTCTCCGCCATGGAGCTGCGCAGCTCCACCATCTGGTCGTACAGCTCATCCAGCTGGCCGGAAACGCTCTCGTACAGGGCCGACCAAGCCAGGAAGGCCTCTCGGCGCTCCTCCCGGTCCGTGCTCTGCATATGCTTCAGCAGGCCGTAGAAGTTGCATTCCTCGCCCCGGAACTGGGTGGTGCAGCCAGCGGTAATGCGGCTGTGGGCCTGGCTCAGCTCCGACTCCCGGGCCATGTCCTCCACCACCTCCGGGCTGGCCAGCTTCAGGCTGACCCGCAGATCCTGGACCACCGTGGAACCAAACTCCTTTTCAAATTCCGGCAGGAAGGGAGACTCCAGCAGCGCGGCGGCCGCCTCTTGGGACAACAGGGCCAGATGCCCCTGCTCCTGGTAGAAGGCCCGCATTTCCTCCTCGTAAAAGGGATCCTGGGTGTTGATGCCGTTGCGGATATAAGCCAGCTCAAACATGGTATGGTATCGGCGGGAGCAAAGATCCTCGTTGAGGAACAGCTGCCGCAGTTCGGCATAGCTTCCGGCCTTTTTCAGGGCCTGGGCATAGCGGCGCAGCTCCTCCCTCCGCAGTTCAAAATCCGGGCGGGCGTATTCCATCTCCTGGAACGTAGGGAACACGCGGGAGTAGGTAAATTTTCCATTCCCCAGGGAATGCACCTGGATGCCGTCCCGGGTCACCGTATCCCCGGCGCGCACCAGGCCGTCCGGCACATCCGTCCGCAGCTTCAGGTACTTCTCCGGCTCCGGCGGGATCACCGTCAGGCAGCCTTGCCCGCTGGCGATGGTACCGTCAATCCGGTAAACCACCAGCCCGTCCTCCGGCAGCGCCGCGTCCAGGCCCGCCGGCGTCCGGTACTCCACCCCATAACCATGGTACGCGTCCAGGGGGATCACCACCAGCTTGCAGCCGCCGGCGGTCTCCAGAGGCGTCAGCTGGTACTCGCCCGCCTGGCGGGCCACCACCACCTGATCGTCGTCCAAAAAGCCCAGCCGCCACTTGCCGTAAGCCAGGTAATCCGGCGCCAGCCCTTCAATCTGCCCCATCAGGTCCCAGGGGCCGATGTGGGACATGACGCCCTCCGCGCCTTCCGTCACCTGATAGGTATAATAATCCGGCAGGCCGTAAATATGGCCGGTCTCATGGGCAAACAGCTTGCCCTTCCGCTTGTACATGTCCGCGCCAAAGGTAACCGCCAGGCCAATCTGGCCGGAGGCGCAGGAAATCGGATGGTTTTTGGAAACCATGGTAGGGGAATAGGGCACCTGGCTGCCATGCACCGGGACGATATAGAGAATATCGTACTGGGAGTAATCCACCTCCTGGCAGGACACGTCCATGGCGTCCTGAATATAGGCCCGGTGGGTCTCCGCCGTAATCACCCGGTCCATGTGGTACTCCTCATCCCGCTTCGGCATGGTAAACCAGTGATCCACCAGATCTACCTGCAGGCGAAGCTTTCCATAGGAAATGGCGTCAAACACCGCCAGGCCGTCCTTGGCCAAAAGGTCATAGAAAAAGGACGGCTCCGGGTGTTCGGAATCCTCTCCTTTCAATCCAGGAAAATCCACACAGATCATTACCGCCTTCTGGGGAGAGCGGCTGTCCGCCGCCTGCTCCCCATTGATGGCGTATCCACTGTTTAAATCATCCACCGTTGAAAGAAACATGTTTCTCCCTTCCGCGCCGCGTCCGCTCCAGGACACGCGCCTAACGATTTAAATAGGTTTTCATCTCCGAATCCGACAGGTATACGTAGTGGCTGCCCGACACCAGCTGCATGGCAGGCTTCTCCACCGAATAGTCGTGAACGCTGGGGTCGTACACCTCGTACCCTCTCCACTTCTCCAGATCCGGATCCGGGGACGGGATGGCCGACAGCAGCGCCCGGGTGTACGGATGCACCGGGTTCTCGTAAATCTCCTCCGGCGTCCCCCGCTCCACCAGCTTCCCTTTGTTCATGACTCCGATGTAATCGCAGAAATACTTTACCACCGACAAGTTGTGGGCGATAAACAGGATCGTCAGACCCATCTCCCGCTTCAGGTCGTTCAGCAGGTTCAGGATCTGGGCCTGGATGGACACGTCCAGAGCCGAAATGGGCTCGTCCGCGATGATCAGGCTGGGGTTGGTGGCCAGTACCCGGGCGATGCCGATCCGCTGCCGCTGCCCGCCCGAAAACTCATGGGGGTAACGGCTCAGATGGTCTTCGCTTAAGCCTACCAGCTTGATCATCTTCAGCACCCGGGCGTACAGCTCCTCCTCGTTCTTGACCGCCTTGTTGATCAAAAGGCCTTCCCCGACGATCTCCTTGATGGTCATACGGGGGTCCAGGGAGGAAATAGGGTCCTGGAAGATCATCTGGATCCCCTGGTGCACCCGCCTCTTCTGCTCCTTGTCCAGCTTTCCGGAGATCAGCTCCCCGTTAAAGTAGATTTCCCCGCTGGTGGGCTTATACAGGCGGATGATCGTCCGGCCTGTGGTGGTCTTCCCGCAGCCGGACTCCCCTACCAGGCCGAAGGTCTCCCCCTTGGCTACCTGGAAGGATACGTCGTCCACCGCCTTTACTACGACCTTGTTCTTCCCTACGCCGCTTTTAAAATACTGCTTCAGGTTCTGGACGTCCAATACAATCTCTTTTTCAGCCACGGGCTTTCGCCTCCTTCCGTTCCAGGCTCTTCTGGATTCTTCTGGCCAGCACATGGGGCATCTCCACCTTGGGCGCCGACGGGTGCAGCAGCCAGGTGGCCGCGTAATGGGTATCGCTGATCTTAAACATCGGCGGCTCCTTCTCAAAGTCCACCTTCAGCGCCCACGGGTTCCGCTCCGAGAACGCGTCTCCCGGCGGCGGCACCAGCATGTTGGGCGGCGTCCCGTGGAGGGCCACCAGCTTCTCGTCCTGATCCAGGTCCATATCCGGCATGGACGCCATCAGGCTCCAAGTGTACGGATGGCGCGGGTCGTAGAACACATCCTCCGCCGTCCCGTACTCCACCACCTTCCCGGCGTACATCACCGCCACACGGTCCGCCACGTGGGCCACCACCCCCAGGTCATGGGTGATAAAGATGGTGGATACCTGCCGCTCTCTCTGCTGCTCCCCGATCAGCGACAGCACCTGGGCCTGCACCGTTACGTCCAGGGCCGTGGTGGGCTCGTCGCAGATCAGGATATCCGGGTTGGACGCCAGCGCGATGGCAATGACGATACGCTGCCGCATCCCGCCTGAAAAATGGAACGGATACTGGTTGAAGCGCTTCTCCGGCTCCGGGATCCCCACGGAGCGCATCAGCTCAAGGCTCTTCTCCTTGGCCGCCTTCTTGGGCATCTTGTGCAGCACCGTAAAGATTTCCGAAATCTGCAGCCCAATCTTTTTGATAGGGTTTAAGGAGGACAGCGGGTCCTGGAAGATCATGGCCACCTCCCGGGCCCGGGTCTTCTCCCACTCCTTCTCCGTCTGTTTCAGCAGGTCACGCCCTTTGAACATGGCGGTCCCTTTTTCTATCGTCGCGTTCTGGGGCAGAATCCCCATCAGGGATTTCACCGACACCGACTTGCCGGAGCCGGACTCCCCTACAATCGCCAGGGTTTCCCCCTTGTACAGGTCAAAGCTGACCCCCCGCACCGCCTGCACCTTCCCGGCCAGGGTGTTAAAGCTGACGGTCAGGTCCTTGACCTCCAGTACCTTCTCTCTTTGATTCACTTCCGCACTCATGGACACACGCTCCTTTCTCTTTCCTTCTACTGGCGGATCGAGGGGTTAAACGCATCCCGCAGCCCGTTGCCCATCAGGTTAAAGGCCAGCATCAGCAGTACCAGCACGATGCTGGGAGGTACGATCATATAGGGAAACTCCAGCAGCGCTTTCTGGCCGTCCGACAGCATTACGCCGATGGAGGGGTTAGGCGCCTGCACGCCCAGTCCCAGGTAGGAAAGCCCTGCTTCCTGGAATACCACGTTGGGGATGGCCAGGGCGCTCTGGGTGATGATGGTGCCGATGGCGTTGGGCAGGATATGCCGGCCCATGGTACGCACGTCGCTGGAGCCCATGGTCCGGGACGCCAGCACGTACTCCCGGTTCTTATACCGGTAGAACTGCATCCGCACGCCGTTGGCCGTGCCCATCCACCCGGTCAGGCAGAACACCAGCATCAGCGGCAGGATGCCCGAACCCAACAGCATGATCAGCAGGATGGTCAAGGGCATGGACGGAATGTTCCACACAATGTCCATCAGACGCTGGATAATCAGGTCCACCCAGCCTCCGTAGTAGCCGCAGATGGCGCCTACCACCAGGCCGATGGTCAGGTTCACCGCCACCACGGCGAAGGCCAGGATCAGGGATACCCGGGTGCCTTGCCACAGGCGGGAGAACAGGTCCCGGCCCAGGTCGTCCGTGCCGAACCAGTAGTACTCGTCCGCCACCCCGTTGTACTTGTACATATCCACCTTGATCCGCAGCATGGTGCCGGTACCGAAGGCCGAGGACACCTCATAGGAGCCCAGGTTCTCCACCACACATCCCTCGTAGTCCTCCAGGCTGTTTTCCTGGATGGTCAGCACCCGGGTCCCGTCCAGGATCCCCAGGTTCTCGATCCCCGGGATCCGCGGCGGCAGGTTCTTTAAATCCAGGCGCTGGGTCAGGTAGTTGTGGGGGCTCAGGTACGGCCCGATGATGCCCATGAGCATAATCAGCAGGATAATCACCGCCGAAACCACCGTCACCTTGCTGCGGCGGAACCGGCGCCATACGTCCTTCCCGTAGGAGATGGACTCGGTCTTAAAGGCGGCGTCCGAAATGTTTTCCTCCCGCTGTACCAGGGACAGTTCCTCCGCCGTCATCCCCAGGATGTCCGGGCCCAGGGGCTCGCCGTTTTCCAGGTATATATTGGTATTATTCATCCTTCTTCCCTCCCATCCGGATCCGGGGATCCACGATTCCATAGGACAGATCTGCCAGGATGGCCATAAACAGGCCGATAAACACATAGAAGATCACGATTCCCATGGTCAGCCAGTGGTCCTTGCCGTTGATGGCGGACAGCATGGTCTTACTGAGGCCCGGCACGCTGAAGATCTGCTCAATCACCAGGGAGCTGGACAGAACCCCCAGGAACAGGTACAGGAAGGTGCTGGCCAGCGGCACGCAGGAATTCCGCAGTGCGTGGCGCCAGATGGTCTGACGGAAGCTTAAGCCCTTGGCCTTGGCCAGCAGCATAAAGTCCATGGTCAGCACCTCCGCCAGCTCCGCCCGCAGGGTACGGGCAATACTGGCAATGCTGCCGAAGCTTAGGGCCAGGATGGGCAGGATCATGGAGTAGAACTTGGACCAGGTCAGGCTCTCCTCCGCCTCCAGGATGATGGGGAACCACCCCAGCTTATAGGCCAGGAAATACTGCATGAGGGCTGCCAGCACGAACGATGGCACCGAGATCAGCAGGATCACCAGGCTGCTGGAGATGTGGTCGAAAACCGTATCCTTTTTGATGGCCATGATGATACCTAAGATCAAGCCTACCGGCAGGATCAGCAGGGCCGCGAAATAGTTGAGCTGTATGGTGATTGGCAGTCGTTCCAGCACCACCTGCAGGACCGGGACGCCGGGGCGGATCTTCAGGGAATAGCCAAAGTCAAGGTGGAGATAGTCGGCCATGGTATAGCCGAACTGGACAATCAGCGGGTCGTTCAGATGGTATTTGTCCAGGATGACTTCCCGGACGGTCGGGTCGATCTTGCTGGAAAGGTCAATGATGTCGCCCGGCATGGAATGGATGACAAAAAACACCACCACTACAATCACAAGGAACGTAAAAAACGCGGCAATGATTCTCTGTATAATGTATTTAATCACAGCATTACCTCTTCTCTCTTAATATCGCTCACAACAAGAGCACGGCAAAGCCGGGGGACGAGGATCCGCCCCATTGGCGGCTTTGCCGTGCCCTGCTTCCGGGGAGGGCGTCCCCGGAAGCAGACAGCGAAGACGTTTAGTTAAAGGTTGCCTGCAGGTACCACCACAGGTGATCCGGATCGCCTACATCCGTAACGGGGGTAATCCGGCTGCTGAAGAAGTAACGGTTGCCGTTGGAGTAAGCCGGGATAAAGCTGCAGTCGTTGTAGAGGATCTCTTCCAGATCCGCGCAGATCTGCATCTTGGCGGCGTCGTCGTGCTTGTACTCGCCGGTAGCCGCGGAGTAGAACAGCTCATCCCACTGCTGCTGCAGCTCCGGCGTGGAGATGGTGCAGTACTGGGTGTTGTAGGTGAAAGCGCCGCTGTACACCCAGTTGGTGTTGTTCCAGGGCTCGTCAACGGTCTGATACCAGCCGCAGGAAAGCATGATGTCGTACTTCATGTTGGTGCGGGCCAGGTCATCGTAGATGGTAGCCGAAGGGGTGGCCTGCAGCACCAGCTCCAGACGGTCGCGTCCGAACAGCTCCATGTACCAGTTGGTCACGGCCTCCGCCCAGTTCTTGTTGTTCTCGTTAAAGTCGGAGTATTTCACCGTGATGGTGACCTTCTGGCCGCCGTTGGCCTCGTAGGCCTTGTCGAAGTACTCCAGGGCCAGATCCTTGTCGTAGCCGGTCATGGTGATTTCATGGCCGTCCATGCGGACCGCCTTGGCTTCCTCGGTGTCGTAGTAGCGGACCGTGTTTTCCGGGTTCGCCGGATCCGGCATGGTGGCCCAAGGGTAGTACATCAGGGCGCTGGCCTCGGAGGTGGGGTACACCGCCTCTACCAGGGTCTCCCGATCCAGGCCCCAGTACAGGGCGTAGCGGAAGTTCACATCCAGCAGGATGGGGTTCTCCGGGGAAACGGAGTTCAGGTAGATGCCGTAGTTATCCGGGGTGTACAGGTAGTACGCGCCGGAATAGCCGTCGTAGCTGTCCTGGTTGGCAACCACGTAATCCAGCTCGCCGGTCTCAAACAGCTCCACCAGGGTGTTGGCGTCGCTGGCCACCACGTACGTCACCACGTCCGGGGTAAAATACTCGGCGATCGGGTAGATGTCCGCATCCTCGCGGCGGTGCAGCTCCAGGTACTGGCCCTCGATCAGGGAGGTGGGCTCGTAGATACCGGAAGCTACAAAGCTCTCCAGGTTGGTGCCGTAGGTGCAGGAGGTGCCGTCCTCGCTGAGGCAGGACTCGTACATCTCCGGATGCACCGCGCCGTAGAAGGCATAAGCCCAGTCCTTCTTAAAGGCGGTGACGTTGGCCGGCTCATAGCCAGGCTCAAAGGTGATCTGGAGGGTGTACTCGTCGGTGGCCTTAAAGCCTACCTCCTCCCAGTCACATTCGCCCCGCAGGTACGCCGCGCCGTTCACAAAGTTGCTGGCGTTGGAGTTGCGGTTGGCCAGGTTGGGATCGTTCAGCATCTTGATGCTGTATTCGATGGTCTCCGCCGTAATGGGGGTTCCGTCCGTGAAGGTGTAGCCTTCCCCAATCTTAACGGTCCAAACCATGTAATCCTCGGAAACCTCCGGCTCTCCCTCCGCCAGCATGTTCACGTACTGACGCATGCCGGTCTCCGGGTCGGCCACCACCGCATACAAGGTGGCGGTGAGGGAGGCAACCAGGTCGTATTCCCGTTCCATGGTGTGGCCGTTCAGGGTTGCCGGCGTATCCTGCATGTACAGGCGCAGGACCTTCTCTCCCGTCTCTTCCCCGCTGGCGGTCTCGCCGCCGGCCGTTTCCGTACCGGCCGCTTCCGTGCCGGCTGCTTCCGTACCGGCCGCGCCGGTAGTCCCCGTGTCACCAGAGCCGCAGGCGGTTACTCCCAATGCCATGGAAGCCGCCAGCAGCAGCGCAATTACTTTCTTTTTCATTTCCTTACTCCTTCCCTACTCATTTTTCGTCAGGCTTTTGCCTGTTTTGTCAGGCTCCAACGTTTTCCGCCCGCTTTTCTCCGGCGGGCCTTTTCCCTCTCTCCCTCCTTTCTTTCCCGCGCGCACAGCCAGGGGCCTTCCCCCGGCCCGGTCAAACCGCCGCGGCCAGCAGCGCCGATACCACCAGGCAGCCGCAGCCAAAACCCAGCGGCCACAGAACCGGGCGCTGGCGCATTTCATCGTAAATCACCTTTTGGGTGTACTCCGCCAGGGTCATCGGATGAAGTTCTGCGTTCCGGCCGGCGCTGCGCCTCCAGCGCCGCTTGTACGCCATGTATGAAAACGTCTTAAAAAGACCGACATTCCGGATGTAGCGGGTCATGCCCACCACCAGGTGCACCACCCCCATGGTGAAAAACAGATCCGAGAGGTGCATAGAGAGCCCTGCCAGGAGGCGCAGGAGCATCAGGCCCAGAGCCAGGAGGGCAGAAACCGCCAAAAGTGCCCACTTATCTTTCTGTTTTTTCCAGACTCGCTTTCCATGCTCCATTTTACCGCCTCTCCTCTCGCCAAAAAACGTTTTCTCCACGCTGCATTTTCTTGCTACGGCAACGTTTTCCGCCATAGCATTTACAAAAATTCTGCCCGTTGCAACTCGGACAAAATACGCCTTCTGTTTTTGCGCAGTTCTCAGTTTGGCAGAAAAAAGGGCAAAGTTATGCCCTGCTATCAAGCATATTTTCTGCCGCCATCTTTGTCAATCCCCTTTCTGCACATAATTTTTATGTATGTGATTATACTATAAAACAAGCTGATTTTCAATCATTTTTTAAAGGAACGGGTGTCGGGTGTTTGACACCTTTCTAAGGAGTCGATAACGTAGGAAACCTTATTCTAAGCCGTTTTCGGCTTATTTTTTTGTCAATTTTTTTGATTTTATATATAGGCTTTTTGGGCTTTTTGTGCTATAATAAAATCAGGGAGGACAAACGCCATGAAAGTTAATACTTCTAAATCGAAAAACGCGGAATCCTTTTATATTAAGCAGTCCTATATTGATGCCAACGGTAAGTCTACTTCTCGTACCATCCGTAAACTGGG
>CAJFTW010000023.1 GCA_904420025.1 Candidatus Pseudolachnospira avium
GTCTTCCGTGGGGGAGAGCGTTTCGGAGACAACCTCCACGGAGGAGAGCACTTCCGAAGCAGTCTCCTCGGAGGGCACGGAAGAGACCTCTGCCACCGTAGCCGAGACTTCTTCCGCAGCGGCAGAGAGCTCTGCGGAAGAGACGGAACCGGCGGAAGAGGTGCAGCCGGAGGAGTATGAGGTTTTGATTGACGAGGCGGTGGAGGAGGGCCAGATTCAGGATCCGGAGCAGGCCTTGTCAACCTTCACCCTGTATGCCACAGTGCAGCGGGGAACCACCACGGCCTCGGTGAATTTCCGGTATGGACCGGGAACCAACTATTCCAGTATGGGAACCATCCCATCTGGGACCACCATGACAATCCTGGGGGACGGTAAAGACAGCAACGGAACCGTCTGGTTCCTGATCACCTACAATGGAAAGCAGGGGTATGTGAGCAGTGCCTATATTACCCTGTCTACCATGGAAGTGGGGCAGGATGCGGCTTTTGAGGAGTATATGGATCAGCAGGGCTTCCCGGAGAGCTATCAGGAAAAACTGCGGATCCTCCACGCCCAGTATCCCACCTGGCAATTTGTGGCCCAGGATGCCGGCAGCTGGAGTGAGGCGCTGGAGGCGGAAACCTGGTTTAACCCCAACGGCCCCTCCGGCAGCGGTTCTACCCAGGCGGTGAGTTTGGTTTCGGCAGACAGTATTTCTTCCTGGAAGTCCACAGAGGATGGCGCCTTTGACTGGTCCACCGGTGAGTGGGTGACTGGCTGGGATGGAGATTCTTGGGTGGTGGCCTCCGATGAGATTGTGGCCTACTACCTGGATCCCCGGAATTTCCTGGATGAGTCCAGTGTATTCCAGTTCCTGGACTTGAGTGACACCAACACCTCCACCGAGGCCATCAGCCAGTTGGCGGCCGGTATGGGGGCTACCTGGCTAACCGGCAGTTTCAACCATGCCAATGGGGACACTATCAATTACCCCCAGGCTATTCTGGATGCCGGTAAGGCGGCGGGATATAATCCGCTGGCGTTGGTGGCCAGCATGATCCAGGAGCTGGGGGTTAATGGTGCGGAGCGGGAGACCATCAGCGGAACCGTGCAGGGATATGAGAATTTGTACAATTACTTTAATATTGGGGCCTTCACGGATAACACTTTCAGCAAAGCCTATCTGAGAGGCCTCTGGATTGCCGGCGGCGGAAGCAGCGGCAGTACCTCCTGGGGACGCCCCTGGAATACCCGGCAGAAGGCCATTACCGGAGGCGCCATCTACTTTGCCCAGTATATCACCGATTACGGGCAGGATACGCTGTATCTGAAGAAGTTTGATGTGCTTAGCGGAAACTACAGCCATCAGTATGCCACCAACATTCAGATGGCAGATTCCGAGGGGCGGATTTTGTCCAGAGCCTATTCGGAGGATCTGCGGAAGGGAACATTGACCTTTAAGATTCCGGTGTACAGCGGCATGCCGGATGAGGCCTGCGATATGCCGATGGATGACACCAATCCTACGGATCCGGTGCAGCAGTTTGTGGATCGCTTATATACGGAGGTTCTGGGAAGAACACCGGTATATTCGGAAACAAGAAATTGGTACAATTATTTGACCAGCCATCAGATGACCGCTTCGGATGTGGCAGCCGGTTTTGTATTCAGCGCTGAATATAAGAGAAAGAATACGTCCAATGAATCCTTTGTCACAATGCTCTATGAGGCGCTGTTTGATCGGTCTCCCAGGTCTGATGAAGTGGCATTTTGGGTGGAATATCTGGAAATGGGAGTTACCCGGGAGTTTGTGTATGCTGGATTTGCCAATTCCACTGCCTTTAATCGGTTATGCAGCCAATTTGGAGTGACCCAGGGTTCCTACCAATCGGGCAACATTTTGGACCAGAATCCGAATGTGACGGCGTTTGTCACGCGCATGTACACTACTTGCTTGCAGCGTACCGGAACGGAATCGGAGCGTGGGGACTGGGTGGAACGTCTTTTGAACCATACAACTACAGGACGTACAATTGTCTACGGTTTCTTTGAGAGCAATGAGATTAACCGGCAAAATTTATCCGATGAGGAATTTGTGCGAAGAGCGTATCGGACTATTCTGGGTCGAGAGCCGGAGGGGCCGGGCTTTTCCAATTGGCTGACTTATCTGCGCCAAGGCCATTCCCGTCGCGAACTGCTGGATGGATTTATCTATTCGGCAGAGTTTAACCGGCTGTGCGGCCAATATGGAATTGAGCAATATTAATCATTATAAGGAGAATCTTGTCCATGTCCATTTGGGAATATCCCTTTACGGAACTAAGTGAACAAGTGCTTGAGGAGGCGTCTGCTGCGGCAGACGCCTTAGAGCACCTCTATGTAGGAACCGGCCACCTGCTCCTGGGGCTGATGCGGACCGAGTGCCTGCCGGCAAAGTTGTTGGAAGCCCAGGAGGTGACCAAACAGAAAATTTTGGATCTTCTGGAGCACCTGGCGGTCCCCCGGGATACGGAGGCGGAAGGGGGTATGCCGGCCTTTACGCCCCGGGCCCGGGAAGTGCTGGAGGCCAGCCTGCGGGAAGCATGGCGGGGGCACCAGGAACAGATTGGAACGGAGCATATCCTCATGGCCCTGCTGCGCAGCAGAGGGAGCGTGGCTCTGCGGCTGCTGCGGAACATGGATGTCAGTGCCAGCCGCCTGCTGGCGGACCTGATCAGCGCCATGGGCCGGGATGGCCGGTTTTATCAGGAGGATCTGGAGGAAAATGGCCAGCCGTCCCAGGGGACTCCCATGCTGAACCGGTACAGCCGGGATCTGACGGCGTTGGCTGCGGAAGGACAGCTTGACCCGGTGATCGGCCGGGAGAAGGAGCTGCAGCGGCTGATGCAGATTTTAAGCCGGCGGACCAAGAACAACCCCTGCCTGATTGGGGAACCGGGGGTGGGCAAAACCGCCATTGTGGAGAGCCTGGCCCTGCGTATTGCCTCCGGCCAGGTGCCGGAACTGATGCGGGACAAGCGGATCCTCTCCCTGGATCTGTCTGGCATGGTGGCCGGTTCCAAGTACCGGGGGGAGTTTGAGGAGCGGATCAAACGGGTGCTCCAGGAGGCATCCGGGGATCCCCGGATTCTCCTGTTTTTGGATGAGATCCACACCCTCATCGGCGCCGGCGGGGCGGAGGGTGCCCTGGATGCGGCCAATATCCTGAAGCCGGCTCTGTCCCGGGGGGAGATTCAGTTGATTGGCGCCACCACCCGGGAGGAGTACCGGAAGCATATTGAGAAGGATGCGGCGCTGGAGCGGCGCTTCCAGCCGGTGGTGGTGGAGGAGCCCACGGAGGAGGAGTCGGTGGAGATCCTTCGGGGGCTGCAGGGCCACTATGAGCAGCATCACCAGGTGGAGATTACTACGGACGCCCTGGAGGCGGCGGTGAAGCTGTCGGCCCGTTATATCCCGGACCGTTTTTTGCCGGACAAGGCACTGGATTTGCTGGACGAGGCAGCCTCCAAGGTGCGGCTGACCCAGCAACGGGAGACGCCGGCTTCGGAAAAACGGGAACAGGAACAGGCGGAACGGGAGGCGCAGCTGGAGGAGGCCATCCGCCAGGGAGACTTTGCGAAGGCGGCCCAGATCCGCCGGGAGACGGAGGCGCTGGAAAAGTGGCAGGAGAGCCGGAACCGCCGCCGGAAACGGCAGCAGCTTCCCCAGGTGACGGCAGAGAGCGTGGCGGATGTGGCAGCCCAGTGGACCGGCATTCCGGTGAAGCAGCTGACGGAGGCAGAGGCGTCCCGGCTGCAGCGGCTGGAGAAAACCCTTCACAAGCGGGTGGTGGGCCAGGATGAAGCGGTTTCCGCGGTGGCCCGGGCGGTGCGCCGCAGCCGGGTGGGGATGAAGGACCCCCGGCGGCCCATCGGCTCCTTCCTGTTCCTGGGACCCACCGGCGTGGGAAAGACGGAGCTGTCCAAGGCTTTGGCAGAGGCCCTGTTCGGCCGGGAGGAGGCCATGATCCGGGTGGACATGTCGGAGTACATGGAAAAGCACAGCGTCTCCAAGCTCATCGGCTCCCCGCCGGGCTATGTGGGATACGAGGAGGGCGGCCAGCTCAGCGAAAAGGTGCGGCGGAATCCCTACTCGGTGATCCTGTTTGACGAGATTGAGAAGGCTCACCCGGATGTGTTCCACATTTTGCTGCAGGTGCTGGATGACGGCCACATTACGGACGCCCAGGGCCGGAAGGTGGATTTTAAGAACACCATTTTGATTATGACTTCCAACGCCGGGGCCCAGCGGATCTTGGCCCCCAAAAACCTGGGCTTTGTGGTCCAAGAGGATGAGAAGGCGGATTACCAGCGGATGAAGGCAGGGGTGATGGAGGAGGTGCGCCATATCTTTAAGCCGGAGTTTTTAAACCGGATTGATGAGATTCTGGTGTTCCATGCCCTGTCCAAAACCTATATGCGGGAGATTTTGCAGAACCTGCTGCGGGATGTCAGCGGACGGCTAGAGCAGAGCCGGGGCATACACATGCAGGTGACGCCCAAAGCCAGGGAATGGCTCATTGACAAGGGCTATGATCCCAAGTACGGAGCCCGGCCGCTGCGGCGGACATTGCAGCGGGAGCTGGAGGATCCGCTGGCAGAGAAGATCCTGGCCGGGGAGATTCCGGAGGGGGCCCAGGTACAGGTGCGGAACCTAAAAAATCAATTAATATTTGAAGTAAAAGATTGCTGAAAAAAACTTCATCGTTTATAATGAAGGGGAGGTTGGGGGCAAAACCAGATGCCCCCAGGATACCGCGGATAAAGGAGGATATACCCATGTCAGTGGTGGCAGAATTGCTGCGTGGAGAGAGTGACGGAACCATTAGTTTTGGCGATTACACCCGGGAGCAGAAGGGTAAGCTGGAGAATTTTGAGCACGGCGGGGATCTCTACAAGGTGAAAACCTTTTATGAGATCACCAAGCTGGAGCGGAACGGCCTGTTTGTCTATGAGTCGGTGCCGGGAAGCGCTGTCAGCCATTTCCTGGAGAAGGAAAACGGCGTCAGCTTCCAGGTGGAGAGCAATCAGGATATACAGATCACGCTGGAGCTGGCGGAATCCACCAATTACGGCATCTATGTAAACGGTGAGCAGGTGGGGCTGATGGAAACCAACCGCAGCGGCAAGCTTTCCTTCAGCGTGGAACTGGAGGAGGGGCAGGCGGCCCAGGTGAAGGTGGTAGCCCGGTAAAACAGATTTGCCGTTAAGAAAACGGCCAGGCAGGATGGCCGAGGGCCCTGGAAGAAGGGGCGTTTCTGAGAGGGAGTATTGCGGAAGCCGTTCCGCGGATGCTCCCTTTCCGATTGTTGGGGAGGCTTTCGCCATAAAGGAGGAGACATGCCGTACCGGATTGAACTCATTGACAAGATATTGGACAATGTCCACGGCTTTATTGAATTTACCGCAGTGGAAAAGGAACTGCTGGAGCTGCCTCTTTTGAAAAGGCTGCAGAGCATCAAGCAGCTGAGCCTGACCAACTGGGTGTTTCCGGGGGCGGAGCATACCCGGTTTATCCACTCCCTGGGCGTCATGCACATTGCGGACCAGATGGCAGTCCAGCTGCGATATTCCGACGAGGAGCGGCAGCTGGTCCGGCTGGCAGGCCTGCTCCATGACCTGGGCCACTATCCCCTGTCCCATGTGGGAGAACAGGCGTACAAGGAATTGCCGGAGGATCCGGACGCGGTGACGGAAAACCAGCGGAAGCGGGTGCTGACGGAGCTGGAGGGACTGGGGGAGGAGCGGACCGACTATATGACCACTGCGGCCAATCCTTTTCACCACGAGCAGATCACGGAACGGCTGATCCGCAGTGACGGGGACATTGCCCGGATTATTGAAAAACACTGCGGCGGTTCGGAGCTGATCCGAGTGGACAATATCTGCGACATTATCACCGGCAATGCGGACCGGAACCCGGAGATTTCCGGGTTGGTGCAGCTGATCCACTCGGAGCTGGACGCCGACCGCATCGACTATCTCCTCCGGGATGCCACCTTCTCCGGCACCAGCTACGGCAGCTTTGAGCTGGGGCTGTTCCTGCGGAACCTGGCCCGGATCCCGTACCATGGGGCGGAGATCATCGGGGTGCATCCCAAAGGGATTTCCATTGCGGATCAGTTTTTGATGAACCGCTACTATTCCTATACCCAGGTGTTTTTTAACCGGCATGTGGCCATTCTGGAGTTTATGGCCCGGGCCCTGACGGAGGTGTTTATCCGCAAGAACACCAGCGAATACCCCTCCCCGGAGGGGCTGCTGCAGTATGTGGATAAGCACAATGGCAAGACGGAGTTTCTGTATTTTACGGACCGGGCTTTCTGGGACAGCCTGCATCATGTGTCCATGGGCTATTCTCCCATGGCCGACACCCTGCAGCTGCTTCTGCTCCGGTATCAGGAGCTGGAGCTGACGGAAAACCGGGAGGCCTCCATCACCTTCTCCTCGGCGGAGGAGCTGCGGGGGGCGTTGAAGAAACACCCCATCTACCGGAATCTCCGGCAGAAGAACGCCCCTACGGTGCCCATTCTGCACATTGGCTCTTTTACCCGCCAGGTACCGGAGCGGCAGTTTGAGGAGGCGCTGGAGCCGGCACTGCAGTCCTGCCCGTTTCCGGAGGCAGAGGCGGAGGCCCGGCGGATTCGCCGGCTGCAGGAGGGAATCCCGATTCTGGAGGAGGGGAAGGAGCCGGTGCTGCTGCCGGACAGTCCTGCCTCCCTGATGTCACGGCTGTACGGAACCCGCACCTGTATTCTTCGGGAGTACCGGTTTCCGGAGGAGGTTCGGTGAGCCGTGAGAGATGCCCCCTGTGGGTGTAATGGGCTGCCAGGAAAAACGGCAGCGGTAAAAGACAGGCTGGTCCCCGTGGTGGAAAGCGGGACTGCCGGGAAGGAGAAGAGAATGGCCACAGCGTTTTTGAAAAAAGGGGAAGGCCGGTCCTTGAAAGCCGGCGGCATGTGGATTTATGACAACGAGGTGGACCGGGTGGAGGGCGATTTTGCTGACGGGGATCTGCTGGAGGTCCGGGATTTTGACGGTTACCTCATGGGGAGCGGCTTCATCAACCGCCACTCCAAGATCCGCATCCGCATGATGACCCGGAATCCCCAGGCAGTGGTGGATGAGGCTTTCCTGGAGCAGCGGCTCCGGAATGCCTGGGAGTACCGGAAGAAAACCGTGGATACCGGTTGCTGCCGCCTGGTGTTTGGGGAGGCGGACTTCCTGCCGGGACTGGTCATTGACAAGTTTGCGGATGTGCTGGTGGTGGAGTCCCTGGCCCTGGGGATCGACCGGATGAAGATGACGATTTTGAAGCTGCTGACGGGGATTCTGGCGGAAGACGGCGTGGAGATCCGGGGGATCTACGAGCGCAGCGATGCCAAGGTCCGGGAGCGGGAAGGGCTGCCTCGGATCAAGGGCTTCCTCTCCGCCCCCTTTGACCCGGTGGTGGAGATTGTGGAGAACGGCGTCCGCTACCAGGTGGACGTGGAGAACGGTCAGAAAACCGGATTTTTCCTGGATCAGAAATACAACCGGCTGGCGGTTCAGGGGCTTTGCCAAGGCGCCCGGGTGCTGGACTGCTTTACCCACACCGGCTCCTTTGCCTTGAATGCCGGCCTGGGCGGCGCCCGGGAGGTACTGGGGGTGGACGCCTCGGAGCTGGCCGTGGAGCAGGCGGAGAAGAATGCGGCCCTCAACGGCCTTTCGGACCGGGTAAAATTCCGCTGCGCAGACGTGTTTGCCCTGCTGCCGGAGCTGGAGGAGGCGGGAGAACAGTACGATGTGGTGATCCTGGACCCGCCAGCCTTTGCCAAGTCCCAGAGCTCGGTGAAGAACGCAGTAAAGGGCTACCGGGAGATCAACCGCCGGGGGATGCGACTGGTCCGGGACGGAGGCTTCCTGGCCACCTGCTCTTGCTCCCACTTTATGACCTA
>CAJFTW010000024.1 GCA_904420025.1 Candidatus Pseudolachnospira avium
GCGGCGCACCTCCCGGAGGATCTCCTCCGGCTCCCGGCTCCGCTCCCGGCCCCGGACGTAGGGGACAATGCAGTAGCTGCAGAAATTGTTGCAGCCGAACATGATGTTAACCCCGGACTTAAAGGGGTACTTGCGCACCGCCGGCAGATCCTCCACAATCTGGTCCGTGCCCTGCCATATATCAATGACCTGCTTTTCCCCGGACAGCCGCCGGTACAAAAGCTCCGCCAGCTTGAAGATATTGTGGGTGCCGAAAATCAGGTCAACAAACCGGTAGCTGGTCTGGATTTTTTGCACCACCGCCTCCTCCTGCATCATGCAGCCGCAGAGGGCGATGAGCTTCTCCGGGTGCTTTTTCTTCATGCTGCCCAGCACACCCAGGCGGCCGTAGACCCGCAGGTTGGCGTTCTCCCGGACCGTGCAGGTGTTGTAGAGGACAAAATCCGCCTCCTCGCTGTTCGTCTCCTGAAAGCCAATCTCCCGTAGGATGCCCAAAAGCTTCTCGGCATCCTTGGCATTCATCTGGCAGCCAAAATTGACTACGTTTGCAGTTTGGATATGGCCGGACGCTCGGTTTCGCTTCTCCACCAAGGCCCGGCATTTTTCTATGAAATACTGCTGCCGTTCCGGTTCATGGGTGGGAATACGCTCCTCCATGCCGGGTTCCGGGCAGCCATAGGAATGGGAATCACACATAAAAAGCTACTCCTGTATACCAAAATTGGAGGGGCCAAAGGCCCCTCTCCCGTGGGAACAGCTACCATTATAGCATGAGGTTGCAAAAAGTGGCAAGAAAATAAAGTGAGGAATTTTTAGCTGCTAATGAAGAACCACGACTCCCACCGCGTCTATATCCGCTCCGGGCAGGCAGCCGGAGGAGATCAGCCGGACTCTGCTGGCGGGATCAGGCTCTGCCAATATCTGGCCAGCGCCTTAAAAACGCGATCCCCATCAGATCCGGGCCGTTGTGGGCTCCCACCAGGGTGCCAATCTGGGACAGCTCCGGCGCCGGTTCCGGCGAAAAGCCCACCGCCCGCAGTGCCTCCTGGAAGAAGGCCAGGAGCTCCTCCCCATCCGCCCGGGAAAGCCCGTACCCCACCTGTACCCAGTAGTCCTCCAGGCGGCTGGCGGACTTCCGCAGATAGGCTGCCGCCTGCCGGGCCAGCTCCGTCAGGGATTTTTTTCGCTTGCGGGTGATGGCGCTGAGGGAGATGGCACCGTTCCGGAACAGGATGACCGGCTTCAGGCCCAGGCCCACCGCCGCCAGCTTCACCAGCCCTCCAATCCTTCCGCCTTTATTCAGGTAGGAAAGATCACCGATGGTGAAAAAGGCACCGCCTTCCCCTTTGGATTTCTCCAGAATGTTAACCGTCTCCTCCAGGCTTTTTCCCGCATCCCGCAGCCCTACCGCCTCCCGGACCAGGAGCCCCTGGAAAAAGGTCAGCGCCTTGGTATCCACAACCTCGATGGCGGCCTCCGGGAATTCCTGCCGGATTTCTTCCGCCGCCAGCCGGGCAGAATTAAAGGAGCCGCTCATGGCGGAGGCCATGCACAGGCACAGGATTGCCTGGCCCGCCTCCGCCAGAGGGCGAAACACCTGGGCATAGTCCTCAATCCCCGGAAGGGAGGTCTTGGGGAAATCCCCCGGATGATCTTTCATTTTTTGATAAAACTCGTGGTAGGTGAAATCGTAGAAATCCCGCTTGTATTCGCCGTCGCTAAAGGCCACATACAGGGGAATTACACCGATTTCATGCTCCTGGCAATATTCCTTGGGCAGGTCGCAGCAGCTGTCGCTGAAAATGTGAAAGCCTGATGTATCCATATAAGATTCCCCTTTCCGATGCATTCTGTGAAGTGGTATAAAAAACCGCCACAACTGGTTTTTTATCCTTTATTCTATTATACCCCGGGAATTCTGTATTTCAAGCACTTTTGAGCGGCAATCCCCTTGGACCCGGGGCAGGCTTTCTCCTACTTCCGGCGATATTCCGCCGTTTGGTGATGCCCGCGCCAGCGGGCATGGGTGTTTCGTGAAAAAATGCAGCCGGATTTTGGATTTTTGCCTCCGGCTGCATGTTCTGTGGTTTTATTTCACTTTCCAAATATATCTCCAGTATTTCAAATCCAGCACAATCAGGCAGACGGCAGTGGCCACATCGGCCAGCAGATACCGGAGCCCTGCGGAGGATACGGGAATCAGACGGGGCAGGAAAAAGATGGAAAAGATCAAAAGAGCGCCCAGAAGAATCTGGAGCCGCTGCAGCCGGTGGCGTTTCTGCATATCCAGGGAGGTGCGGAACATCAGCAGAAGACCGACTGCCAGGATGGCCAGCCAGTACCATGGCAGGTCACTGTATAACCCCGAAGAATACCCGTCCCAACCGGCATTGATCAGAAGGGCGCCGGCCGCCCGCCCCACCAGCATCCGGGCACTGTGCCGCCGCTCCCGCTCCGTCAAGGGGCCAGAGAGGGCTTCCGTCTGTTGATCCGGCACCTCCGGCTGGGCGGTCAGAACCGAAACCTGTGTCTCCAGCAGCACAGCCAGCTGGGCCAGGTTGGCGGCATTGGGGCAGCTCTTTCCAGACTCCCACTTGGCCACCGCCTGACGGCTGATTCCCAGCTGATCCGCCACATACTCCTGGGACAGCTTCAGCTGTGTGCGTCGGGCTTTGATGTTTTCTCCCAGTGTCATGAAACGCACCTCCTTCTGCCCCCATTCTACCGCAGAGAGCCGGCTGCGCACAAGCAACTATCCCGCAACCAGCCGGTTTTTCCCGGATTTTCCGCTATTCATACCGGCTGTCTGCCTCGGAAGTAACTTCGGCGACCGGAATGCGGGCGAAGAAGGACTGCCATGATATAATCTCATATAGAATCCCTCCGGAACCCCTTCTCCGTCACCACCTGGTCCATCCGCCGGTCTGTCTCCTCCGCCGGCACCTGCTCCAGAAGCTGGCATTCAAAGGCCAGGCCCCAGACGGTCAGCTGGGGATGGGCGGCCAGATACCGGTCGTAGTAACCGCCGCCGTAGCCCACCCGGCGGCCGGTGCGGTCAAAGGCCACCCCAGGGGCCAGCATCAGCCCCTGGGAGATGTCCACCAGCGGGCAGTCCGGCCGGGGCTCCCGGATGCCGAAGGCGCCGGGCTCCAGATCCTCCCAGCGCTGAATCCGGTAGAAATCCATGGTTTTCCCGTGGACCCGGGGCACGGCCACCGTCTTCCCCTGGCGCCAGGCATCCTCCACAATGCCGGCGGGGGAAATCTCGTTTTTGGCGTCTATGTAGGCCAGGATCACCGGCGCTTCCCGGTATTCCCGGCTGGCGAGGATAACATCCGCCATCTGCCGGGAGGCCTGTTCCCGCTCCTCCAGGGCCATGGCCATCCGCAGGGCGCGGCAATGCTTCCGTATTGCCTTCTTTTCCTCCTGCACTGCCTCCGGCGCCGCCTTTGCCGGCAGCTCGCTCTGTCTGGTCTCTCCCATTGCTGCGCCTCCTCTCAGTGTTTCTTCCCCTTGTGGCCGTATTTTTCTCCCAGATCCACCACCCGGCCGTCCGGATACTGGATTTTGGTGTTGTTCAGGGTCCCGCGCAGGTTTTCCCGCACCGCATGGATATACTCCATCCGCAGCCGGGCTTGTTCCTTCTCCTCCTCCGGCGTCAGGGTGCCGGCCTTCTTTTTCCGATAGAGCTCGTTGATCCGCTCAATGTCTTTCATGTCCATGGACTGTACCTCCTGATAATTTCCTCCGCCACCCGGATGCCGTCCGCCGCCGCGGAGGTGATGCCGCCGGCAAAGCCGGCCCCCTCCCCGCAGGGGAACAGCCCCTTCACCGGGCTTTCGGTTTGGGTATCCCGCTCAATGCGCACCGGGGACGAGGTACGGCTCTCCACACCGGAGAACACCGCATCCGGCCGGTCAAAGCCGGGAATCTTTTTTCCAAACTGCTCCATGGCAGCCATCAGGCAGCCGGAAAGGCTTTCCGGCAATACCGGGCGCAGGCTGCTCAGCTGCCAGCCGCCGCACAGATCCGGCGTTACATCCCCCAGGGCGGTGGAGGGCCGGTTGTCCCGGAAATCCTGCCAGAGCTGCACCGGGATCTGCCCTTCCCCGGCCCGGAAGGCGGCCTCCTCCAGCTGCCGCTGAAAGGCAATCCCAGCCAGAGGCCCGTCCCCCGGGAAGTCCTCCCGGCGCACCGTGACAATCAGCGCCGAGTTGGCGTTGCGTCCGTCCCGGGCCGCCCGGCTCATGCCGTTGACGGCCAGGCGTCCCGGTTCCGAGGAGGCGTTGACCACCTGGCCACCGGGGCACATACAGAAGGAGTAGACGCCCCTTCCCTCCCCGGTCTGGGCGGTCAGCTTGTAATCCGCCGCCGGCAGGAAGCGCCGGTCTGAGGTGCCGTACTGGGCCAGCTGGATCATCTCCTGGGGGTGCTCCACCCGCAGGCCCACGGCAAAATCCTTGGCCCGCATGGGAACGCCCCGCTCCGCCAGCCGGGCAAAGGTATCCCGGGCGCTGTGGCCCACCGCCAGGACCAGCGCCTCCACCGGGATCCGGCAGGCCTCCCCGCCTTTCTGCACGGTGACGGAGCGCAGGGCGCCGGCCTCCAGGTGAAAGTCCGTCACCTGGGCGTGGAACCAGATCTCCCCTTCGGCATCCAGAATCCGCTGCCGGAGATTTTTCACCACCTGCCGCAGCACGTCCGTGCCAATATGAGGCTTGTTCCAATAGAGGATGGAGGGGTCTGCTCCCGCCTCCACAAAGCGGCTGAGCACCCGGAAAATCCGGCCGTTCCCGTCTTTCACCTGGGTGTTCAGCTTTCCGTCCGAGAAGGTGCCGGCGCCTCCCTCCCCAAACTGTACATTGGAATTTTCCTTCAGCGGGCCGCCGGCCCAGAAGGCCTCCACATCCCGGCTCCGCTCCTCCACCGGCGCGCCCCGCTCCAGCAGCAGGGGGCGGTACCCTTCTTCCGCCAGAAGCAGGGCGGCAAAGAGCCCCGCCGGCCCGGCGCCTACCACCACCGGCCGCTGGCCCAGCGGTGTGGTTCCATGCTCCGGTACCTGGTAGCGCCGCTCGGCTCCCCGGCTCACCTTGTGGCTGCGGCACTTCCGCAGCGCCGCCTCCTCATCCGGCAGCCGCACCTCCACTGTGTACACATAGTGGAGCTCCTCCCGCTTCCGGGCGTCCAGAGACAGCTTCCGGATGGCCAGCTGGTCCTCCCGGCAGGAGATGCCCTCCCGCCGCACCGCCCGCAGCAGATCCTCCCGCCGGTGTTCCACCGGCAGCTTGATGTTTGTTATCTGTATCATAATCGTTCCTGTTCTATGTAATGATGATTTTCTTCGGGCGCACGTACCGGGCCGCACCCTGTCCGGCCAGCCTTCCGCTGGTCCAGGCCCAGTGCAGATTGTAGCCGCCGCATATTCCGTCCACGTCCAACAGCTCCCCGGCCAAAAAGAGCCCCGGGGCAAGATGGGATTCCAGGGAGGCATCCACCTCCGTCAAAGGAATGCCGCCGGCACAGGCCTGGGCGGAACCGAAGCCCTTGGTCCCGGTGATCTCCACGGTCAGCTGTTTGCACAGCGCCAGCAGCCGTTCCAGCTTCTTCTCCGGGATTTGTCCCCAGGTATCCTCCAGGGAGATGCCGGCCTGGGAGAGCAGGGCTTCCGCCAGCTTCCGGGGCAGGAGGCCATTTAGGAAATCCCCGCTGCGCCAGGCAGGATGGGACTGCTGCCGCTGCCTCCACGCGTCCCGCAGCATTTCGGCTTCCTCCTCCGGGAAAAAGTCCAGCTGCGCTTCCGGATGCCCTCCCGCTTCCAGGGCCTGGGAGGCAAAGCGGCTCACCTGAAAAACCGGAATTCCGGAAATGCCATAGTCCGTCAGCTGCAGCTCCCCGGTGTCCTCCGAGAGCACACAGCCCTTTGCCAGCAGGCGGATCCGCGCCTGGGTCCGGACTCCCGCCACCTTCCGGAAGGGAAAGCCTTTGGCAGTCAGCTGTACCAGGGCCGGTGTCACCGGCACCAGGGAATGGCCCAGGCTCTGGGCCAGCCGATAGCCGCTGCCATCGGAACCGGTGGCAGGCGCCGCCTTCCCTCCCGCTGCCAGCACCACCGCCTCCGCCTGCATCCGGCAGGTACCGGCCTGGGCCAGGAAGCCTTTTTCCGTGCGGTGGAGGCTTTCCACCTTTCGCCCGCATTCCATCTGCACCGCCAGCTCTTTCGCCCGCCACACCAGGGCGTCCCGGATGGAGGCGGCCTGTTCACTGCGGGGGTACACATAGCCATTCCGCGCGGAAGGGGCAACGCCCAGTTCCCGGAAAAAGCTCACCGCATCCTCCGGCGAAAAGGTGGCCAGCAGCGGTTCCAGCAGAGCCGGGCATTGGGTGCGGAACTGCTGGGGGGAGAGGCGGAGGTTGGTAAAGTTGCACTTTCCGTTGCCGGTGGCCAGAATCTTCTTCCCCGGCTCGCCCCCTCCTTCCCAGAGCGCAACCGAAGCGCCCTTCTCCGCCGCCGCTATGGCGGCCATCAGCCCGGCAGCTCCGCCGCCGATCACCAGCACCCTTCCCATGCTTTACCTCCCATTTTGCAGCTCTTTGTGTGACCGAGCTGCCTTGGGGCTATTCTATCATTTCTGTTCCGGGTCCGTCAACTTGTTATGGACTCCAGGTAATGATACAGCTCGTCCTCACTGGAAAGGGTAATACCCTCTGCCAGCTCCTCTTGGTCCGAGGGCGCCAGGTCCTCCGCCGACAGGGGAATCCGCTTGAACACTGTATCCGCATCCGGATAGCAGACCACCAGTCCTTCCTCGGTGAGACGCACCCGGTAAGCTGGCGCTTCCGTCTCCGGCTCAGCGGCCACCGTGGCCTCCGCAGCCAGGGGCTCCTGGGGCAGGGTGGCCCGGACCCAGGCATGGGTCTCCGGCGGCGTCCACTCCCGGAAAATTACAGTTTCCTCCGGCTCCTCAGGGCCCTGGTAGCTGAGGGCAATCGCTCCAAAGCAGAGCACGGCGGCAAGAAAAAAACAGATACTATACTTTTTCATGGCACACTCCTTTGGGTATAGTATCTGTCTATTTTTCCTTTTTTAACCGTACCGGATGGATAAAAATTTAGGATTTACCGCAGCAGATGCAGCTTTTTGGCCAATGAAATCAGGGAGCGGCCCTTGGGCATGCTCATCAGATCCACCTCGTCCACCCCTTTGGTTAGAATTAGCAGGACGGCATACACCACCACCGCCACCACCACGGCCACCAGAATGGCCAGCCAGTTCCTTCCGGTGAGCTGGAAAAACAGCTGGTAGCTGAGGAAGGCAAATACGCCCATGACCACGGAAGAAAACAGCGGGGCCGCGAAGGTCTTGAGCATTTCCTGCCGGTAGTGGAGGATCCGCTTGATGCTCAGATTGTTGAGGATGCACACGCACAGGGCAAAGAAAATGTTGGCAAAAACCACCCCGTAGATGTCCAGATGGAAAACCCACAGAAGCAGGGCCAGGAGCCCTATATGCAGGGCCAGGGCAATCAGGGAGTTTTTCACCGGGATCCATATACTTCCAATCCCCTGCAAAATGGAGTTGGTGATGGTGGAGAGGGAGTAAAACAGCACGGCGGTGGATCCCACCATCATCATGTTGGCGGCCTCCATGTTGTCCCCGGAAAACAGCAGATCCATAATGGGGGAGGCCAATACCGTCAATCCCACCGTGGCAGGAAACGCAATGGCCATGTTGAAGCGGATGGCGGTCCCTGTTTTGTAGACCACCTCAGTCCGTTTCTTTTTGGCCACTGCACCGGAAAGTGCCGGGATGATGGAGGATGCCAGGGAAGAGGCTACCGCCACCGGCACATGGATCAGCAGGTTATATTTGCTGCTGTATGCCCCCCAAAGCTCCGTATAATCCGCATTCCAATAGGCAGCAAAGATAGCCTGATCCACCAGAGAACTGATTTGGTATACAGTAGTGCTTACCAGCACTGGCACAATGGTCATCACCAGCAGCCGGGCAATACGGGAATAGGTTTCCTGGCTGCTGGTACGGTCTCGCCTGCATTTGCTCCGCTCTACCCGCTGGAACATGAGAAAGACCATAAGACAGAACAGCAGTGCTGTGAGGGCACCGGCACCGGTGCCGATGGTGCCGCCGGCGGCGCCGTAGGCAGGGCCATAAAATGCTTCTCCGTTGGCGTCCATACCGGTTCCCACGCGGAACAGAAGCCATCCTGCCAGCACACTGACCAGGGCATTGATCACCTGTTCCGCCACCTGGGATACCGCTGTGGGGATCATGGTGCCGTGGCCCTGAAAGTATCCCCGCAGAACTCCCAGAAAGGCCATAACCAGGATGGTGGGGGCCAGGGTTTTAATGGCAAGCCCTGCCTCCGGCATCCCCATCAGGGTAGTGGCAAAAAAATCCGCGCCAAAGAAGGTTAAGGCGCAGGCCGCGGTGCCGGATACCGCGGCAAAGCCCACAGCGCCCAAAAACACACGGCGGGCATTCCGATACTGGCCTACGCTGATCCGGGCTGCTACGAGGCGGGAAACTGCCACCGGCAGGCTGTAGGAAGAGATCAGCAGTAAAATGTTGTAAATGGTAAAGGCGGTGGAATAGACGCCCATACCCTTTTCCCCAATGGTGTTGGTCAGTGGGATCCGGTAAACCATCCCAATCAGGCGGACCAAAATCCCTGCAATGGCCAGAATGCTTCCTTGCATTAGGAAACTGCCGGCCCGGCTTTTTTTCTTTTGATTTTCCATGTCACTCCAATGTAATTTCGCCGGTCATGGCGGGAAGCACCATGCAGACCCAGGTCTTGCCCGGATTCAGCTGGATTTCATCCCCGTTGGCGTCGTAATAATGTGTATTGCCCCAATATTCGTCCTTTTCCCAGGTGATGGGGACCGCCTTCCCGTTGGTGATAAAGAACCCGTTCCAACCGTTGGTGGTTTCCACATCCTTGGTATTCTGATCGTCCTCCAGGTGATAATGGCAGTACTGGACAATGATATTCTTCACTGCCACCTGCTGGCCGTTTTCCTGGTCAATGTGCGGCTCCCCGTAGGCGTAGCGGTAATAAAGGCCGTCCTCCGGGTCATACTCAAACCAAGGCTGGTTCTGTTTGTATCCGATGGTTACCTTGCTGGCGTCTGTCCCCTCCGGCAGGAGGTTGGGCTCGTCCTGGGCAAAGCGGAACTTATAGTCAAAGCTCTCCCGGAAGTCGGTGCGGAAGCCCAGGTCCTCAATCCGGTCGTTGATCAGCTCCGGCGTGGAGAAGGTCCGGTGCCCCGCCTGGTGGTCATCCACCTCGTAGGTGGCCGGATAGCCCTTGCTGGTCACGCCGTCTATATCCGGGCAATGGTCATCCTCCAGATACGGCAGGGCGTAGGCGCTGTGGCCGTGGTGGAAGAAGATGGCGTCAAATTCGTAGGCAATGCCTGGATGATACTTCCGGGCGCTGCGCAGCCCGCCGAAACGTTCCAGATTGCTGTAGTCTTGGATGATCATTTCCAGCCGTACCTCATTGGCCTCGATGGGTGTCTCATATACCACATCTGCTGAAGAGATACCGTTCTGGGGCATGGCTGCCTTTTCATTGTCCATCATCACCGCCAGCGGACGGCGCAGCCCTACCTCTTCGGTTACAGGCAGGCCGGTAAAGTAGCTGTACATCATCCCTTCCGGCAGCTCTTCTGTCTGCTCAGGCATATTGGAAAAATCCGGTAAGGTAACCCCTGCCAGGGTGCCAGCCTCCGCCGTGGTGCTCTCCGGCGCAGTGGAGGCTTCCGTGCTGATCTGATCTTCCTCCCGGCTGCAGCTGCCAAGAGACAGGGCCAATACGACTGCTATTGCCAGGCTGAATCCTTTTATACTCTGCATCTTCATTGCTTTTCCCCTTTTTTCTCTCGTCTGCCGCTTCTGGTCTGGGAAACGGCATATTTTCCGATATCCTGAAACAAACAGGCGGCCTTAACTTAACGGGTAATCCCTAGCTTGTCCAGCAAATCCCGCTGTTTCTGCTCCATGATTTCCCGTTCGCCGTCTTCTAAATGATCGTATCCCATCAGATGAAACATGCTGTGCGCTACCAGAAAGGCCAGTTCCCGCTCCAGGCTGTGGCCGTAGGCCTCCGCCTGCTCCCGGACCTTGGGTACGGAAATGGCAATATCCCCCAGCAGCAGCTCCCCGGTCTCCGGATGGAAACAGAACTCCCCTTCCGGCTCCTCCAGCATGGAAAAATCACCCGGTGCCGGGAACTCTACCGCAGGGAAGGAAAGCACATCCGTGGTGCGGTCCATGCCCCGGAACTGACGGTTCATCTCCCGGATTTCCTCACCATCCGTCAGCAGCACACTGACTTCCGCTTCATAGGGGCAGCCCTCATAGTCCAGCGCCGCCTCCACCACCTGCCGGATTAATTCCTCATAGGGCAGTTCCAGCAGATCCTGGGATTCATAATCTACCTGGACGGTCATAAGCCACGCCGCCTCCTCTCTCCTCCCTCTGCCGGAGACCGTCCGGGAACCCGTCTCCGGTGCTGTTCCAGCCGCTTTTCCCGGTGCTGTTCCTTCTTTTCATAGCTTTCATAGGCTTCCACAATCTTTTGCACCAGCGGATGGCGCACCACATCCCGGTTGCTCAGGCGGATCTGGGCAATTTCATCCACCCCCTGCAGCACCTTCAGGGCTACATCCAGGCCGGAAACAGCCCCGGCGGGCAGATCCTTCTGGGTTACATCCCCGGTGATCACCACCTTGGAGCCGAAGCCAATGCGGGTCAAAAACATTTTCATCTGGGCCGGCGTGGTGTTCTGGGCCTCATCCAGAATGATAAAGGCATTGTCCAGGGTGCGGCCCCGCATGTAGGCCAGGGGGGCCACCTCAATCAGCCCCTTTTCCAGGTTGTGCTGGAAAGCCTCCGCGCCCATAATCTGGTGCAAGGCATCGTACAGGGGGCGCAGGTAGGGGTCAATTTTGCTCTGCAGGTCACCGGGCAGAAAGCCTAGCTTCTCTCCCGCCTCAATAGCCGGGCGGGTCAGAATCAGCCGGTTCACCTCATTGTTTTTGAAAGCCTGGATGGCCATGGCCATGGCCAGGTAGGTCTTGCCGGTGCCGGCGGGGCCCAGGCCAAAGCAGATCATTTTTTCCCGGATGGCGTCCACATACTGCTTCTGCCCCAGGGTTTTTGGCTTGATGGGCTTTCCGGCCACCGTCCGGCAGATAATATCCCGGTCAATCTCCAGAATAGCCTCCTCCTTCTCCTCGAAGGAGAGGGAGAGGGCGTAATCCACATTGTGTTCCGTAATACCGCTCCCCCGGCGGGCCAGCTCCAGCAGGTTCTTGAACACACTCTCTGCCTTTTTTACCGTGGCGTCCGGCCCTATGATCTTAATGCCGTCGTCCCTTGGCACCAGGGAAACCCGGAGAGTGCGTTCTATTTTTTTTAGGTAGACATCCAGTTGGCCGCAGACCGCCTGCATGTACTCTGCGGGAATGTCCATGGTAATTTCCACGATACTCAAATTCTTTGCTCCTCTTATATTCCATGAAATTTGCTCTCTGTTATTTTACCATTTTTTATAGGAAAATGAACCCCCTTTTTGAAAAAACAGGAAATGCGCAAAAAGGGCCGCCAGCAGCCTTCATATGATTTCTGCGCCAAAAGGCATCAGTGCCAGCTTGGCCAGTTTGAAATGCTGCAGTCCAAAGGGAATCCCTACAATGGTAATGCATAGCAGAAGGCCCCAGAACACATGCTCCAGCGCCAGGGCCCAGCCAGGAAGCAGAATCCACACCACATTGAGCAGGAAAGATCCGGTTCCGCCGCTGTAGTGAACATCCCTCCCAAAAGGGAAAAAGCATAGGGAGCCCAGCTTAAAGCACTGGAGCCCCACCGGGATTCCTACAATGGTCACGCACCAGAGGCAGCCGGCCAGATACCAGCTGAGGCCGCTGAGGCAGCCGCCCAAAATAAACCATACCAGATTTCCCAGACATCCCATAAGCATTTCCTCCCTTTCCCGGCAGCCGAAACTGCCGGTGCTGCTATGAGTGTGACACAAACGGAGAATTCTGTCAAATGAAGATTTTCAGTCTGCCGCTTCCGGCCGCTCCTCTGGAAGGGCTTCCAGGGGTTGGGAGACTCCCAGAGGGCCCTCCAGGATAACGGTGCCAGATACGGTGAGCTGAAAAGCATCCGCTGACCGCTGCAGGTCTGTCCTTGCCACCCGATACCCCTGCTCCTCCCAGAGAACTGTCTGCTCCGCCAGCGCCTGCTCTGCCGCCTGGGCTTGTTCCGCCTCCGTCATCCGCCGTACCTGGACCTCGTAGGTGTATTCGGTGGTCAGTTCCAGGGTCACCGGCAGCACGAAGCTGTCAAACAGGCGAGGGGTATAGTATTCGGTCAGCCGGTACTGCATGGCACCAGCGCCCACCGGGCTTCCCGCTGAGACCTGACGGGAACCCAGCCGCAGGCCGACTCCCTTCAGCCGTCGGGAAACCACCCGGTTGGTTTCCAAAAAGAGGGAGCGCTCCCAGGCATAGGGGACCTGGATCTGGGCTGTGACGGTCCCTGAAGCGGACACCTCCTGGTAGCGGATCAGAGTTTCACTGTCATCGTACAGGGGGATCCTCCCGGAGATCAGAACTTGCCCTTGGGTCACCTGTTCCCCGGCGGAGACCTGGGGGATCCCGCTGGTAGTCACAATGCCGGTGATCACCCCGTCTGCCTCCGCCACCAGATCCGAAGGAGTGCCATCCTCCTCCGGCACCTCCAGAAGGCCAAAATTCTCTTTTACCTGAATGGTCAGCCGCACGCCGGAGATCTGGGCGGAGACCCAGGTGATCTGGGGATACTGGTTCCGCAGCACTGCCTCAATCTCCTCGCAGGCAATGGCGTCCATGGGCATGCCGCAGCCAATACCCTTTTCGCTGAGGAAGCTGCGGATACTGTCATCGGTGTAGCGGGTGTTCCCCTCTATGCGGATGTCCCACAGGAACAGGGAGAAGGACCAGAGAAGCCCCAGGGCCAGCAGAATCCCTGCGGCAAAAGCCTTTCTCTTCCGGTGACGGAACAGCAGGAACGGAAGTCCGGCTTTCCGGCGGACCCGGACCGTGGCCCTGGCCTTGCGGGCCAGCCGCCGGGCCTCTCGGTACTCCGGAAGGAGCATCCAGCACTGGTAGCCCTCCGGGCTTTTCCGCAGTCCCCGGAGTATCAGGCCGTTTCCGGCACAGAGATTCAAAAAACGCTCCGGAGACAGGCCGCCAATCTGAACCTGCACACGGCCCCGGAGCCATTCCAGAATTTTCCGAAACATGGGCGCTACCTCTCTGCATACTGGATGGAGCAGATATTCCCGGTGATCCGCATTTCCTCCCGGGTATAATAGGATGCCTCCAGCTCCTCACCCTCCACAATCACCAGGCAGGTGCGGGTCTGCACCTCAATCCGCCGGTCTGTCAGCACCCGGACCCCTCGGTAATTTTCCACGATCAGCTCATGCCGGCCGGTGCAGGTTAAAACTGCTGCCTGCATCAGCAGCTTTTCTCCCACGGAATGATCCCTTTTCAAGGGCAGCCCTCCCACCATCCGTTTTCTCCAGTATATGCCCGCATTCCGGGGGAAATGAATGGGCAAAAGGCACTAAAATAGGACGGCCCCGGTTCCGGAACCGCCCCTCTTTACTTATTGGTTTTAGTTGTACTTACGCTTTCTCGCAGCTTCAGACTTCTTTTTGCGTCTTACGCTGGGTTTCTCGTAATGTTCTCTTTTGCGAATCTCCTGCTGGATTCCGTCCTTCGCGCAGTTTCTTTTAAATCTGCGGAGAGCGCTGTCCAACGATTCATTTTCTTTCACGATTACGTTCGCCATGACTCACACCTAACCTCCCTCCAGTTGTAAAATTGTGCAACTGTTTGGGTACTTTTTAGCACATCTTAAATTATATCATATTATTTCATTTCGTCAATAAAAAAATTTACGAAAATGAAAAATCTCCTATTTTTTTATCTGTGCCGCCACCGTATCCAAAGCTTTTGCCAACGCATCGTCAATTCCGGCAGGGTTCTTGCCCCCTGCCTGGGCCATTCCCGGGCGTCCGCCGCCGCCGCCCACCAGGGAGGCAATGGCTTTGATCAGGTTGCCCGCATGGGCCCCCTGCTTCTGGGCTCCCTCTGTAGCCATGGCAATCAGGTTCACCTTGCCTTCCTGGGCGGAGGCCAGCACCACCACGCCTTCTCCCAGCTTCTCCTTCAGCTGATCGCCCAGCCCCCGGAGCTCGTTCATGTCCACGCCTTCCACCTTGGAGGCCAGCACCTTGACGCCTTCCACTTCCTTCACCTGGTCCATCACGTCTCCCAGGGCTTCCCTGGCCAGCTGGCTCTTTAGTTTCTCATTTTCCGACTGGAGCCCCTTGATCTCCTCATTCATCTGCTGGATCCGGCCTTCCAGGTTGGCCGGGGTGGTCTTGGCTGCCTGTGCCGCACCGTGGAACTGCTTCTCCAGCTCCGCAAAGTGGGCCATCAGGCCGGTGGAGGTCAGGGCCTCAATCCGGCGCACCCCGGCGGCAATGCCGGTCTCTGAGAGGATCTTGAAGCAATGGATGGCGCCGGTGTGGGGCACATGGGTGCCGCCGCACAGCTCCGTGGAGAAGTCGCCCATGGTGACCACCCGCACCTCATCGCCGTATTTTTCTCCAAACAGGGCCATAGCCCCGGTTTTCTTGGCCTCTTCCAGGCTCATGACCTGGGTATCCACCGGCAGATCCTCCAGGATTTTCTGGTTCACCAGCTGCTCCACCTGTGCCAGCTCATCCGGCGTCATGGCGGAGAAGTGGGTGAAGTCAAAGCGCAGCCGTTCGGCGTCCACATAGGAACCGGCCTGCTCCACATGGGTGCCCAGGGTCAGACGCAGTGCCTTCTGCAGCAGATGGGTGGCACTGTGGTTCCGGGCTGCCGCCCACCGCTTCTCTCCGTCCACTTTTAGGTGGACCAGGTCGCCAATCTTGAACATGCCGGCCGTTACCTGGCCCACATGGCCGATCTTGCCGCCGGCCAGCTTGAGGGTATCCTTTACCACAAATTCCGCCCCATCCGGTCCGGTGATGACGCCGGTATCCGCCTGCTGGCCGCCGCTGGTGGCGTAGAAGGGGCTGGCCTTGGTAAGGATGGTGCCGGTCTGGCCGTCGGTGAGGGCCTGCACCAGCTCCTCCTCGGTGGTCAGCACCACAATCTCTGAATCGTCCTCCAGTTTTTTATAGCCGGTAAATTCTGTGGTCAGGGCCGGATCAATGGACTGGTATACGGTTACATCCGCCCCCATATAGTTGGTGGTCTTCCGGGCAGCCCGGGCCTTTTCCTTCTGCTCTTTCATGCAGGCGGCAAAACCTTCCTCGTCCACCTGGAAGCCTTTTTCCTCCAGGATCTCTTTGGTCAGGTCCAGAGGGAATCCGTAGGTATCGTACAGCTTGAAGGCATCCGCCCCATTCAGGGTCTTCTGGCCGTTCTGTACCAGGCCGGCCTCCAGGTCAGCCAGAATGCTCAGGCCCTGGTCAATGGTCTTGTTGAACTTTTCCTCTTCCTCGTCAATAACGCTGCAGATAAAGTGCTCTTTTTCCTCCAGCTCCGGGTATCCATCCTTGGATACCTCAATGACCTTCTTACTCAGGGTGGTCAGAAACTTGCCCTGGATCCCCAGCAGGCGGCCATGGCGGGCAGCCCGGCGCAGCAGGCGGCGCAGTACATAGCCCCGGCCCTCGTTGGAGGGCAGAATGCCGTCGGAAACCATAAAGGTCACGGAACGGATATGGTCTGTGATCAGCCGCAGGGAAATATCCTTCTGGTGGTCCGCGTTGTATTCCACACCGGCCAGCTGGCAGACGTTGTCCAGCAGCGCCCGGATGGTGTCAATGTTAAAGATGGAGTCCACATCCTGCACCACCACCGCCAAACGCTCCAGTCCCATGCCGGTGTCAATGTTTTTGTGCTCCAGCTCCGTATAATGGCCATGCCCGTCCCCGTCAAACTGGGTGAATACATCGTTCCAGACTTCCATATACCGGTCGCAGTCGCAGCCGACGCCGCAGGTGGGCTTGCCGCAGCCATACTTCTCTCCCCGGTCATAGTAGATCTCCGAGCAGGGGCCGCAGGGGCCGGCGCCGTGCTCCCAGAAATTGTCCTCCTTGCCGAACCGGTAAATCCGGTCCGCCGGGATGCCAATCTCCTTATTCCAAATCTCATAAGCCTCATCATCGTCCAGGTAAACGGAAGGGTACAGCCGGTCCGGGTCCAGGCCTACCACCTGGGTCAGGAACTCCCAGGACCAGTGCAGGGCCTCCCGCTTAAAGTAATCTCCAAAAGAAAAGTTGCCCAGCATTTCAAAGAAGGTACCGTGGCGGGCTGTCTTGCCAACATTTTCAATATCGCCGGTGCGGATGCACTTCTGGCAGGTGGCCATCCGGGTACAGGGCGGCACCTCCTGGCCGGTGAAATAGGGCTTCAGGGGCGCCATGCCGGCGGGGATTAACAGAACGCTGTTGTCATTGTGGGGAATCAGAGAATAGCTGCTCTTGCAGAGATGCCCCTTGCTGGCAAAAAAATCCAGGAACATCTTGCGCAGCTCATTTACGCCGTACTTCTTGTTCACGTGTGTGCCTCCAAACTAATAGTATGTTATTTCCCTTGTTCGTCGGAAAGCCGGGAAACCTACGGAATCCCGGCGTTACAGATAATCCTTATGTTATCACAAGTGAGGGAAATGCGCAAGAAAAATTTCACGGAAGGCGGCTTACACAATCCCTTTCTCCTGCTCCAGCTCCCGCAGGGCCAGAATGGTTTTCTGGATGACCTCCTCCAGGGTAGTACCCATCATCTCTACGCCCTGGTTGATGGTCTCCCGGGAGCAGCCGGCGGCAAAGCTGGGGGTCTTGAACTTTTTCTTCACCGACTTGACCTCCAGGTCCATCATGCTCTTGGAGGGGCGCATAATAGCCACGGCGCCGATGAGTCCGGTAAGCTCGTCCACAGTAAACAGCACCTTCTCCATGGGATGCTCCGGTTTAATGTCGGAGCCGGTCATGCCGTAGCCGTGGCTGGCCGTGGCGTGGATAATGGCCTCGTCTACACCGGCTTCCCGCATGATCTCCTGGGATTTGACGCAGTGCTGGTCCGGATACTTCTCAAAGTCCAGATCGTGAAGCAGGCCTACAATCCCCCAGAAATCCACTTCTTCCGGGGCGTATCCCATATCCTTGGCCCAGTAGCGCATCACCGCCTCCACCACCTGGGCATGTTTCAGATGGAACGGATCCTGGTTGTACTGGGTTAACAGCTCCCAGGCCTGGTCTCTTGTCATGGTTGTTGTCATATCTTTTACCTTCTTTCCTATTCTGCAGTTTCCCCTGCGTATCGGCGAATCTCCTCCAACAGTTCTCCCGGTGTGTGAACCAGCGGGGCTTCGGTGGCAGCCCGCATTTCGCCTTCCTCCCGAAATCCCCAGAGCACTCCCACAAAATCCACGCCGGTGTTTTCCGCCGTCTGAATATCCGTAACCGAGTCCCCCACATAGACAATCTCTTTCCGCTGCACCTGCAGCTGTTCCATACAGCGGAGCAGGTTGTCCGGCTCCGGCTTCTTCCGGTATCCCGGCAGGTCGCCCACCGCCAAATCCAGCAGCTCCCCAAAATAGAGACGGCACAGCTCCTTTGCCGCCTTTTCAAATTTATTGGACACCACCGCCAGAAGGAACCCCTCCCGGCGCAGCGCCTCCAACAGGGAACGGATCCCCGGGTAAGGCAGGGTCTGCTCGGTCATGTGGTCAAAATAATAGGACCGGAAATCTGCCAGGCAGGTCTGCTCTATGTCCTCCGGCGTTCCCGCCGGCACCGCCCGGTGAATCAGCAGGGCAACCCCGTTGCCCACAAACTGGCGGACCTCCTCCACGGTGCGCTCCGGAAAGCCCTGCTTCCGCAGCGCTGCGTTGGTGGCCGACGCCAGATCTTCCAGGGAATTCAGCAGTGTCCCATCCAGATCAAAAATGACTGCTTTTTTCATGGTGCGCTCCTTTCTTATACACCGGGATCCGTCTGGTGGGGTCCCTGGTCTGCGGCGGTGGTTGCCAGCCGGTCACACCGCTCATTTTCCGGATGCCCGGCATGGCCCTTGACCCAGTTCCAGCGGATGGTATGGGGGGCTGTCGCTGCCAGCAGCCGCTCCCACAAATCCACATTTTTTACCGGGTTCGACTTGCCCCGCCGCCAGTTGCTCCGTTTCCATCCATCAATCCAGTGCTCATTAAAAGCATTGACCAGGTAGGAGGAGTCAGAGTACAAATCCACGGCGCAGGGGCGGTTCAAAGCCTCCAGCGCCGCAATGGCAGCCATCAGCTCCATCCGGTTGTTTGTGGTGCGTTGGTAACCGCCGGACAGCTCCTTTTCAAAAAGCTGCCCGGCGGCATTGGTGTACTGAATTACAGCACCGTAGCCCCCGGGGCCGTCCGGGTTCCCGCGGGCTGCGCCGTCTGTAAAAATTTTTACATACATAACTTATAAATCCCTTCCTACGCCAGCGACAGGGCAATCTCCATCATCTCCCGGAAGGTGGTCTGGCGCTCCTGGGCTGACAGGGCCTCCCCGGTATACAGATGATCCGAGATGGTCAGAATACACAGGGCCTTCTTCCCTGCGTAGGCCGCATTCAGATACAGTGCTGCCGCCTCCATCTCCACGCAGGTGACGCCCATCTTCTTCCATATATCATTGTAGTGAGGATCCGCATTGTAGAAGGCATCGGTGGAGAGAATGTTACCCACCACCACCCGGGTCCCCTGGGCTTCGGCGGCTTCAACAGCCCTGCGCAGCAATCCGTAGTCCGCAATGGGGGCAAATGTCCCCGGCATTTTGAACTGGGAGGCATAATTGGAATCGGTGCAGGCCCCCATGCCGATGACCACATCCCGCAGGTGTACCTGGTCGGAAAGGCCACCGGCGGAGCCGATGCGGATGATATTTTCCACACCATAAAAATGGTAAAGCTCGTAAGAATAAATGCCAATGGAGGGCATGCCCATACCACTGCCCATGACAGAGACCGGCCGTCCCTGATAGGTTCCGGTATAGCCGAACATGTTGCGCACCGTATTAAAACAGCGAGGGTTTTCCAGGTAATTTTCCGCAATAAACTGCGCCCGGAGCGGATCGCCCGGCATCAGCACCGTTTGGGCAATATTGCCGGCAACCGCCGCGTTGTGAGGGGTAGGTACTGCCATAGTCAAAGCCTCCTGAAATTTTATATTGATTTGCCGGAACAGCGGCAGTCACTGCTTTTCCGGCCTCTGCTACGCCATTTTTCTTTCACTTTTCAGCTTCTGAACTTCCTTTTCCAGCTCCAGCAGACGTATTTCAAAATTTTCCCGGTAAATCTTAAGTCCTTCGGCATCCTTTCGATAGTTCTCCAGATTACGTGAAATATCCAGATGTCCTTCCGCAATAATTTTGATTTCTTTGGCAACAACATTCTCCAGCGTCAGTTCTATGTTCCGGGTACGGTTGTCTACATCCGCAAGTCTGTTGTCAATACAATTTACTTGGGAACGCAGATCCTTTATCTCGGACTTCATTTCCTGCATTTCAGACTTCATGCCCTGCATGTCAGACTTCATACCCTGCATTTCGGACTTCATGCCCTGCATGTCGGCCTGTATTGCTGTCAATATTTCCAGTATTTTTTCGTCCATAAGATACTCCTTTCCGACCGTTGCCGTTACTTCACACAGCCTTGTCCCTGCTCTCCGGAATACCACTCCAGTGTACCACAAGACCTCGCCGCCTGCAAGCTCAGCCTTCCAGCTTTTTCAGATAATTCCCGTGGACGGAAGCTTTTTCGTTGGCCACAAAGAAGGCCTCCGGGTCGTGCCGGGTTACAATATGGTACAGCTGGCTTACCTCATATTTGGAGAGCAGCATATAGAGGATTTCCTCCGACTGTCCGGTGTAGGCGCCTTTGGCCGGGATCACCGTAATACCTCGGTGCATGGTCTGCATGATTTCTTCCTTCATTTCCCGGCTGAATTTTTTGCTGATAACGCGTACTTCTACATTGATATTTTGGGTGTGGGTCCGGTCGATCGCTAGGGAACTGGCTACCGCCGCAATCACCGAGTAAACCACCACCTGCATGTTGAAGAAAAACAAGCAGCAGAGGTATACCACCAGGTTAATGCCCAGATTAATTTTTCCCACACTGAAATCGCCTTTTTTCTGGATGATCATCAGGCCTACCATTTCCGAACCGCCGGCAGAGGTACCTGCCTGGAGCACCAGGCCAATGCCGTAGCCGCTGAGATAGCCTCCGATGATGGCGGAAGCCAGTGTGTCCTCCGCCAAAAGCGGTGCCGTGGGAATGGGCACGAAGGAGAATAGGACTGTCATCAAAGTTGTGCAAATAAGGCTGGAAAAAAAGAAGCGTTTCCCAATCATCTTAAAGGCAATCAGATAGATGGGGATATTGAATACATACAGGATAATACCAGCAAAATCGAAGCTTCCCAGAGGAATATGGAGCACATCTGCCACCAGGGTACGCAGCAGCTGGCTGACACCCATCAGCCCACCGGTATACAGGCCGTAGGGGACCAGAAACAGGTTGATCCCCAGCACATAGAGAAGGGTCCCCACCAGCATACGGCCCCAGTTTTTTCTGCTCATCAGTTTCATTTGGCACCTCACATCCAAGTCACTTTCCGGAAATCCCCACTCCGCAGGGACTCTCCATACCGTACAAAAAGCCATCTTTTCCCATTATAAAAAAGCACCCCAGGGCTGTCAACCCTGGGGCGCTTTGTCGAATAATCGAAATTTCTTCGTGAAATTTCTTTCGGAAAGAAGGAATTTGGGCGGGAAGAATCCGCCTGCTTTTATAGAATAATGCAGATCATCCCGTTGCTGTTGGTATTCACAATTTTCTGCAGGGCCTTCTGGAGCTTCTGCTGGCAGTCCTCGCTCATGCCGGCGGTCTTGGCCTGGATGCCTTCACCTACAATCTGGCCGATGGACTTGCCGAAAATGTTGGTGTCCCAGATCCCCTCCTCACTCTGGTTTTCCGAATCCTTTATGTACTGGACCAGGTCCCCGGCCTGCTCCTCGCTGCCCACCAGAGGGGATATTTCCGTGCGGATTTCTGCCTGGATCATGTGGATGGATGGGGCGGAGGCCCGCATCCGCACGCCAAATTTGCTGCCCTGCTTGACAATCTCCGGCTCCTCCAGCCGGATCTCGCTGCGGCTGGGGATCACAATGCCATAGCCCTTGCAGCGCACCTCTTCCATGGCACTCTGAAGCCGGTCGTACTCCTCCCGCTTTTCTGAGAGTTCCTTCAGAGATCGGATCAGTTCCTGCTCCCCGCCGATGGGCATGCCTGCGAACTCGCTGAGGATCCGGTAATAACACCCCTCTTCCGTCTCCACTTCATAGTGGACGCTGCCGTCCGCCAGGGATACATCCGTTACAGAGATGGAGGCAATGTCCTCATCGGAAAGCTCCGGGCAGGAGCCTGCCACATCCCGCATTTCAGAGACGCGGCCCAGGATGTCCCGGCAGAACCCGGTAACCTTCTGCTTCAGGCTGTGGGAGATGGGAAGGAGCTCCATCCATTTGGGGATGTGGAAGGCCAGCACCGCCACCGGGAATTCCATGAGCACCGCCTCCAGAATCCGTTTCACATCCTCCGCCTTCAGCTGTTCGCAGCTCACCGGCAGCACCGCCACCCCGTATTTTTCTTCCAGGGAGGCAGCCAGCATCCGGGTTTCCTCCGAAAGCGGCCGGGAGGAATTGAGCAGCACCACAAAAGGTTTCCCCAGCTCCTTCAGCTCCCGGACGGTTTTCTCCTCCGCCGCCAGGTACGCCTCCCGGGGCAGTTCGCCGAAGGAGCCGTCTGTGGTCACCACAATCCCGATGGTGGAGTGGTCTGCAATCACCTTCCGGGTGCCAATCTCCGCTGCCTTGACGAAGGGGATCTCATACTCAAACCACGGGGTTTTTACCATCCGCTCTTCCCCGTTCTCCTCATGGCCGGCGGCACCCTCTACCATGTAGCCCACGCAGTCGATGAGGCGCACCTTAGCCTGCAGCTCGCCGTCCAGCTTCACCTCCGCCCCATCCTTGGGGATGAACTTGGGCTCCGTGGTCATAATGGTCCGGCCCGCAGCACTCTGGGGCATCTGGTCCCGGGTCCTCTCCCGCTCCGGCTCATCCTCCATGGCAGGGAGCACCAGCTGCTCCATAAAACGTTTGATGAAGGTGGATTTCCCCGTCCGCACCGGCCCCACCACCCCGATGTAGATCTCACCGCCGGTCCGGGCCTGTATATCTTTATAAACGTGAAAACTGTCCATAAACAACCCCCTCGTATATACTGGTATAAATATATACAGGGGGGCCTTTGTCTATGACAGTTTTTCCCGGTTCCGTATGGTTTATTCCTCACTGTCCCCGTAGATCAGGCGGCCGATATAGGTGCTGTCGTCCGCATACTGGTCCCGGGCAATGAGCACCAGCAGCTCATCTCCTGCCTCAATCACCGTATCTCCCTTGGGCGTCAGGGTGCGCCCCTCCCGGATCAGCGAGGCCACCAGGCAGTTCCGGTGCCAGGGGATCTCCCGGATCCGTTTTCCCTCCACCGGGCTTCCCACTGGCACCAGGAAGGAATCCAGCACCTTCTCCGCCCCAGCCTCCGGCTCCGGCGCCTGGGGCTGTTTTGCTAGAATACGCTCCAGAAGAGAACTGTAGATGGGCGGAACTCCTAGAAGGTTGGCGGTCAGGTAAGAGAGGATGCTCACCGCCACCACGTCAATGAGGCAGGTCATACTGCCGGTCATCTCCGCGATCAACACAATGCCGGTGATGGGCGCCCGTACAATGGAGGCAAAAATGCCGGCCATGGCAAGGATAATAAACTTGTCCATCCGGTCTGCCGGAAGCCCCAGCAGCGGGATCACAATGCTCCCGAAAATAGCGCCGATATAGGAGCCCAGCACCAGCATAGGGAAAAAGATGCCGCCCGGGGCCCCGGATCCAAAGCTGGCTACGGAGAACAGGAATTTTACCGCCAGCAGGAGGCAGAGCACCGGCAGGGCGGGGGCACGGTCCAGCAGCAGCTCCACCATAGCATGGCCGCCTCCCAGCACCTGGGGCAGCAATACAGCCAGCACGCCGGCCAGCAGGAAAGGAATCCATATTTTGGCTAGCCGGGGGAGCTTTTCCATCCACTCCTGCCCTTTGACCATCACCCGGTTGTAGAGGGCACCGGCCACTCCCAGCAGGATCCCCAGGATCACCAGCAGCCAGTAATTCTTCAGGTTCATCAGCGGGGATTCGTAGGAGAACACAGTGGACTGGCCAAAGCACAGCTTGGACAGGTAGTCGGCGGTGACCGCCGCCACAATCCCCACGGCCAGCACCTTGCGGTCGAAATTGTGATGGATCTCCTCCAGCACAAATAGAATCCCGGCCAGAGGCGCGTTGAAGGCCGCTGCCAGCCCAGCCCCGGCCCCGCAGGAAATCAGATGCCGTTCCTTGGTAATATCCACCTTCCGCAGCCGGGCCAGCCCTTTGGCCGCCATGGCCCCCAGCTGAATGGAGGGGCCCTCCCGGCCCAGGGAAAGGCCGCCGGCAATGGCCAGGGTCCCACCTGCCAGCTTAGCCAGGATCACCCGCCACCACTTGGGATCCAGGTGTCCCCGTACCTCCCCGGAAACCTGGGGAATCCCGCTGCCGCCTGCCATGGGCTCCCAGGCGGCAATTTTTCCCACCACCAGCCCCAGCAGCAGCAAAAACACAAACCATAGGATCATCCGCAGCCCGCCTCCCCGGATCCAGTCCACGGCGGCAAAGAGGAAGCTTTCCGCTTCCCCCAGGAGGAAACGGTATACAATCGCGGCAAGGCCTCCCAGTAATCCAACCAGGAGGCCGTAAAACACGTAGAGAAGGCTGTCTGTCCGCCGCTGCTCCAGCTGCCGCAGCGTGCTTGTATGCTTATCGTTCTTCATTCCGCGCCGCCAATCTGCAGCAGATGGATGTCTTCCATCCATCTGTAGGAGGAAGTATAGCTGCCTGCTATGGAAGCGGCGTCAACCTTGGTGATATTAAACAGCGTGCCGGACAGCCGCTGGAAGCAGGGGACCTCCAGGCCGTAGTTCAGCACCAGGTTGTAGCACTGTTGATACAGGCTTTTCAGGGAGGACTGGTCATGGAAATTCCGGGTATCCGCAATCAGCGTATCCAGGTCCCCGTGGGCCCCGTAGGCATTCTGGCCGTTTCCACTGTGATAGGCGCTGTACAGGTTCGGCACCTGGGTGACCACCCGCTCCGCACACCAGAGTTCATGGGTGCCGGAGGCCAGACGGCTGTTAAAATCGCTGTCATTGTCCAGGAGAACCGTCTCCAGGCTCATGCCAAACCGGTTCAGCATGGCGTTGGCATGGCCGATCAGGGAGGATATCTGATTATCGCCGGAAAAGTAGGAGGGAATCAATACCTGGTAGGTCAGCTTAGCCCCCTCCGGAGCCGCCGTAAAGGTGCCGGAGGCCTCATCGTAGGTGAAGCCTGCCAGCTGCAGATACTCCCGGGCTGCCGCAATGGCCGCCTCCGTCCGGCCGGTCAAGTCCATGTCCGCCGTGTACAGTAAGGAGCCGTCCGCCCGTACCGAGTAGGCCTCCTGATATCCTTCCTGCCCTTCCGAGAGGGCCGTCCAGGAACCGTCCGCCGCCGGATATTGGAGCACCGTGCCGGCGTTGCCCAGGTACAAGTCACAGAATGCCGGCCGGCCGGCACCCAGCACCGTGGCAAGAGCCCGGCGCAGATAAAGGCTGGCTTCGGAATCCGGCTCTGTCCCCACCTTCACCGCCGCACTGTTGATGCCGATATAGCTGTAGTAGGGGACGCCCGCCAGAATGGCCTCCGCTGTCTCCATGGTCTCCAGATCCTCCGGCAGGCTGGAGGCAGTGAGGCTGGATTCCACCACGTCCACCTTCCCCTGGGTGGCGGAAGCCACGCGGATGTCCTCCTCCACCGTCTGCACCTGCACGTACGGGATGGAGGGGGCTCCCTTGTAGTAGGAGGGATTGGCCTCCAGGTAGGCAATGCCGTCCGCATACTCCACAAACCGGTAGGGGCCGGCCCCCATGGGCGCCGCCGACCGGGCCTTCACCGTGGAGAGATCCCCCCGGGCAAAGCCATACGAACCACCCTCATAGTTGTAGCTGGCTGCATCCCCATAGTAGTCCAGGGAGAGCACCGGCACGTCAAAGAGGGTATAAATCTTCTGAGGGTCATAGCCGCTGACGGAGAGGGTAACAGTGGAATCGTCCACCTTCTGGATGCCCTGGATGGAGGAGACCTCCGTGCCACCCGCCGCCTGCATCTTGCTGTTCAGCAGCAAATTGTAGGTGATGTCGTGGACCTGGCCGTTGAAATAGGAGGGATCCCCTTGGTAGTTGGTGGCCAGGTGGGTGTAATCCATGCCGTACAGGTTCACCGTATCGTTAACAATATCGTCAAAGCTTTTGCCCTCTATACTGTAGGAGCTGTCCACCGCAGAGGTATACAGAGTTACAAAGAATTCCTCGGCCGAGTTGCCGTAGCCCCGGTCCACATACTGCTCCCAGTTGGCCTCACACCAGGCCCGCTCCTCCTCCAGCACCGGCCGGGTGATCTGCTCAATGATCGCGCTCCGCAGCTCCTCGGTGGGGGTTGCCAGGGCTGCCGAGATCTCCTCCTCTGAAACCGTGGTGCCCGGTGCGGCGGAATTATTTTTCTGGTACGCCTCCTGTCCCAGGATTCCCTGCTGGTTCACCGTGTAGGGGCCGTCATAGGCGGCATCGCAGAGCACATAGTAGGTGAATACCACATCGTCCGCCGTCAGGGCGGTGCCGTCGGAGAAGGTGACGCCCTCCCGCAGCTTTACCGTGTAGGTGGTCACATTGGAGGCAGCGTCATAGGCAGTGGCAATGTCCGCCAGTCCGGAATAGGTGTAATCCGTCCCCTTATAGTTCAGGGAGGTGCCGGCAATGGCGCCCTCCACCACAGAGCCGTCCCGGGCCACCGTCAGCAGCCGGGCCTGGGTCAGGTCCACCACCGTCTGATCCCCCTCCGCCGTGTCAAACAGCGGCAGAAAGGTCTGCTGCATTTCCCCGGAGCCGATGATCAGCGTATTCTCCGCCGTAGGCTCTGCCACTGTTTCCGTCTCCGCCTCCGTGGACTCTGCCGCCGTGGATTCCGGGGCAGCGGTGCTGGCCGCGCTGCTCTCCGCCGTGTTCCCCTGGCATCCGGCCAGCAGGGAGACGCCTATCAGCAAGGCCGTCAGCCATGCTGCCATTTTACGCATCTTCATGGAAATCTCCTCCTTTCTAGCCATTTAATCCCAGGGCAGGCCCGGATGCTCGATCCGTTTATCCCGCAGCATCAGGTCTTCCACTGCCTGGGCTGCCGGCTTCCCTTCAAAGAGGATCTGGTTCACCTGCTCCACAATGGGCATGGTCACCTGGTATTTTTCCGCCAGCGCCCGGGCCGCCTTGGCCGAGTACACACCTTCCACCACCATGCCTACCTCTGCCATGGCCTCCTCCATGGAGCGGCCCTGGCCCATAAGGATGCCGGCCCGGCGGTTACGGCTGTGCATGCTGGCGCAGGTGACAATCAGATCGCCGATTCCGGACAGGCCGTAGAGGGTTTCCGTTTTGGCACCCATGGCCGTGCCCAGCCGGGTGATCTCTGCCAATCCCCGGGTGATCAGGGCTGCCTTGGTGTTGTCCCCGTAGCCCAGGCCGTCCGCAATGCCCGCCGCCAGGGCGATGACGTTCTTTAAGGAGCCGCCCAGCTCAATGCCCAGCACATCCGGGCTGGTGTACACCCGGAACACCGGGCTCATGAACAGGTTCTGGATCATCTCCGCGGTCTTCTGGGTCTTGGCACCGGCCACACAGGTGGTGGGAATGCCCCGGCTCACTTCCTCCGCGTGGCTGGGCCCGGAGAGCACCGCCACGTCCGCCTGGGGAATCTCCTGCTGAATCTGGTCACAGAGCAGATCCAGGGTCCCCTCCTCAATTCCCTTGGCCACATTGACAATCACCTGGCCCTCCGCCACATAGGGGGACAGCCGCCGGGCCGTTGCCCGGGTGTAGATGGAGGCCACCGCCATCACCAGCAGGTCTGCCTGCTTCACAGCCGGTTCCAAATCGGTGGTAAAGACAATCTCCTGGGAAAAATGGACGCCCGGCAGGTTTTTCTGCTCCCGGGTGGCCTGCAGGGATTCAATCTCCGCCGGCACCGCGGACCAGACCGTGACCCCATGGCCGTTGTTGTGCAGCAGAACCGCAATGCCCAGTCCCCAGGTACCCGCGCCGAATATGCTGATATTTGCCATAGATTACTCCTTTTTCTTTGACCCGAATTTATTTTCCGTCCCCTTGCAGAGCCGCACCAGATTGGAGCGGTGCCGCCAGAAGGCCAGCGTCGCCCACAGGAATACCACCACATAGGATTCCGGCAGCAGCTCCGGGGAAAGGCTCAGATTGCCCGTCTGCCCCAGGATCACCCAGAGCAGGAAGAACAGGCTCACCACCACCAGCGAGCCCAGGGATATGTAGCGGCTGACCAGCACCACCAGTACAAAGGCTGCCAGGCAGATCAGGGTGATCCGTCCATCCAGCATCAGGATGACACCGGCGGTGACGGCAATTCCCTTGCCCCCCTTAAAGTGCAGGTAAAAGGGATAGTTGTGCCCAAGGACTGCCCCAAAACCGGCGTAGAGCATCCACAGCAGGCTGGGCCCCTGGTGCAGGGGAGTGCCCCCCAACAGAATCCAGTGGGCCGCCAGCATGGCCACAATCACCTTGGCCACATCTCCCAGGAATACGATGATCCCCGCCTTCATTCCCATGACCCGCAGGGCATTGGTGGTGCCGGAGTTGCCGCTGCCGTGCTGGCGGATGTCAATGCCGTTGCATTTTCCATAGATATACGCGGTCTGGAACAGACCGCAGGCATAGCCGATGACCAGACAAAGAATTCGCTCCATGCTACTTTTCTTTCCTCTCCCGAATGATAAATTTCAGCGATGTTCCCCGGAAGCCAAATGCTTCCCGGATCTTGTTTTCAATGTACCGGGTATAGGAAAAGTGCATCAGCTCCCGGTCGTTGACAAAGATCACAAAGGTGGGCGGCTTCACTGCTACTTGGGTAATGTAATAAAGTCGCAGCCGCTTGCCTTTGTCCGAAGGGGGCTGCTGCATGGCCACCGCCTCAGAGAGGATCTCGTTGAGGACGCCGGTGGCCACCCGCATGGACTGGTTGGCCAGAATGGTGTCCACATACTCAAAAATCTTGCCCATCCGCTGGCCGGTCTCCGCGGACAGGAACAGGGTATCCGCATAAGGGAGGAAGGAAAGTACCTCCCGGATCCGCTCCGTGTGCTCCTTCATGGTCTGGTTGTTCTTTTCCACCAGATCCCATTTGTTCACCACAATCAAAATCCCCTTGCCCCGCTCATGGGCAATGCCGGCAATCTTGGCGTCCTGCTCGCTGACGCCCTGGGAGGCGTCAATGACCAGCAGGACCACGTCCGCCCGCTCCACAGCGGTGACGGCCCGGATGATGCTGAACCGCTCAATCTCCTCCTTGATCTTGCTCTTGCGCCGCAGGCCGGCGGTGTCAATGAGCACGTACTCCCGCTTGTGATAGCGGACGGTGGTGTCAATGGCGTCCCGGGTGGTGCCGGCCACATCGGACACGATCACCCGCTCCTCCCCTACCAGCCGGTTGACAATGGAGGACTTGCCCACGTTGGGCTTGCCCACAATGGCAATCCGGGGCCGGTCATCGTCCTCCTCGCTGTCATCCACTTGGGGGAAATGTTCAGCCATGGCGTCCAGCAGCTCTCCCAGGCCCAGCCGGGAGGCGGCGGACACCGGAATGGGATCCCCAATGCCCAGGTTGTAAAATTCATAGACATCCGGCATATATTTTGGGAAGCTGTCCACCTTATTCACCACCAGGATCACCGGCTTGCCGGATTTCCGCAGCATATCCGCCACCTTGGAATCCGCGTCCAACAGCCCCTGGCGCACATCGGTGAGGAACAGGATCACATCCGCCGTCTCAATGGCAATCTGCGCCTGCTCCCGCATCTGCCGCAGGATCACATCCTGGCTGTCCGGCTCTATGCCGCCGGTGTCGATGAGGGTATAGGTATAGTTGAGCCAGGTGCAGTCCGCGTAAATCCGGTCCCGGGTGACGCCGGGGGTGTCCTGGACAATGGAGATCCGCTCCCCTGCCAGGGCGTTAAACAGGGTGGATTTCCCTACGTTGGGCCGTCCTACAATGGCCACGATTGGTTTGCTCATGGTTTACTCCTTACAATTCGTAGCCCGGATACCGGGTATCCGGGGCGTTGGTTTCCTTCTGAAAAGCCGAAAGCAGGTCGGCTCCGCTCGATTTTACTATATTCACAGGTACTTGTAAAGCCTTTTGCAGCTGCTCCACCGTCACGTCATCCAGGAATACCTGCTCCCCGCTGCGCAGCATGGTTACCGGCAGCAGCAGACGGCTGCCCAGCTCCTTCCCGGCCAGCTGGCGGATCAGGTCCCCGCCGGTGACAAGCCCCGCCACGGTGATGGACTCGCCAAAAAAGGTGTTGGCCACCGGGTACACATGGACAGCAAGCCCCGGAAACTGCTGCTCTGCCAGCCGGGCCATCCGGGAAATCCAGGGGGCTGCCAGCTGCCCGGTACCCACCGAGACCACCTGCCGCTGAGGCGCTTCCACACCGGCCGAGGGATCTTCCATCCGGGCCTCCTCCAACGCCTCCTGAAACTCATCCCACAGCAGCCGCAGGGTCCCTACGCCATTTTCCAGCTGGGGATAGCCGTCGTACCGCTCCGCCTCCGGCAGCTCCTCCCTGGCCAGCAGGTAGAACTCATCGCTGGCATGGACAAAGTGCAGGCCGGTCTCCGGGAACACCCGGCGCTGGAACTCTTCCACCAGGGAGATGGTCTGCCGGGCCACCGCCGGCGTCACCGGCGCCAGGGGCGTCAGCTTCTCCCGGTACCGGGTAAGCCCCACCGGCACCACGGAGACACTGCGCAGATACGGCAGGTAGGCTGTCAGCTTCTCCAGGGTATCCCGCAGCTCCGGCCCGTCGTTGTAGCCGGGGCACAGCACAATCTGCCCGTTCATCTCCAGCTCCGCCTCCCGCAGCCGGTCCAGGGCCTGCAGGGCCTCCCCAGCAAACCGGTTGTGGAGCATCCGGCAGCGCAGCTCCGGGTTCATGGTGTGGATGGAAATATTGATGGGCTCCATCCGGTAGCGGATCAGCCGGTTCAGATCATTTTCACTCAGGTTGGTCAGGGTGATATAGTTCCCCTGCAGGAAGGAGAGGCGGGCATCATCATCCTTAAAGTACAGGGTCTCCCGCATGCCCGGGGGCATCTGGTCGATGAAGCAGAAGACACAGCGGTTCCGGCAGGAGCGGTACTCGTCCATAAGGCCGTTCTCAAAGACGATCCCCAGCTCCTCGTCCTCCTCCTTCTCAATCTCAAAGATTACTTCCTCCCCGTCCGCCCGGCGGACCAGCAGTTCCACATACTCGTCCCGGCACAGGAACTCATAGTCAAAAACATCCTCCAGCTCCTGGCCGTTCACCGCCAGCACCACATCCCCGGGCGCAAGCTCCAGCTCTTCTCCTATGGATCCCGGCTGAATCTCCCGGATCCGATGCTCCTTTTGTTTCATGAGGCCCTCCTGTTCTGGAAAGTATTCTAGCACAGCTTGCCTGGATTTGCAAACCGGAACGTTTTTCCCTTGCGTTTTCCCTGCCGGATGTGTTATAAATAAAGCGGATGAAATGATACAAGCGTCAAAAGGTCATGCGTGTTGCGCTTGCGCAAACAAGCATGACTTTGGGGACATCATGAAATGCTAAGATACACACCAGATTCGGAGGCTCTTTTCCATGGCAAAAGATTACACATTTAAAAACACCATTCCCCTGGCACCCTTAAAGATTATCGCAATGGACAACTGCCGGGAGTTCGGCCAGAAAGTAGATGATTACATTGTCTCTTTTCGGAAGAATGACGAGGCGATTCTGAAGGCCCGGGAGAACAACGTAAAGTTCCGGGGCTATGACCGGGAGTCTTATCTGACCCACATTACCTGTCCCCGTTTTGGCTCCGGCGAGGCCAAGGGCATGATCCACGAGTCTGTGCGGGGGGCGGATGTGTTCATCATCACCGATGTGATCAATTACAGCCTTTCCTATGAGATGTACGGAAAGCAGCATCAGATGTCCCCGGACGACCACTATATGGACCTGAGGAGAATCATCTCCGCTGCCCGGCCCACGGCCCGGCGGGTCAACGTGATTATGCCGTTCCTGTACGAGAGCCGCCAGCACCGGCGTACCCAGCGGGAGTCTTTAGACTGTGCCATGGCCCTGGAGGAGCTGGCGGATATGGGAGTGGCCAACATCATCACCTTTGACGCCCACGACCCACGGGTGCAGAACGCCATCCCCCTCCACGATTTTGACAGCTTTCCGGCGGTATACCAGTTTATGAAAACGCTGCTCCATGCGGACAAGACCCTGTCCCTGGACAAGGAGAATCTGATGATCATCAGCCCGGATGAGGGCGCCATGAGCCGGGCCGTCTACCTGGCCAACAACCTGGGCGTGGACATGGGCATGTTCTATAAGCGCCGGGATTATTCCCGGATTGTAGGGGGCAAGAACCCCATTGTGGCCCATGAATTCCTGGGCTCGGATGTGGAGGGCAAGACGGTGATCATCATTGACGATATGATTGCCTCCGGCGACAGCATGCTGGACACCTCCCGGGAGCTGAAGCGCCGCAAAGCCAAGAAGGTCATTGTCTGCTGCACCTTCGGCCTCTTCACCTCTGGCTTCGCCAACTTTGACGCGGCTTATGAGCGTGGGGACTTTGACTACGTGATCACCACCAACCTGAACTACCGGAAGCCGGAGCTGCTGGAGAAGCCCTGGTACCTGGAGGCGGATATGTCCAAGTATGTGGCCACCATCATCAACACCCTGAACCACGATGTATCCATCTCCAATGTCATGACGCCCACGGACAAGATCCAGAGGCTGATCAACCGCTACCGGGACGATGAGATGTAAGAAAAAATCAAACAGGCCCGCCGCGGCGGAACGGGGAAAGGGAACCGTTCCGGCCGCGGCGGGCTTTTGTGCGGTACGCATCGCGTAATCGGATAGGGGAAGGAACTTCCCCTATCCGATCGTTCTTATCTCACGCGGGGACTTTTCGGCCGTTGGCCTGCCTTCCGGATTTTCTCAAACAGCGCATCCTGGCACAGCTCCCGGCGCAGCCGGAGCTCCCCGCCGGAGATACCGGTGCGCCGGCTGATTTCCTCGTCGGTTAATCCCAGCACACTGTGCAGAATCAGCAGGCTCTGCTCCTGCCGGGGCAGGGCGGCAAAGGCTTGGGCGGCAAGTTTTCTGCGGGCTTTCTTCTTCATACGGTGTCCTCCTGAAAATGGTTTTTCCCTTTCCATTAATAGAACACCGGAGAAGGGGCATTTTGCCCGGGTTTTAGAAAAAATTTATGATTTTTAAAAAACTTTTCTTTTTTACCCGCTTTCTTACGGCATATAGATGCCGCCGTTGGGGGAGATATACTGGCCGGTCATATACTTGTCCTTGATCAGGAACTCCATGGCCAGGGCAATGTCCTCCACATCCCCGATCTCTCCCATGGGAATGCCCTGCTTCAGGGCGGCTACCTCGTCCTGGTTGACGCCCCGGAGCATATCCGTCCAGATCATGCCGGGGCAGATGCAGTTGAAGCGGATGTTCTGCTTGCCGAACTCCATGGCCAGGGCTCGGGTCATGCCGATGAGGCCGGCCTTGGAGGCACAGTAGTCCGCCTGGTTGGCAACGCCCATCAGGCCGCCGATGGAGGAGGTGCTGATGACGCAGCCGCTGCCCGCCTTTACCATATAGGGCACCACAAAATGGCACATGTGGAAGGCGCTGATCAGGTTGGTCTCCAGAACCGCCATATATTTCTCCTGGGTCAGCTCACACCAGGGGGAGTTGTTGGTGATGCCGGCGTTGTTCACCAGCACGTCAATCTGGCCGTCAAATTTTTCCGCTGCCGCCTGCACCAGCTTCTCGCAGTCCTCATATTTGGACACATCGGCCTGCACGGCCCATCCCTCTACGCCATGCTGGGATTTCAGCTTCTCGATCAAAGCTTCGGTCAGCGCTTTGGAGCTGTCGGAGCGGTAGTTGATCACCACATTGTAGCCCATCTCGCCCAGCTTTAGGGTCATGGCCTCGCCGATTCCTCGGGAGCCGCCGGTGATAATTGCATTCTTCATGGGAAACACCTCTTTCTCTTTTTTTGATAGGTTCATTTTAACACGGCGGGCAGCACTGTGCAAATGAAAATGCTGTAAACAATCCAAAAAAACGAAAAAAACCAAGAAAATGAGAAAAATAGGCAAACAAGGAGGCTGGCAGGCTGCCTTTGCCCCCTGCCGGTTGCAACCCGTTTCGCCCCATGCTATACTCAAAGCACATTTGTGTTATTGCCTGAATCCGGGAGGAAATTGTATGCATACTGCCACCCTTGCCCAAATCCGCAGCTTCCGGCTGCGCTCGCATCACCTGGACACCTGCTATGCCCCGTCCGGCCTGGTCCGGCTGGCCGGAGCCTGCGGCTTTCCGAATTCGCCGCCCGGCGCCTGGGAGTCCGCCGCCTTCTTCCGGGCCCCCGGCTGCACGCTCCCGCAGCTGGAGCAGCTCCTGTATCAGGAGAAAGCCCTACTGCAGGCCTGGAGTATCCGGGGGATCCCGCTGGTCTTTCCCACCGCGGATGCCGACGTGTTCCTCTCCGCCCTGCGGGCCAGGGAGGGGGAGCCCTGGATTTACACCCGGGGCATACAGCTGGCCCTGGATTTTCTGGGAATGGATTTTGCACAGGTGTGGGGCGCTGTGCAGAAGGTGATGCCGCAGCTGGACGGCCTGCGTCTGGTCAGCAAAACCGCCCTGGATGAAACCCTGGCCGCCCGGATCCGGCCGCTGCTTCCGGCGGAGAAGCAGGAGCTCTGGGGACAGCCCTCCATGTACGGCCACCCAGACCGGCAGACGGTAGGCGGGGCGGTGGTCTCCTTTTTGCTGCGCCCGGCCGCCATGGAAAAAAAGGTGGTCTTTGGGGAGCGTGAGGGCATCCAGCCCACCTTCACCTCTTTCCGGACCTGGCTGAAGGACGTCCCTGCCGCAGAAGAACCGGCGGCATCCCCTTCCGAAATGCCGGCGGAGAATGCTGTTGGCTCCTCCCTGCCCTCTTCTCTGCGTCAGGCCGCCGCGGAGCAGGATCTGGTGCGCCGCTATCTCCACTGCTACGGCCCTGCCAACCCGCGGATGCTGGGGGACTGGCTGGGCTGCTCCCCTGTCCAGGCCAAACGGCTCTGGAAACAGGTGGAACCGGAGCTGGAGCCGGTGGACGTTGCGGGCAAAAAGGCCTTCCTGCTCTCCTCCGACCGGGATGCCCTCCTCTCCCCCCCTGAGTTTTCCCGGGAGCTGCTGCTTTTGGGCGGACACGACCCCTTCCTGGACCAGCGGGACCGGTGGGTCCTCCAGGACCAGCCGGCCCGGCAGCGGCAGCTGTGGCGGACGGTATCCAATCCCGGAGCCATCCTTTTCCGCGGGGAAGCAGTGGGGATATGGACTCCCCGAAAGAAAGGGACGGGCCTGGAGATCACCCTCTCCCTGTGGAAGGAGGCCCCGCTTCCCACCCGGGAGTCTGCCTGGAAGCCGCAGCTGGAGCGCCTGGCCGGGGAATATGCGGCGTTCCGGCAGCAGGAGCTGAAAATGTTGGTCTGGAAGGAAGCATAGCTTGACAGCTCTATTCTATTTGTGTAGAATGAGAGTGTAAGCATAAACATTTCCACCAAGGAGGACGCTGTGAAAAAGAATTCCATTCCTCCGCTCCCGGACGGCGAGCTGGATGTCATGCAAGCTGTATGGGCCTGTGCGCCCCCGGTGACCCGGGCCCAGATCCATGAAATTCTGGAAAACACCCACCCCATGGCTCCCACCACCCTGCTGACGGTGCTGAGCCGCCTGGCGAAAAAAGGCTTTCTGCGGATTGAGAAGGCCACGGAGGAAACCGGTGACCGGTTTTCCCGGTACATCCCTCTGGTCAGCCAGGCAGAGTACCTGGCCAGCCAAAGCCGCCGGTTCTTTGACCGGCTCTGCGGCGGCAGCCTTCCCGCCTTTGCGGAGGCCCTGTGCGACAGCGGCCTCAGCCGGGAAGAGCTGGAGGAGCTGCGCCGCCTTCTGAAGGAGGACGCAATATGAGTGACGCCATGCTGCTCAAAATCTTTTTGGCTGCTGTGCTGGCTGCAAGTATGAGCTGGGCCATCCATTATCAAAACCGGCGCGCCGGCGAAACGCTGGACCCGGATGACAAGGGCGTCCGGTATCTCACCTGTGTTTCCGGCTGGCTGCTGCCTCTGTTTATGGCGCTGATCACCCTGGCCGGGCTTCTGGCCTACGGCATTCCGGCTACAGCCCGCATGATCCTCTCCACCTGCTTCAGTATTTTCCTCTCCATTGCCCTGTATTACCTGCTCCTTCTGCCGCTGCTTCCCTTTTTGCGCCGGCACTTCCGGGCCCAGACCTGCGCCATGCTGTGGCTGCTCCCTGCCTATACCTATATCACCCAGCAAAGCTATATGGAATCGCCGGAGCCGCTGCTGATTATCCGGGCTCCGGCGCGTCTGGTATGGATTCTGTTTTCCCTGTGGCTTCTGGGGGCCCTGGCGATATTGGCCTGGAAACTGGTCTCCCATCTAGCCTTCCGCCGCCGGATTCTCCGGAACGCGGTTACCGTGACCGATCCGGCCACCCTATCCGTGTGGGAGGCGGAGCTGCGGCAAGCCAATCTCCGCAAGCCCCGGTTCCGGCTGGTCCGCTCCCCCGCCGTCACCACACCCCTATCCGTGGGGCTATTCCGCGGGAGGATCCGGGTGGTGCTGCCGGATCGCTCCTACTCCGCCCAGGAGCTGGCGCTGATCTTCCGCCACGAACTGATCCACATCAGCCGGGAGGATTCCTGGTCCAAGTTTTTCCTGGTGTTCTGCACGGCCATGTGCTGGTTTAACCCGTTTCTATGGGTAGCCATGAAAAAGAGTGCGGAGGATCTGGAGCTGAGCTGTGACGAGACTGTGCTGGTGAAGGCGGATGCGGACACCCGACGCCGCTATGCGGAGCTGATTCTGCAAACCGCCGGGGACAGCCGGGGCTTTACCACCTGCCTGTCTGCCTCCGCCACTTCCCTGCGCTACCGGCTGAAGCAGATTGTCAGGCCCGGCCGAAAGCACTCCGGAGCCCTGCTGGCGGGGCTGATTTTCTTTGGATTCTGCATGACCTGCGGGAATGTGGCCCTGGCTTACGAAAACGGAACCGGTGAAGAACGGATCTATGCTTTCCAGGATGCCCAGCTGTACTCCCTCTCCTACCTTTCCGTGGGGGATGGCAGCGTACAGGCCACAGCCCGGTGCCGGGATCCGGAGGCGCTCCGCCGGTACCTCTCCGCCCTGGAATTGTACCGACTCACCGGAAACTATTCCTTCCCGGACAGCAGCCGGCAATGCTTTTTCCTGTATGATACGCCGGAAGGAACGCTGGGGCTTATCCTGGACGATCAGACCATCCAGGTAACTCCGCTTTGGGAAAACGCCCGGACAGAGACC
>CAJFTW010000025.1 GCA_904420025.1 Candidatus Pseudolachnospira avium
CAGCAGGTTCTGGTCAATGGAGTGGTAGTCAAAGTGGGTGGTCACCGTGTTGGTGGTCATGTCGTTGGCCGGATGCTGGATGGGGGTGAAGGAGTAAATGTTCTCCCCCTTGGGCATAACCACAATGCCACCCGGGTGCTGGCCGGTGCTCCGGCGGACCCCCACGCAGCCGGCGGCAATCCGCTCAATCTCACACCGGCGCTTGACAATGTTCTTCTCCTCGTAGTACTTCATCACAAAGCCGTAGGCGGTTTTCTCCGCCAGGGTGCCGATGGTCCCGGCCCGGAAGGTGTGGCCCTTACCAAAGAGTACCTCCGTGTAGTCGTGGGCGTGGCTCTGATACTCGCCGGAGAAGTTCAGGTCAATATCCGGCTCCTTGTCCCCCTTGAACCCCAGGAAGGTCTCAAAGGGAATGTCAAAACCGTCCTTTTTCATGAGGGTGCCGCACTGGGGGCAGGCCTTGTCTGGCATGTCACAGCCGGCGCTCCCGGCGTAGGCCTTCACCTCCGGGGAATCAAAGTCGCTGTAGTGGCAGTGGGGGCACACGTAGTGGGGGGGCAGCGGGTTCACCTCCGTGATGTCCGACATGGTGGCCGCCAGGGAGGAACCCACGGAGCCCCGGGAGCCCACCAGGTAGCCGTCATCGGTGGACTTTTTCACCAGCCGCTGGGCAATGATATACATCACCGCGTAGCCGTTGCCGATGATGGAGTTCAGCTCCTTCTCCAGCCGCTCCTCCACAATCTGAGGAAGCGGGTCCCCGTAGATGCTCTTGGCCTTCTGGTAGCACATATTCCGCAGCTCCTCCTCGGAGCCCTCGATCACCGGCGGGCACTTATCCAGCCGCACCGGCAGGATCTTCTCGCAGGAATCGGCCACCCGGTTGGTGTTGGTGATCACCACCTCCTCGGCCTTCTCCCGGCCCAGGTACTCAAATTCCTTCAACATCTCCTCGGTGGTGCGGAAGAACAGAGGTGGCTGCAGGTCCGCGTCCGCAAAGCCCTTGCCCTTCATGAGGATCCGCCGGTACACCTCGTCCTCCGGGTTCAGGAAGTGGGCATCGCAGGTAGCCACCACCGGCTTGCCCAGCCGCTCCCCCAGGTCCACCACCTTCCGGTTCAAATCCTGCAGGTCATAGACGCTCTGGATGTCCGGGAATTTCTCATCCCGGATCAGGAAGGCGTTGTTGCCCACCGGCTGGATTTCCAGATAGTCGTAGTATTTGGCAATCTCCAGCAGCTCCTCGTCCGGCTTCTTCTCCACAATGGCCCGGAACAGCTCCCCGGACTCACAGGCAGAGCCCACCAGAATCCCCTCCCGGCACTCGTTGAGCAGGCTCCGGGGCACCCGGGGCCTGCGGTGGAAATACTTCAGGTGTGACTCGGAGACCATCCTGTACAGGTTGATCCGGCCCACATCGTTCTGGGCAATAAAAATAATATGGTAGGTCCGGGCCTTCTTGATGTCCTCCTCCGTATCCCCGGGCTGGTCGTCCACCAGATAGCCCTCGCAGCCGTAGAGAATCTTGATGTCCAGCTTCTCTGCCGCGTGCATGGCCTCTGGGAATGCCTGGACCACCCCGTGGTCGGTGATGGCGATGGCCTTCTGCCCCCAGGCCGCCGCCCGCTTCACCAGGGCCGCGGCGTCGGACACAGCATCCATATCGCTCATCTTGGTGTGGCAGTGGAGCTCCACCCGCTTCACCGGCGCCTTATCCTGGCGGGCGCCGCTCTCATGGTCCAGCTTTTTGATGCCCTGGACCGAGGCAATGGTCAGCTCCTTGTCAAACTTATCCAGCACCGTGCGGCCCTTCACCGCCACCCACTGGCCGTTCTTCACCAGGGACAGCAGGCTGTCCTTCTCCTCCGGCTTGCAGAAGATCTTGACCACAATGGAGTCGTGATGGTCGGTAACCACAAAGGTGATGATCCAGTTGCCGGTCTTGATCACCCGGGTGTCCACCCGGATGATCTCCCCCTGGATAACCACATCCCCCATTTCCTCCACAATCTGGTCAATGGAAATGGGGTCATCCTCAAAGTCCCGGCCGTAGCCCTCGGACTCCTCCAGCTGGCGGGCCCGGGGAGCCCGACGGAATTCCTGCTTCCGCTGCTCCTTGGCCGCCGTCACTTCCTCCCCGGCCCGTGCCTCCCGGGCGTGCTCACTGATCCGGGCTGCCTCCTCCCGCATGGCCGCCTCATTTTCCTGGAGCCAGGACCGGTGCACCGCCTTGCCCAGGTGGCAGCGGACCTCCAGGGGAATGCCCAGCCGCTCATTGAAAATCTTTTCCAGAATCCGGCACAGCTCCTGGCTGCGGGAATGGTTCACCAGGTTGTCCTCCGCCTCCAGCACCATTACCTGGGCGTCCGGAAAGCGGATCTTGGAGGTGCGGAACAGGTTGTAATCCATCAGATGCCAATTTTTCAACTCCAGGAGAATGCTGTCCCGGTACTGGGCCAGGGCCTCCTCCGCGCCCATCTCCCCCAGCAGGAACCGCTCGTAGATTTTTACGGTCACCTGTTTGTTGGGGAAAAACTGCTTTTTGATGGCCGCCTCCAGTATGTAAATATCCCGCTTGGAGATCAGCTCCCGGCTCTCCAGGTAAATCCGGATCATACTCCGGTCACGGGGCATGGTCACCCGGGTCACGGTCACCCGGTCCAGCTGCCGCATCAGTCCGTCCGCCGTCTGCAGGTTGGGGAGCACCTCCCAAAAGCTCTTATTCATCCGTCTCCTCCCAGTGGGCAATCTCCCACTCCAGGGCCGGGAGCAGCTGATCCTCCGGCACCTTCCGCAGGATTTTCCCCCGGCGGATCAGAAGGCCCTCGCCCTTTCCGCCGGCAATCCCCAGGTCCGCCTCCCGGGCCTCCCCGGGGCCGTTGACCACACAGCCCATCACCGCCACCTTCAGGGGCTTGGGATACCGGGCCGCCATCTCCTCCACCCGGGTGGCCAGGTCAATGAGGTTGATCTGGGTCCGTCCGCAGGTGGGGCAGGAGATCACCCGGATCCCCTCCTGCCGCAGCCCCAGGGCCTGGAGAATCTTTTTGGCCGCAAAAATCTCCTCGCAGGGATCCCCGGTGAGGGAGACACGGATGGTGTCCCCGATCCCCCGGGAGAGGATGGCCCCCAGGCCCACCGCAGAAAGGATGGTGCCGCTGCGGACGGTCCCCGCCTCGGTAATGCCCACATGGAGCGGATGTTCCGTCTGGTCTGCCAGCAGCTCATGGGCCCGGATACACATAGGCACGTCCGAAGACTTGATGCTGATGACCAGATTGTCATACCCCATATCCTCTATGAGATGCACCTTATCCAAGGCACTCTCCACCAGCCCCTCAGCGGTAACGCCGCCATTTTTCTCCAAAATCTCTTTTTCCAGGGAGCCGCTGTTGACCCCCACCCGGATGGGAATATTCCGCTCCCGGGCACAGTCCACCACCGCCCGGACCCGGTCCCGGCTGCCAATGTTCCCTGGGTTGATCCGGATCTTGTCCGCCCCATTCTCCATGGCGGCAATGGCCAGCCGATAGTCAAAATGAATATCCGCCACCAGGGGAATGTGGATCCGCTTTCGGATCTCCCCCAAAGCATTGGCTGCCTCCGGGGTGGGCACCGTGGACCGGACTACCTCACAGCCGGCCTGCTCCAGGGCCAGAATCTGGGCCACCGTGGCCTCCGCATCCTCGGTCTTGGTGTTGGTCATGGACTGGATGACAATAGGGGCATCCCCGCCCATGGGGACACTGCCCACCCAAATCTTCTTTGCTTTTCTTCTCATGTGCACCTCTCTCCCGGTCTTTCACGGCTGCAGCCAGAGGGGACGCCCCACGCAGAAAGCATCCCCTCACTGTCAGAACAGCCGCAGAATATCGTTGTATAGAACCACCACCATCAGCACCATCAGCAGGGCAAAGCCGATCATGTGCACCATGCCCTCCTTTTCCGGGGGCACTGGCTTGCGGCGGATGCCCTCGATGATCAGGAACACCAGCCGCCCGCCGTCCAGAGCCGGAATGGGCAGCAGGTTGAACACGCCCAGGCTGGCGCTGAGGAGAATAAACATGTTCATCATGTTCAGGAACACGTACAGGGCCCCATCCTGCCGGCTCTGCTCCACGGTGGTGCCGATCATGGACACAATCCCCACCGGGCCGGACATATCCTGAATGCCCGCCTGGCCGGTGAACAGCATCTTTAGGGAGCTGAAGCAGGCGGAAATCCAGTACCGCACCTCCTGAACGCTGCCTCCCAGCACGCCCAGCACACCAGCCTTCTCCCGGTAGACGCTGGCCTCAAAGCCCAGGGCAACGCCCTGGTAGAGCTCCGGCGTCAGGGTTGCGGTGAACTGCTCCCCGTTCCGCTCCAGCACCAGCTCAATGGGGGAGCCATCCAGAGGGTGGCTCTCCATATAGTCTGCCATCTCCTGGCCGGTGGCCACCGGCGTGCCGTTGACGCTGACCACCACATCCCCCACCTGGATGCCCGCTTCCTCCGCCGGGGAACCGGCCGCCACTTCGGTGAAGGACGCGGCCTCCTCCGTGACCAGATAGGTGATCCCCATGCGGTAGGTTGTATAATTGGGATCCAGGAGGGTGGTATATTCCTGGCCATCCCGCTCATAGGTAATGGTGAGTGTGCTGCCATCCAGGGGATGATTCAAAAAGTACAGGTCAATATCCCGGCCAATGGCAATGTTTTTCCCATTGATCTCCGTAATAATATCGCCCACCTGCAGGCCTGCCTGCTCTGCGCCATACCCATCCTGCAGGTAGGTGACCCGGGCCGGATTGACGCCGGCAATGGCCAGCACCACCAGGGCAGCCAGAAAGGCCCACAGGAAATTGGACAGAGGGCCGGCGGCCACCACCGCAAACCGGGCCCACACCGGCTTCTTGCTGAAGGCGTTGGGTTCGTCGCTGTCCGCGTCCTCCCCCACCATCATGCAGGATCCGCCGAAGGGGATCCACTTCAGAGAATACCGGGTCTCCCCGATCTGGCGGCTGACAATCCGCGGTCCCATGCCGATGGAGAACTCGGTCACCCCGATCCCCACTTTCTTGGCCACCAGGAAATGGCCCAGCTCATGGGTAAATATCAAAAAGCCAAAAATGAGAAACGCGATTATAATACTCAAAAATTCTTACCCTCTTTCTTACGCTTTTCTTTTTCCGCTTTCCTCCAGGAACTCCCGGACCTCTCTCTCTGTCTCCAAAATCTGTTCCACGCTGGGGTGAGGGATCACCCGGTGGACATTCATGGCCGCCTCAATGGAGTCGGCAATGTCCAGAAAACCAATCTCCCGGTTTAAAAACCGGGCCACCGCCCACTCGTTGGCCGCATTGAACACGGTAGGCAGGCTTCCTCCCATGGCGCCGGCCTGGTAGGCCAGCTCCAGCCCACGGAAGGTCCCCATGTCCGGCTTTTCAAAGGTCAACTGCCCCAGGGCGCTGAAATCCAGCCGCTCCCCGGACAGGTAACGCCTCTCCGGATAATACAGGGCATACTGGATGGGCAGGCGCATGTCCGGCGTCCCCAGCTGGGCCAGCACCGCCCCGTCCGCAAACTCCACCATGGAATGGATGACACTCTGGGGCTGTACCACCACCTCCACCTGGGATAGGGGCACACCAAAGAGCCAGCCGGCCTCCATGACCTCCAGGCCCTTGTTTACCATGGTGGCCGAATCAATGGTAATTTTCCGGCCCATGGTCCAGCTAGGGTGCTTTAAGGCGTCCTCCACCTGCACGTCACGCAGCTGTTCCCGGATCCGTCCCCGGAACGGGCCGCCGGAGGCGGTGAGCAGGATCCGGCTCACCGGGTTCTCCCGCTCCCCGTGGAGTACCTGGAAGATGGCGCTGTGCTCGCTGTCCACCGGCAGAATCCGCACGCCCTTTTCCCGGGCCAGCTCCGTGATCAGATGGCCGGCGGTGACCAGGGTCTCCTTGTTGGCCAGGGCAATGTCCTTCCCGGCCTCCATGGCGGCCATGGTGGGACGGATTCCCACCATGCCCACCACCGCCGTGAGCACCAGCTCCGCCGAGGGCTCCTGGGCTGTCTCCACCAGCCCTTCCATGCCGGACACCACCTGCACCGGCAGGTCCGCCACCCGCACCGCCAGATCCCTTGCTGCCTGCTTCTCAAACACGCAGGCAATCCGGGGAGAGAACTCCCGGATCTGTTTCTCCAGCAGGGCAATGTTGGAGGAGGCCGCCAGGCCCGTCACCTGCAGGTCTCCGTTGGCCCGGACCACCTCCAGGGTCTGGGTGCCGATGGAGCCGGTGGATCCCAGTATCACAATCTTTTTCATCTGTATTACCTCTTATCCCAACGCCATGGTCAGCATGTAGATGATGGGCGCTGTAATGATCACGCTGTCAAACCGGTCCAGAATCCCGCCGTGGCCGGGGATCAGCTTTCCATAGTCTTTTACGTCATAGTTTCGCTTGATGGCCGAGGCAGTCAGATCCCCGATCTGGGAGATCACCGCCCCCACAGCGCTGAGCAGGGCCACGCTGGCCACTGGATTCGCAAAGATGGTGATGTGCTCCCGGAACACCGCCGCGTAGATGACGCCGATGAGGGCCGCGCCTACCACGCCGCCGATGCCGCCCTCCACCGATTTCTTAGGGCTCAGGATGGGCGCCATCTTATGCTTCCCCATTAGTATACCCACACAGTAGGCACAGGTATCACAGCCCCAGGAACAAATAAAGATCAGCCACACCAGGAAGGCGCCGCTCTCTTCCAGCCGCACCTGGTAGATGAAGGAGATCATCATGGCCACGTAGAACAGGCCAAAAAAAGCTGCCAGCACCTGCTCCGCCCGAAACTTCGGAAAGGTCAGCACATACACGGCCATCAGCACAATCAGAAAACAGATGACGCCGTAGAGCACCAGATCCTCCTCCCCCAGATACAACAGGGCATAATACCCGGCCGCCGCCAGGTAGCCCACTGCTCCCAGAATGCTCCGGTGAAAGCCGAACACCCGGTACAGCTCCATCATCCCAATCCAGGATATGATCAAAAGCCCGCCAAAAAGAACGTCTCCGCCCATGACCAGGAGGAAAATTGTAACCACCATCAGCAGAATACTGCTGCGCAAGCGAATCCAAAACATAGTCCTCTCCTATCGGCCGCCAAACCGGCGCTCCCTCTGATTGTACGCTTCGATGGCCCGGACCAAATCTTCCTTATGGAAATCCGGCCAATAGACATCGGTAAAATACAGCTCCGTGTAGGCCATCTGCCAGATCAGATAGTTGGAGAGCCGCTGCTCCCCGCTGGTGCGGATCATCAGGTCCGGGTCCGGGATCTCCGCCGTGTCCAGGCTGGCAGAAACCGTATCCTCCGTGATGGACTCCGGGTCCAAGGTCCCATCCGCCGCCTGGCGGGCTAGCTTCCGGACCCCCCGGACAATCTCATCCCGACCGCCGTAGTTCACCGCAATCACAAAAGTCATGCCGGTGTTGTTCCGGGTTTCCCGGATCAACGTGTCAATTCCGTCTATGATGTCGCTGTCAAACCGGCTTTCCTCGCCGATCATCTTTACCCGCACGTTGTTGGCCATAGCCACCTTCAGCAGCTTTTTCATATAGTAGCGGAACAGCTGCATGAGGGCGCTGACCTCATCCGCCGAACGCTTCCAGTTTTCGGTGGAGAAGCCGTACACGGTCAGGTAGCCGATCCCCAGACGGGCCGCATCCTCCACAATCTGTTCCAGATTTTCACAGCCGGCTTTGTGGCCCAGCTTCCGGGGCAGCCCCCGCTTTTTGGCCCAACGGCCGTTTCCGTCCAGAATAATTGCCACATGGTTGGGAACCCGCAGCTCTTCCATACTTGATCCTCCTATCTACAATACTTCCTAACAGACAAAAAGCCATTCCGAGGGCAGCCCCTGCCCGAAGGGATTTCCCTCCGCCTTCCGCTCAGAATGACTCTTTCTCACACACCGGCCCGGCCGGTTCTCCTTAAACGGTCATGATCTCCTTGGTTTTAGCTTCCACCTCTTTGTCCACCTTGCCGATGTACTTGTCGGTGGCCTTCTGGATATCCTCCTCGGAGGATTTCACATCATCCTCGGTAAACTCCCCGGCCTTTTCCAGCTTTTTGATCTTGTCGTTGGCGTCCCGGCGAATGTTCCGGATGGCCACCTTAGCAGCTTCTCCCTTTTTCTTGATGTCCTTGGACAGCTCTTTCCGGCGGTCCTCCGTCAATTCCGGGAAGATCAGACGAATCACAGAGCCATCGTTGTTGGGATTGATACCCAGATCCGATTTATTGATCGCCTTCTCAATGGCCTTGATCAGCGATTTATCCCAGGGCTGAATCTGTAGGATTCTGGCCTCCGGCACCGTAATGCTGGCCACCTGGGGCAGCGGAGTGGGAGCGCCGTAATACTCCACCGTCAGCTTATTCAGAATAGCCGGATTGGCCCGGCCGGCCCGGATGGTGGAGAACTCCTCCAGCAGATTGTCCAGTGTCTTTCCCATCTTCTCCTCATAAACCTGCAACTTCTCGTCCATGCTGTTCCTCCTTAAACGGTCACCCGTGTGCCGGTAATATTTCCCATCATTGCCTGATAGATGCTGTCCTCTCCCTCCAAGCCAAACACCGCCATGGGCATCCGGTTTTCCAGGCAGAGGATGGACGCCGCCAGGTCAATGACCTGCAGCTTCTGTTCCACCACGTCCTCAATGGAAATGGTATCGTACTTTTGAGCCTGGGGATTCAGCTTGGGGTCGCTGTCGTACACCCCGTCCACCGCCTTGGCCAGCAGAATCTCGTCCGCCTGCATCTCCACCGCCCGGAGCACCACGCCGGTGTCTGTGGAAAAATACGGATGGCCGGTCCCCCCGGCAAAAAATACCACCTTGCCCGCCTGCAGGGCCGCCTCCGCCTCCTCCTTAGAGAAGAGCTTCACAATGCCGCCCACCTCAAAGGCGCAGAATACCTCTGTGGGGATGCCCAGGTACTGGAACAGGGACGACACGTACACGCAGTTCATAACCGTAGCCAGCATACCAATCTGGTCCGCCTTTACCCGGTCAATGGCATTGCTGCTGCGCCCTCTCCAAAAATTTCCGCCGCCAATGACAATAGCCACCTGAATGCCGTCCTCCACCGACCGCTTCACCTGGCCAGCCACCTGCCGGACAGTCTCCTCGTCAAAGCCGGTTTTCTTGTCTCCGGCCAGAGCCTCCCCGCTGAGCTTCAGCAGGACCCTTCTCTGTTTTTCCATGGAATTTCTCCCTCAACCGTATCATTTGGCCGCAGAAAAACCCCGCCGCCATCTTGTTAAGTGTACCATAAATAGGGCGGATGCACAAGAGTTTCCCATCGGGAATTTCCCTACTCCGGCAGTACCTCCCGCATTCTTTCCAGGAAGGCATAAGGCACCTCCAGGTCCCCGTAGCCGGAGCCCAACTCCAGCCCCTTCTTCATGGCCCCATGGAAGTCGCTGCCGCCGGAGCGCAGGCAGCCAAGCTCCCGGGCAATGGCCTCGGTCTGCTGCCGCCACCAATCGTCAAACTCGCAGTAGCGGGTCTCCAGGCCATCCGCCCCCTGGGCCAGAATCTCCCGGCAGAGCCGCAGGCTCTCCTGGGCGTCCCGGCGGCAGATCTGGTGGGGATGCGCCACAAACACCAGCCCTCCGGCCTCATGAATCCGCCGGATGGCCTCCGCCGGCGGCGGGGTTTTCCGCTTCACATAGCCCACAGTCCCCCGGCTCAGATACTGGCGGATGGCGGTTTTCACATCCGGGGCATAGCCCCGCTCCACCAGCAGCTCACCGATATGGCCCCGGGTCAGCACCGCCCCCTCCCCAAAGGCCTTCAGGTCCTCCAGGGAGACGGCAAACCCCGCCTCCGCCAGCTTTTCCACGGACCGGATATTCCGCGCCTCCCGGTCCCGGCGCATCTGTTCCAGACTTGCTTCCAGAGAAGGACAGTCCGGGCGCAGGAACAGACCGATCATATGGACCTCATGGTCCTCCCAGCTGGTGGAAAACTCAATACCGGGGATGACCTGAATCCCTTGCCGCGCCCCCTCGGAGAGGGCTGCCGCCAGGCCGGCGGTGGTGTCATGGTCGGTCACCGCCACCGCCGCCAGCCCTTTCTGTTTGGCCAGCCGCACCAGCTCCTCCGGGGAAAGGCTTCCGTCCGAACAGTGGGTGTGGGCGTGAAGATCTACCAGGCGTTTTTGTTCCCTCATACTTCCACTTCCTCTCTTGCCGTCTCCAGCGGCGTCCCCAGTATACACCATTTCCGGATTTTCGTCCAGACGGGTTGTGCTTTTGCAGGCCGGAGGATATAATGATACCAAGGCCAAAAGGTCGATATCCGACGCAGGCTGAAAGGGAAGGAGGACTTTATGGCCAGAAAAGTTTCCATTGGGTATCAGGATTTCCGCGAAATCATTTCCGGTCATTTCTTTTACATTGACAAGACCCCCTTTATCCGGGAATGGTGGGAAAGCGGGGATAAGGTGACGCTGATCACACGGCCCCGGCGATTCGGCAAGACACTGACCATGAGCATGTTGGAGCAGTTCTTTTCCATTGGCAGCACGGAAGGTTCGGATCTTTTCCGGGATCTGAAAATCTGGCAGTACCCGGCATACCGCCGCCTCCAGGGAACGCTGCCTGTGATCAGCCTCACCTTTGCCAACGTAAAGGAACGCACCTTCTCCATGACGCGGCAGCGGATCAACCAGATTCTCACGGATTTATACAATAAACACGAATTTCTTCTGGAAGGGGATCTCCTGACCAAAAAGGAGAAAGCCTACTTCCGAAGCGTGGACATCCGGATGGACGAGCCAACGGCTACCATGGGACTTCACAATCTCTCCGACTACCTCTCCCGCTACTACGGGAAAAAAGTGCTGATCCTGCTGGATGAGTATGACACGCCCATGCAGGAAGCCTACGTGGATGGATACTGGGATGAACTGACGGCGTTTCTGCGCAGCCTGTTCAACGCAACCTTTAAAACCAACCCCTATCTGGAAAGAGCACTGATGACCGGAATCTCCCGGGTCAGCAAGGAATCCATTTTTTCGGATCTGAATAACCTGGAGGTCATCACCACCACCAGCTCCCAGTATGCCCAGGCTTTTGGCTTTACGGAAGAGGAAGTGGGAAACGCCCTGGCAGAATACGGCTTGTCCCACAAGGCAGCGGAGGTGAAATACTGGTATGACGGCTTTGTCTTTGGGGAAGTTCAGGGCATTTACAATCCCTGGTCCATCATCAATTATCTGGACAAAGGGCAGATCCGCACCTACTGGGCCAATACCAGCAGCAACAGCCTGGCCAGCAAGCTGATCCGCGAGGGGAGCAAATCCATTAAAGAAGATTTTGAGCGGCTGCTGAACGGGGGCGCCATTGAGGTGTTTATGGACGAACAGATTGTATACGACCAGCTTTCCGTAAAGGAGAGCTCTATATGGAGCCTCCTTCTGGCCGGCGGCTACCTGCGGGCGGCCCAGGCGGAATTTGTGGAACAGACCGGGCGGATGAAATACCGGCTGGAGCTGACCAACCGGGAGGTAAGAGTCCTGTTTGAGTCCATGATCCACGGATGGTTCTCCGACTATGACAGCGGCTATAACGATTTTGTCAAAGCACTGATCCAGGACGATCTGAAGGCGATGAACGTCTATATGAACCGGGTGGCCTTATCCACGTTCAGTTTTTTTGACAGCGGAAAACAAGCCTCCGCCGAGCGGGAGCCGGAGCGTTTCTACCACGGCTTTGTGCTGGGGCTGATTGTGGATCTGCGGGACCGGTACACAGTCACCTCCAACCGGGAAAGCGGCTTTGGACGGTATGACGTGCTGCTGGAGCCCAAGACCTCCGGGGATGACGCCATTCTGCTGGAATTTAAGGTGCAGGATCCGGAGGAGGCCTCCCTGTCCGATACCGTAGCATCGGCTTTGGAACAGATTGAAGCCAAGCAGTACGCCGCTTCGCTCATTGCCCGGGGAATCCCGGAAAACCGCATCCGAAAATATGGCTTTGCTTTCTGCGGGAAGCAGGTTCTCATTGGGAAGGGCTGAGCCTACAGCCGGTTCCGGTCCCCCCACTCGCACATGCCGTCCAGAATGGGAATCAAAGACTTTCCCCGCTCCGTGAGGCTGTACTCCACCTTGGGAGGGATCTGCGGATACTCCTCCCGGTGGACCAGCTGGTCCGCCTCCAGCTCCTTCAGCGTGGAGCTAAGGGTCTTGTAGGAAATTTCTCCGATATACCGCTTCATCTCATTGAACCGGACAACCCCAAACTCCATCAGGGTGTAGAGGATGGTCATCTTGTACTTCCCGTTGATCAGGGACAGGGTATAGCTGAAGCCGGTGGTGCTGAGGCACTCCTTGGAAATACAGCGTTCACTCATTTCGCACTCTCCTTTTGGTAAGTATCTATACTGTAGGCAAGTACCCTACTTTTATGTGCGTACTTGTTTTTTTATCTGTATCCGTTATGCTTATCCTATAACACCCGGCGGGGAAGGTCAAGCGTCGTTTTTTCGCTCCCGCCGCTCAAAAATGGGAGGTATTTTACCATGGGAGAGAAAATTGTCATCTTAAACGGAAGTCCCCGGAAAAACGGAAACACCGCCGCCCTAGTCAAAGCCTTCACACAGGGTGCGGAAAGCGCTGGCCACACCGTGACCGAGTTCTTTTTGGACCGGATGGACATCCACGGCTGCAAGGGCTGCAACGGGGGCCATTCTGACCAGGAATGTCCCTGCGTCCAGAAGGACGGCATGGCGGAGATTTACCCGGCCGTAAAGGAAAGCGATGTGGTGGTGCTGGCCTCCCCCCTGTACTACTGGAACCTGAGCGGCCAGCTGCGCACCGCCGTGGACCGGCTGTACGCCCTGGAGGAGGGGGGAGAAAACCTGCTCCGGGGAAACAATCGCTCCGGCGCCCTGCTGATGGCCGCGGCGGGCAGCGACTTTGACGATGTGCTCCTCTACTATAACCACCTGATGGAGCACCTGCGCTGGGACAACCTGGGCCATGTGCTGGCCGGGGGCAACTGGAATCCCGGGGACATTGAAGGGAAGGCGGAGCTGCAGAAGGCATTCGACCTGGGAAAAGGGATCCAATAAGCGGCTGCATTTCCTTGCCTTTGCAGATCCTATTAAACTGGCTATAGTACAGAGAGGCGTAGGCCCCTTTCTTTTGCAGCAGTTCCCGGTGGCTGCCCTGTTCGATGATGTTGCCGTGTTCCATGTACAAAATGGTGTCGGCATCCCGGATGGTGGACAGCCGGTGGGCAATCACGAAGCTGGTCCGCCCGCTCATCAGCTGTTTCATGGCCTTGCCGGCAATGATGGCGGTAATATCGCCAATCTGCATCCGCCCTGTGTAGATCCGTCCACCGCTGAGCCAGTAGACGATGACCACGAACAGGTTGATAAACAGGAAGGAGAGCCCGTCCAGGTGGGCAGGGCCGCACAGGCATAGCCGCCCAGAATGGCACAGATACTGGAAATCACCGAGGCCACCGCCATGTACAGGCCCGTTCCTCCATCTGATGCATTTGGACCACATACGTCTCCACAAACGCTCTGCCCTCCTCTGTCAGGGAAGCTTGCTTAGACCGCTGGTTTTCCTCGTAGGGCGCCAGGCGGATCAGACCCTTTTTCCGCAGCTGCTTAAAAGCCGAGTTCAGCGTTTGGCGGCTGAGATACAGCTGGCTGCTGATCTGGCTCTGGGTTTCCACCCCCTCATAGATCAGGAGCAGAGACCAGTATTCCGCTTCCGACAGCCCACAGGACTTGGGAAACAGGGAATACACATTGTCAATCTCTTTTTTTCATTATTTTGCTATTTTATAAAGGCAGATTTTGAGGGAATCCGGTAGACATCTCCCCGCTTTTCCCTTATTCTATAGACAGAAATTTCTCAGACCGGAAAGGCAACTGCCTTTTCCAGACAGCACAGGGGAGAAGCTATATATGAAGATGACAGATCAGGAACTGGTAACCAAAGACAAGGAAGCCCTGTACATTGGGAATCTGAACACGGTGGAGGCGGACCTGCACCTGCCCCTTCAAGGGGTTTACGGTTCGGAAATCTCCTGGGAATCCCATCATCCCGTTTTCCTTTCCCATGACGGGAAGGTCAAGCGGCCGGCCTACGGCATGGGGAACCGCACCGTGCAGCTGACCGCCCGGCTCCGGCACGGAACCGCAGAGGCCGTGCGTGCGTTCACGGTGCGGATTCTGGAGGCGGAAAACAAACTGCAGGCCCGGAAGGTCTGGCCGGTATGGGCCAAGGGTGTGGTGGGGCAGCCCTTCCGCGCCCCGGCGGCGGCCATTGTAGAGACAGTGGAAGGGGACACCATCTCCCACCCGGTGACCTGGGAGCGGGAGGAAGGCTGGATTCCGGACCGGGCCGGCGTGTGGGAGGCATCCGGCCGGCTTTCCGGGACCCAGATTCCCGTGCGGCTGTTTCTGGCCGTGGCGGAGGAGGAGGACCATCCCCGCCAGGTGCCGCCGGAAGCCCTGGATGACTTCCGGGAGGCCTCTGTCCAAATTGTGGCCGGAAACGAATTTTACCAAACCCAGGAAAGCATGCGCGCCTACCTCCTGGAGGTGGATGCGGATTCCCTGCTCTTCGCCTTCCGCCAGGCAGCTGGGCTGCCGGTAAAGGGAGCCGATCCCCTGGATGGATGGGATGCGCCGGACAGCCTTCTCCGCGGCCACACCACCGGCCATTTCCTGTCTGCCCTGGCCCGCTGCTACCATTCCTGCCCGGACCCGCGGATTCTGGAAAAAGTCCGCTACCTAGTACAGGGCCTGGGGGAATGCCAGCAGGCCTTTTCCCGGACGGAAGGTTTTCAGCCTGGCTTTTTAAGCGCCTACTCGGAGGAGCAGTTCGACCTGCTGGAGGAGTATACGCCCTACCCGGAAATCTGGGCCCCTTACTATACCCTCCACAAAATCCTGGCGGGCCTCCTGGACTGCTATACGTACCTGCAGGATGAAACCGCCCTGCAGATTGCCCGGGATCTGGGAGACTGGGCCTGCCGCCGGCTGGGCCGGCTCTCCCGCACCCAGCTGACCCGTATGTGGTCCATGTATATTGCCGGGGAATACGGCGGCATGAACGAGGTGATGGCCCGGCTGTATCAGATCACCGGCAAGCAGGCTTACCTGGACTGCGCCGGCCTCTTTGACAATGACCGGCTGCTCTATCCCCTGGAGCAGGGGGTGGACGCCCTCACCGGCATGCATGCCAACCAGCACATCCCCCAGGTCCTGGGGGCTTTGGAAATCTTCCGGGCCACCGGAAAGGAGAAATATTACCAGGAGGCAATCCATTTCTGGGAGCTGGTCACCGGCAGCCGCTGCTACGCCCCCGGCGGAACCGGGGAGGGGGAAATGTTCCGGCAGAAAGGCCGCATTGGCTCCCTGCTGACAGAGAATACCCAGGAATCCTGTGCCTCCTACAACATGCTGAAGCTGACCCGGGAGCTTTATCGGTTCCGCCCGGAAGCCCGGTACATGGACTACTATGAGCGCACCCTGCTCAACCATATCCTGGCGGCTTCGGAGCGGTCGTCCTCCGGGGAGACCACCTATTTCTTCCCGCTGGCGCCGGGCTCCCGCCGGACCTTTGAGGGGGAGAACAGCTGCTGCCACGGCACCGGCATGGAGAGCCCCTTCCAGTTCCGGGATGCCCTGTACTTCCGGAAGGGGGACACCCTCTATCTGCCCCTGTTGATCCCCTCGGTGCTGGAGGTGCCGGAGGAGGATCTGCACATCCGCCTGGAGCAGGATGCCCGGGACCCGGAAAAAATGCACCTCCGTCTTCAGGGGCCCTTCCGCACCGTTCTCCTGCGCCGGCCCAGCTGGTGCCGGGAGGACGCGCAGGTGCAGGTGATGGAAGGAGATGCGGCGGTCCTTGCCCCGAAGGAGGCATCCGGCAGTCCGTTCGCCGTTCCGGAAGGCTACTACCGGCTGGAGGGTGATTTCTCCCAGGAAGTCCTCCTGGAGCTCTGCTTCCCCTTCCACCTGGCGCTGTGCCGCACCCCGGACTGCCCGGAGCGGGCAGCCATTCAGGCAGGCCCCTACATTCTGGCCGCCCTGTCGGATCAAAGAGAGTTTTTGAAGCTGCCGCTGCGGGAGGAGACGCTGGAACAGCAGCTGACCCGGCAGGAAGGCAGCCTGGACTACCGGTGCGGCGACCTGCTTTTCCGTCCCCTCTGCCAGATCGAACAGGAAGCCTACCATGTATACGTGGATGTCTCACAATAACCGGTTAGCTGGACTTTTGTAAGCCGGATCTCACAAAAAATGTCGCTGTAAAAGGCCGGGAGCTGCCTCTCTACCGCTCCCGGCCTTCCATCTGATAGCATTTATCCCGCCACATTTTCCCAATCTGCTGAAGCTGGGCCGCCGTGTCCGCCAGATCCTGATACTGGGCCCGGGCGCTGTCCAGCTGTGCCTCGTATTTCCGGCGCAGTTCCTCCAGCCGTTCCCGGTATTCCTGCCGGGGCTCCCTCAGGGCGGCCTCCCGCTCCTGCAGGGCAGCCTCTCTCCCCTGCAGCTCCAACTCCCGCTCCCCCAGGGCGGCCTCTCTCCCCTGCAGCTCCAGCTCCCGCTCCCTCAGGGCAGCCTCTCTCCCCCGCTGCTCCGACTCCCGTTCCTCCAGGGCCGCTGCCCGCCTCTGCAAAGAAATCTCTCGCTCTGCCTGCTGCGCCATCGGGCCTCTCTCCCTCCACGGAATCTCCTGCCATTCCCACAGGCTCTTCCAGAGAAAGACCCGGCCATTTTCCCCATTTTCCGGCTCCGCCAGCAGAAAGGTCTCCCCCTGCCATTCCAGGAGCCGGCAGCGGCCTGGGGCATCCCCCATGTCCCCTACCCGGCGGCTGGGGGCGGAACGGTACGGGGCGGTCAGCCGCAGCTCAAACTGCTCCCGCTCCGGATTCCAGGCCTGGTACAGCAGCATCAGCTGCTCCTCCCGCACCGTCAGGATCAGGCCGCAGAACCGGCTCTCCTCCTGGTGCTCCGTGAGGACAATTCTTTCCCGCCCTCCGCCCACCGCATCCATCGCTACCTGATGGGCCAGATTGCAGTAGGCAAAGTAAATCCGCCCCTGGTACAAAACAGAGGTCAGCCCCTCCAGGCAGTCCCGCTTCTGCACAGCCGTCTGCCCCAAACGCCGGTGCGGCAGAGAAACCGCCGCCACCCGGTTTCCTGCCTGGTACAAGGCAATCTGCCCGCCATCCCCCCTCGGATAAATCTGACTCACGGAATCTCCTCTCTTCCTTTCCCTTTTCTTCTATCTTATGCAGCCATTCCCGCCAAACGCACCGATCGGAGGCAGCAAATCCATGGGCCGTTTCCCGCAGGCCTCCCGCCCCATCCGCTGTATAGTGCTTCGGCTGGGATTCTCCTTGAACCAAACCCATGCCTCTGCATAAGATAAAGTAAGCATTTTTATGGAAAGGACCACGAACCTTATGCCGAAGAGCAAACAGAACGGCTGCAAATGCCGTCCCAAACGCTATATCAGCAATGGGGTGAACGCAACGGGAAAGTGCCGGGATTTCTGCACCGATCCGGTCTGCGGCGATCCGGATTCCCTGACGCTGCTGGCGCCGGTGGTGTACGATGAGCTGGGCATCAACCTGTGCCGTGCGGTCCCCATTGACTTTCCCACCACAGCCGGTACGGTGGCCAGTATTTCCGCCCAGGTAACCAACGTCACCTTTGCCTCCACCGGCTCCGCCGCCACCACCGTTGCTCCCATCAGCGGGCGGCCCAGCTGTTATCTGGTCACCCTGACCAGCTTAAATGTCACCTTTGTCATCCAGTTTTACGACTGCGCCAAGCGGCTGCTGGCCACCAGCACCGTAAGCGCCACCTACCTGCCCACGGACAGCACCGCGGACGGTTACGAATACTACGATGAGGACACCAACCCGGATTCGGTGGAGCTGGAGATTTTTGCCCCTTACGGGGTGGCCAGCGACAGCGGCACCGGGGCGCCTGCCATCCAGTTTACCGGCCTGAACACGGCCTCCAACCTGGTACGGGAAGGGCTGAATCTGATTGCCATTCCCAAGATCCTGGACTTTGACCCCACAGACCGGACCGCCACCATCGGGCTCAGCGTGTATGTCAAGAGCATCTACTTCTCCCAGTACAAGATCCCGCACCTGGGAAGGGCCTCCGTGCCCAAGGCCTGCCTGCAGCCCACCGCCGACACCATCTGCATGGACTTTGTCTCCGGCGATCTGCTGGATCTGTCCATCAAGCCGTTGGAGCTGGGTCCGCCTAAGTTTGAGGAGTACCTGAAGGAGGAGTGTGAAGCCCCTTGTGACCCGTGCTGCGGGACTCTCACACCGGTTGCCGGCAATTTCCCGGAATCCGCAGCTTCCGCTGGAGCTGACGGAGCAGGGGATCCGACAGCTGCAGATAACAGCCAGGTGCCTGGTGAGGGAACTGCAGACTAATCTAAGAGGCCTGGAATGGCTGGCCAAATACACCCTCTCCTCCGCGGCCGGAGACGGCACTTTTCCGGCCCGGGAAAGTACGTTCCCGCTGCGCCCGCCGGGCGCGCCACTACAATAACCCCAGGCGCTTCCTTCCACAGCGCCTGGGGCTTTCCGTTTTGCGCCGGCACAGGGAATGTGCCGGCATTTTCCGTCTGCAATTTTTCCGAATATTCCTGTTCAAATGTTACTGTTCTCTTCCGTCAAAGGCCTTCCAGTACAGGGACTCAATCTCCGACAGCAGCGGATACCGGGGATTGGCACCGGTGCACTGGTCGTTGAAGGCGTTCTCCACCATCTGGTTCATGGTGGCGGCAAAAGCCTCCTCGGTAATGCCGTAGTCCTTGATATACTTCTTAATGCCCACCTTTTCCTTCAGCTCCCCAATGGCCCGGATGAAGTTCTCCAGCACTTCGTCATCATTCTTGCCGGTGATGCCGATGAACCGGGCAATCTCACAGTACCGCTCCTTGGCATGGGGGTACGGGTACTGGGAGAAGGTTCCCATCTTGGCCGGCGCCGGATCCGCATTGTACCGGATCACATGCTCAATGAGCAGGGCATTGGCAATGCCGTGGGGCAGGTGATGGTAGGCACCCAGCTTGTGGGCCATGGAATGGCATACGCCCAGGAAGGCGTTGGCAAAGGCCATGCCGGCAATGGTGGAGGCGTTGGCCATGTGCTCCCGGGCCTCCGGATCCGCCGCCCCGTTTTCATAGGCCCGGGGCAGGTACTTAAAGATGTTCTTCACCGCCGTCAGGGCCAGGCCATCGGTGTAATCCGTGGCCATAATGGAGACGTAAGCCTCCAGGGCGTGGGTCAGGGCGTCAATGCCGGACGCGCTGGTCAGCCCTTTGGGCTGGGTCATCATAAAATCCGTGTCCACAATGGCCATGTTGGGCAGCAGCTCATAGTCTGCAATGGGCCACTTGGTGCCGGTCTCCGCGTCGGTGATGATAGCAAAGGGCGTCACCTCAGAGCCGGTGCCGGAGGAGGTGGGGATGGCCACCATCATGGCCTTCTCCCCCATCTTGGGGAAGGTGTACACCCGCTTCCGGATGTCCATGAAATCCATGGCCAGATCCTCAAATCGGCACTCCGGGTGCTCGTACATCAGCCACATGATCTTGGCCGCGTCCATGGCGGAACCGCCGCCCAGGGCAATGATCACATCCGGTCCAAAGGCGTTGAGCAGCTCCATGCCCTTCTGAGCCGTCTGCAGGGTGGGATCCGGAGCCACCTCAAAGAAGCAGGCGTAGGGAATCCCCATCTCGTCCAGCTTATCCGTCACCGGCTTGGTGTAGCCGTTCTGGTACAGGAAGGTATCCGTGATCAGGAAGGCCTTCTTCTTTCCATAGACCCGGCGCAGCTCCTCCAGCGCCACCGGCAGGCAGCCCTTCTTGAAATACACCTTCTCAGGAGTTCGGAACCAAAGCATGTTTTCTCTCCTCTCTGCCACGGTCTTGATGTTCAGCAGGTGCTTCACACCCACGTTCTCCGATACCGAATTGCCGCCGTAGGAGCCGCAGCCCAGGGTCAGGGAGGGGGCCAGCTTGAAGTTGTACAGGTCGCCGATACCGCCCTGGGCGGAAGGGGTGTTCACCAGAATCCGGCAGGTTTTCATCCGCTCCGCATGCTCCGCCATCTTCTCCTTCTCCGAGGGATGGATGTACAGGGAGGAGGTGTGGCCATAGCCGCCGTCCTCCACCAGCTTCTCCGCCTTCTCCAGCGCCTCCTCAAAGGTCTGGGCCTTGTACAGGGCCAGCACCGGGGAGAGTTTTTCATGGGCAAAGGGCTCGGACACATCCACCGACTCCACCTCGCCAATGAGGATCTTGGTGCCTGCCGGTACCTGGATTCCCGCCATCTCCCCAATTACCGGAGCCGGCTGGCCCACAATCTTCGGGTTGGCCGTGCCGCTTTCATTGAGCAGGATCTTCCGCACCGCGTCCAGCTCCCCCGGCTTCAGCACGTAGCAGCCCCGGTTGATGAACTCCTGCTTTACCGCATCATAAATGTCTGCCAGGGCCGTCACCGACTGCTCGGAGGCGCAGATCATGCCGTTGTCAAAGGTCTTAGAGTGGATCACCGAGTACACCGCCGTGGGAATATCGCAGCTGCTGTCCATGATCACCGGGGTGTTGCCCGGCCCCACGCCGATGGCCGGCTTTCCGGAGGAGTAGGCGGCCTTCACCATGCCCGGGCCGCCGGTGGCCAGAATCACGTCCGACTCCTGCATCAGCAGGTTGGACAGCTCCAGGGTGGGCTGCTCAATCCAGCCGATGATCCCCTCCGGGGCGCCTGCCTGCACCGCCGCGTCCAGCACCACCTTGGCCGCGGCGATGGTGCACTTGGCCGCCCGGGGGTGGGGGCTGATGAGAATGGCGTTGCGGGTCTTTAAGGCCAGCAGCGCTTTGAAAATGGCCGTGGAGGTGGGGTTGGTGGTGGGGATCACCGCGCCGATGATGCCCATGGGCTCCAGGATCTTTTTGATGCCGTAGGCCGGGTCCTCCTCCACCACCCCGCAGGTCTTGGTGTAGCGGTAGGCGTTGTAGGTATACTCCGCCGCATAGTGGTTCTTGATTACCTTATCCTCCAGCACGCCCATGCCGGTCTCCCCCACCGCCATCCGGGCCAGGGGAATCCGGGCCTTGTTGGCCGCCATGGCCGCCTCAAAGAAGATCCGGTCCACCTGTTCCTGGGTGTAGGTGGCAAAAGTTTTCTGGGCCGCCCGCATGGCTGCCAGTTTTGCTTTCAACGCCTCCGGCGAGTCCATGATTTCCGGAATGGCCATCGCTTTCTTGGTCATGTTCCATCCTCCTTGTAAGTAGGCAGAAAAATTTGTCAAAATTTTAACGTTAACGCTTTGACAGTATAGCGTATCCATCCCAGTTTGTCAATAGTTTAACAAAAAGTTCACAAAATGAAAGCCGCACACCACTGTCTGCAAAGACAAGCATGTGCGGCTTCTCTCAAAACCCTGGCAGGCTCTTGTCAAAACTGAAATACAATGCCGATGACTGCCGCCACCGCAATGTAAAAAATCGGATGTTTGTTAAATTTCCGGATACCAAAGAACATAATCACAAAAAATACCAGTTTTCTCCAATCCAGCACCTCCGTCAGGCGGGCAAAGTCTGACCACGCATACACGTGGAAGAAGGAAGTCTGCACCACCGTCAAACCGGCCACCAGAATCAGCCCGGTTACCGCCGGCCGCAGTCCGTAAAAGGCATTGTCCACCAGTCGGTTTCCACTGAATTTTTCCAGATATCTGGATACAATCGTCACAATGACAATGGAGGGAAGCACCACCCCCATGGTGGCAATCACCCCGCCGGGCATTCCCCCTACATTGTACCCCACGTAGGTGGCCATATTGATACCGATGGGACCTGGTGTGGACTCGGAGATGGCAATCATATCCGTGATGAAGGACAGCGGATACCAGCCGGAAGTTTCCGAAAGATGCTCCAGGAACGGGATGGTGGCCATGCCGCCTCCCACCGCAAACAATCCGATCTGAAAGAACTCCCAGAAAAGCTGCAGGTAAATCATCCCACTCTCCTCCTCTTTGCTTCCTGAATCAGAATGCCGGTTACCGCCGCGGCAATCACAATCAAAATCGGAGAAACCGAGGTAAACAGGGACAGGGCTGCCACTACCAGAAAGATCAGGAATCCCGGCAGATCCAGGACACTCTTCTTCCAAAGTCCCAACAGCGTGCTGGCAATCAGAGCGCAGACACAGACAGAGATCCCGCCCAGGGCATGCTGCACATACGGATTATCCTGGAAGTTCTGCAGGCAGGCTGCAATGATCGTGATAATAATGATACAGGGAGATACCACCCCCAGGGCCGCCGCCACACCTCCCGGCACTCTCCGGCGGTGATAGCCGATAAACACGGCCACATTGACCGCGATAATCCCCGGAAGCCCCTGGCTCACCGCATAGTAATCCAGCACCTTTTCTTTTTCCGCCCAGTGGTATTTTTCCACCACTTCCCTCTCCAGAATCGGCAGCATGGCGTAACCGCCGCCGAATGTCACCATACCCATTTTGAAAAAGGTCAGGTACAGACGCAGAAGCGTGTCCGTACTCCGTTCCTGCTCACCCATATTGTTCTCCCCTCTTGCCAGTTCCTCTGCCGGCAGCTATTTTACCAGATTCTCCACATCGTTGGCGGTTTTCGGAATGTGGCCGGACAGATTCTGAATGCCAGCGGAGGTGACAACCACATTGTCCTCAATCCGTATCCCCATCCCCCACTCGGCAATGTAAAGGCCAGGTTCCACCGTGTGCACGCAGTTCTCCGTGATAATCTTATCCGCATCCCGCAGATCGTGGAGATCCAACCCAATGGGATGGCCAGATCCATGGAAATAGTATTTTTCTACGTCCCGTGCCTCCGTAATCAGACCGATGGCTTTCAGCGCCTGGGCATAATGCTTCCGAATAGCCGTGTTCACCACATCCTCGCTGATTCCCACCCGGATGGTATCCAGGCCAATTTCCAGCGCCTCATAGACAATGTCATAGATTTCCCGCTGTCTGGGTGTAAACTTACCGCTCACCGGCAAAGTGCGGGTTACGTCGGATACATACCAGTTGCTCACAGCCCCCACATCCATCAGAACCATATCGCCGTCCTGGCACTGGTACTGCGCGTCATTATAGTGGAGTACAGTAGCATTCTTGGCCGCCGCCACCACCGAACGGAACCGGGGGCCGCTGCCCTGCATGCTCAGATAGTGAATATAGTGGGCCTTGATCTGATACTCCCAGATGCCCGGCTGCAGAAGCCCTGCCACATGGGCCAGAGCCTCCCCGGTCAGGTTTACCGCACGGGTAAGCTCCGCCACCTCCTCCGGCTTTTTGGAGTTGCGCAGCGTTGTCATCAAGGGTAGAGCGTTTTCAACCCGCACCGAGGGATACAGCTCCGCTACCCGGCGGGCGAAAGCCTGGGAAGGGGTAAACGGCTCATGCATCTCCGCAATGTTGGTGAAAAGATACACATTCCGGCAGGGGCCGGGGGTAAACATCCTCTTGGCAAACTCTTCCTCGAACTGATAATGATACAGCACCGAGGAAATGCCGGATATTTCCGCTGCCTCCTGAGGGCGGAGCATACGGGCCTGCCATTTCTCATAGTGCTCATCCACCGGCGGGATAAAGAGCTGTGCTCCCTGGCGCTCTCCATACTTCCACATCATCAGCGTAAAATTATCCCGGTCTATGCCTGTAAAATAGTAGAAATTCCGCTCCACCGAAAAAGGATAGGTTAGCTGGTCGTTTGTATTTCTCTGGAAATGCCCGGAAAAAAATACCGCCACCGAACAATCCTCCATTTGATTCAAAAATTCCCGGCGGTTTTCCGTGAAAAATTCTCGGTTCATATTGTTTCCTCCCTCACATCTCATATAGGATTTCATTTTCCATACATGCCTTGCCTGACCAGTTAAGGCAGGACACAGGACACAAAATGTCCCGGACTCTGCTCCGTCAGAGGGATTGACTCTCCGGTACATTCCGGGCGGGCGTAAGGGCACCGTGGCGCAAAACGACATCCCGGCTTCGGATTCACCGGGCTGGTCACTTCTCCCTGGATCAAGTGCCGTTTGCCCCGGTCCCGGCGCAGCTTTGGTACCGGAATAGCGGAGAGAAGGGCCTGCGTATAAGGGTGAATGGGGTTTTCAAACAATTCATCTGTCGGAGAGACTTCCACACACTGCCCCATATACATCACCATAATCTGGTTGGAGATATGTTTTACAACACTCATATCATGGGTAATAAACAGATAGGTCAGATTCCGCTCTTCCTGCAGATCCATCATCAGATTCAAAATCTGAGCCTGGATGGACACATCCAGAGCCGATACCGGCTCATCGCATACAATAAATTTGGGATTTAAAGCCAAGGCCCGTGCCACGCCAATCCGCTGCCGCCGTCCGCCGTCCAGCTCATGGGGATAGGCGTTGATAAAGCGGTCGGAAAGCCCTACGGTGTGCATTAGCTCTATTACCCGATCCTGAATCTCACATTTATGAGCCAGAAGTTTGTTGGTCCGGATGGGATCCGCAATAATCTCGCTGACGGAAAGCCGGGGATTCAGAGAAGAAAACGGATCTTGGAAAATAATCTGCAATTCACGGCGCATTTTTTCCATCTGCCGAGGATTCAATTTGCAGAGATCCTGGCCCTCAAAGAGTATCTCACCCTCCGTTGCCTCCAGGAGCCGCAGGATCACTCTCCCCAGGGTAGATTTCCCGCAGCCGGACTCTCCCACCACGCCCAGGGTCTTTCCCTTTTCAATGGAAATATTGATGTCATCCACCGCATGAAGATCCCCCCGGGAAGTTCTAAAATATTTTTTCAGATGCTTGGTTTCTAAAATTGGTACGGTCATATCTCATTCCTCATTCCCTGTCACAATTTGTCAGGTTCCTCTCCAAACAGATGGCAGCGGATTCCATGGGTTCCCCAGCGGTACATAGCCGGCGGCTGCGAAGCGCAGCGCTCAGTCGCCTTGGGACAGCGGTCATGAAATTTGCAGCCCTCCGGAAGATCCGCAGGATCCGGCATCATCCCATCAATGGGATGCAGCCGCCTTTCCTTCTTCTCCAAATCCGGAATGGAGCCAAACAGCCCCTCTGTATAAGGGTGATGCGCCCCGCCCTCAAAGATATCCTCCACCGTGCCAATCTCAATGATCTCGCCGGCATACATGATAGCTACTTTGTCGCAGGTTTCCGCCACCACTCCCAGGTCATGGGTAATCAAGATGGTGGAGGTGTGAAGCTTTTCCTTCAGCTGCTGCATCAGCTCCAGGACCTGTGCCTGGATTGTCACATCCAGTGCGGTGGTAGGCTCGTCCGCCAGGAGCAGCTGCGGCTGGCAGGCCAGGGCAATGGCAATCACAATCCGCTGCCTCATGCCTCCAGAAAACTGGTGTGGATAGTCGGTTTTTCTTTCAGGCGGAAGCCCTACCAGGGTAAATATTTCATCTACCCGTTTTTCAATTTCTTCTTTGCCCAGCTCCTTATGGTGCAGCTCCAGCACCTCGCCCACCTGCTCCCCCACACGGATGGTCGGGTTCAGGCTGGTCATGGGATCCTGAAAGATCATGGACACCAGGCTGCCCCGCAGCACCCGCATATCCGCGTCGCTGGCCTTGGTGATGTCGTTTCCGTCCAGCAGGATCTGGCCTTTTTCAATAAAGCCAATGCGGTCCGGGAGCAGCCGCATAATGGCCAGCGCCGTGGTGGTCTTTCCTGCTCCGGTCTCCCCCACCAGGCCCAATGTCTCGCCCCGCTCCAGGGTCAGGTCCACTCCGTTGACCGCCCGCACCAGGGCGTCGTCCCCTTTATAAACTACATACAGATCTTTGATTTCCAGTAAATGTTCCATGTTACCCCCTCCGGTTAATTCCGCAGTTTCGGATCCAGCGCGTCCCGCAGGCCATCCCCGATCAGGTTAAACGCCATCACCGCCAGGACAATGGCAATCCCGGGAAACGCAATCAGATAGGGCTCGTAGCGCATAAACTCCTTGGCCTCGGAAAGCATGGAGCCCCACTCCGGAATGGCTGAGGGAAGCCCCAGGCCCACAAAGCTCAGGGAAGAGATCATCAGGATGGTGCTGGCCATGGACAGGGTTGCCTGTACAATGATCGGCCCAATGGCGTTGGGAAGAATGTGGTAGAGAATAATCTTGCCGTTCCGGCATCCATACGCCCGGGCCGCCTCCACAAACTCCTGCCCCTTGACCGTCAGGATGGAGGAACGGACAATGCGGGCGAACCGCGGCACGGAAGATACGCTGAGGGCAATCATCAGGTTCATCATGCCGTTCCCCAGCGCCGCCACAATGGAGATGGCAAGCAGAATGGAGGGGATGGCCAGAAAGACATCCATAATCCGCATCAGCACGTTGTCAATCTTGCCGCCGTAATAGCCGGCCGCCGCGCCGATCAGGGAACCGCCCGCCAGGGAAATCAGGATGGTCGCGGTGCCCACCCAGAGGGAAATGCGGCCGCCAAAGAGGATTCTGGCAAAAACGTCCCGGCCATACCGGTCGGTGCCGAACCAGTGCTCCGCGCTGGGCGGCTGCAGTCGTTCCGACATATTCTGGGTGATAGCGTCCGCCTCATAATCCGCAAACAGATCCGCTCCCACCGCCAGCACAACCAAAATAAGAAACAGCACCAAGCCAAAAACCGCCAGCTTGTTTTTCATATATCGTTTCATAATAGCGGCCAGCTGGCTGTTCTTCTTGGTAGCAGCCCTTCCTGCCCCCGCCTTTTCTTCCACTTTCGAGTTTTTCATGAAATCACCTCGATGTCTTTACATATTGGGATTTGATCCGCGGATCCACAAACGCATAGATAATGTCAATCAACAAATTGATCAGGCTGATGGCGATGGCCACAAAGAGCACCGCGGCCATGACCATGGGCACATCCTTCTGGCGCACTGACGTAATCATCAGGCTTCCCATGCCAGGGATGGAAAATACCGTCTCACAGATCATGGCGCCGCCCATCTGCGCGCCAAAGTTGATTCCTACAATGGTGATAATCGGCAGCAGCGCATTCCGCAGCTCGTGCTTTTTGATAATCCGCCCCTCGCTGGCTCCCTTGGAGCGGGCTGTGCGGATATAGTCCTCGCGGATCACTTCCAGCATGGTGGAGCGAGTCATCCGGATCATCACCGCCATGCTGCCAATCGCCAGCGTCACAGACGGCATGACAAAGCCGGTCCAGTCGGTGATGCCGATAGCTGGAAACCACCCCAGCCGCAGCGCAAACACCAGCAACAGCATCAGGCCCAGCCAGAACGCCGGAATGGAAGTCATAATCAGAGCCAGCCCCAGGCTGACCGTGTCAAAAATGGAATACTGTTTTACAGCGGAAATGATACCAATGGGAACCCCGATCACCACCGAAAGCCCGATTCCAAAGAAAGCCAGGGCAAATGTGTTGGGCAGACGCGTCAGGATTTCCTCCACCACCGGAAGACCGGTGCGGTAGGACTCTCCAAAGTCCAGGCGAACCGCGTCCGCCATATATTTCACATAGCGGATCAGGAAATTTTCGTTCAGGCCCATTTCCTCCCGCAGCTGCTCAATATCCTCCAGAGAGGCATTCTCCCCCAGGATCATCTGCGCCGGATCCCCCGGCGTCAGGGCGAGAATGGTAAA